>PLUF01000109.1 GCA_003164815.1 Candidatus Gagatemarchaeum stordalenia
TTGGCTCGTACATAGTCGCGGACACGGAGAGCGCCTCCTCTCTGAAGGGCCCCGCCTTCGGGTGGGCGAAGCTGATGCCGAACATCGTCGGGCGCGGAGGGCCGATGCCGACATGCTCGATGCTGACGAACAGGATAGCCGAGAGGCTGGCTCTCCCCAAGAGCATCGCGCAGAGCGCCGACATCACGGCGAGGAGGCTCCTCATCCACAGGGAGTCCTACGAAGCCACGATCCCGTCGATATCTGCGTACTCGCTCCTGTACGCGTGCAGGTCGGCGGCAATCGNNTGCATCTCCCCCATCCCAGCAAGGACGACTTCGTGAGGGCCGCCATTGGCAGGCTGCAATCCAGCGAGAGGATCGCCGAGCGGCTGAGCAAGTCCGAAGCAGACCCGAAGGAGTACTTCACGACCCTCTTCGAGCGCTCGAAGGAGCTCGCGTCTTCAGCAGCGGAGCCGAACGGCTTCAACCCAAGGACAGTCGCAGCAGGATCTGTCTACCTGGCGTCCTTGGCGATGCGGCCCAAGACCTTCTCTCAGCGGGAGGCCGGCGAATCGCTCGGAATCAAGGAGTACACCGTCAGGGAGTACTGCAGCCGGAGGCTGAATGAGGAGTTCGTAACCCCAGGAGGACCGCAGGTTCGGCCCGTTAAATGCGGGCCTCCCCTAGGAGGGCATGTCAGCTAGAGGAGCAGGGAGGCGAAGAAGGATGGAAATGCCATACTCTCGCATAACCGAGATCAAGGAGGCGGGAACCCCCGAGGAGGCGAACGGTCTCATGAAGCAGGGCTTCACCCTGATCAAGGTGCTCGAGAAGTACACCAACGACACCGAAAGGCAGTTCAGCAACATCGTCTACGTCCTCGGAAGGCAGAGGTTCAACGGCGAGAGCCATGCCGCACCCGAGAAGAACACCCCTTCCAGCAACCAACCAGCACCACCAACAGTGGACTCCGCAATACTCGAGAAGCGCCCGTGGAAGGAGTACGCCAACGGAGGAGGCGAGTGGACCTTCTACATGGACCGCGAAGGGACCCTTCTCCCCGAGCTGAAGGGCGCCAGCGGATTCATCGACCGGCTCAAGGCCGGCGAGGAGATAGTAGTGGGCGACCACGGGTACAGGATCAAGGACAAGTTCCTGAAGAGGTTCCCCGCCGACGGAGCGCAGCAGTAGGGGCGGGCGGACTCTTTCGTGTCAGCCAACGGACAGGCAGCACAAGCTGTCGAACCATCCACCCCAGTCGCACCGACCACATCAGTCCAAACACCCTGGAGAGAACGGGCCAACTCCGAACTCGAGAAGATAGTGCAGCTCTTCTCCACGAAACAACTTCCAGACTTGTGCGCCAAAGCACTCATCAGCAGTCCTGCCAAGCCCTCCTCTAAGTGGACCCTGGGCAACCAGCTCCTCATGCTCCTTGCCGGGACAGCGGATGCCCGAGGCTTCAGGCAGTGGCAGGAGGTGGGACGCTCGGTCAGCAANNGTCTTTCGCTTCGAGGACACGCAGGGGCAGCCCCTCCCCATCTACCAGCCCAGAGACCCTCCTCCCCTCGTGGAGGTCGCCGCGAGGTTTGGCATGAGGGTCCAGTACGAGAGCCTGGCTCCGGGAGTCTACGGCGCCACAGACCACGTAAGCAAGACGATCCTTCTGGCAACGGAAGACCACGACGTCTTCTTCCATGAACTCGCACACTCCATCCATCGGTCGTTCGAACCCAAGACAGGCCACGGACAGGAACCAGAAGCCGAGACCATCGCCCAGCTAGTCGCAGCCACCCTCGCGAGACTCTACGGGAGACCAGCGGACAACTTCAGCTGGAGCTACATAGCCGCCTACGCGGCCTCCAACAACCCTCAGCAAGTCGGCAGAATGTGCATGCGCGTCCTAGACAGAACAAAGAAGGTCCTAGACCTCATCTACCCGACGACCTGAAGCAACCCAAATGCGGCTATTATTCAATAGCCGCTGTCTCTCTTTTTTGCACCTTGTTTTTCGGCTAGCCCCTCGCTAAATTTTCGAAACTTCAAGCAGCCTCTTTGGTTACGACACGCTAATCGTGAAATAGTTCATACGCTTAAATAAAACCCAAGACTCTAAGCTACCATGGCTATATCGCCTAGGGGGAACTAAGGAGCAGGCGTAGGCGCCTCGTTGGGAAGCGGCCACATTGGCAATTGTAATCAGAATTCCGCTTCTCGCAACATACAACATTTGGTAACGTTAATGGAGTTCCATTCGGATGAAACGAACTTCGAATCAACTCAAAATAGTAGGCAGTAATCGGTAAGCTATAGTAACGGTTTCATAATTCAACATAAATGATGCGCCCTTGAGCGCAAGGTAAAATTTTCTGCGTCTCGTACGCAGATTGGGTATCATATTTCACGACAACATTGAGGTAGTTACCAGAGGTCATGTTGCGCCCGACGAGGTGCGCCCGCTCTTTCGGAATGAATTGACTTCAGGGAAGAGAGTTGGTCGTCGACCAAACGAAGGCTGGATCAGGGACATAGTTCGGAAATACGCCGAACCTCCGCCATCGCGTGGCCTCGGCCATTCAACCCCGACCAGGACCAAGACCGAGCTGCGTTTGGAAATGCATCTCCGCAAGCGGAGTATACCGTTCCGAGCGCAGGTACCAATCAGAACCCGAGAGGGACGATTCGTCGTCGACTTCCTTGTCTCTGAGAGATGTGTCGTCGAATGTGAGGGAGGCGTTCACTCACGAACGGTGCTGAGGGACAATTGGCGGGAGGATCTGATAAGAGCAGCGGGATTCTCCATAGTTCGGCTGGCGAATTTCCAGGTCTATGACGACATCTCCGGCTGCATCGATAGGATCCGGGCTGCGAGTGGTGGGAGTGCTGCATGATGACCCCCGGGCCGAGCAGTCCTAATGTTGAAGCAGCAAACTGGCACCTCACAGACAGATGCAACTACCGTTGCAAGTTCTGCTTCATGACCGACCTTCAGGGAGCCGAGGCTGACTCGATTAGGGGGAAGGAAGTAATCGACAACCTAGCAAGGATTGGAATTCGCAAACTGAACTTCGTTGGCGGGGAGCCATTGCTGCACCCCCACCTGATCGACTTCGCGAGGTACGCCCATCAGTGTGGTCTGACCGTGAGCATAGTGACCAACGCGTTCTATCTGACGCAGCAGAGAATCTCTGAGCTCAAGCCGTGGGTCGATTGGATTGGAGTTTCCATCGACTCGAGTCAGGAATCGACAGAGAAGGATCTGGGAAGGGGCACCGGCGACCATGTCAAGCGAGTCATAGCCGCTTCCGATGCGGTCAGGGCTGCTGGAATCAAGTTGAAAGTCAACACGGTCGTCACCAAGCTGAACTTCACAGAGGACATGCGTCCTTTGATCAAGAGATTGCGACCTCTGCGGTGGAAAGTGTTTCAGATGCTTGCCATCTCAGGGCAGAATGATTCATACGCAGATGCTTTGGCTGTCACAGACGCGGAATTCGGCCAGTTCAAAGATATGAACGGCGACCTCGCACTCGGGTCTGGCTTCGGCCCCACATTTGAATCGAGCGAAGACATGATCGACTCCTACCTGATGCTTGGTCCGGATGGTTCGTTCATTCGGAACAGCGACCATCACTACCAGTACACCCGCATGGAATCAGTCATTCGGTCGGGAGTCGGGGGTGTAGTGAACGTGGATGCGTTTCTCAAGCGAGGGGGCCGATATGATTGGTAGCACTTACGTTTCCTCGGTCCCGATTTCGCTGCTTTAACCTGTTGCTGACAAGTAACTTCATCATGTGAGTGGAGACTATATTGCCCGATTCCTGTCTGTGTGGTGGCGATAGTCTCGATGAGAGCCTCCCTCTGGGGGTTGTGCATGCTGGTCCTCGGGGTCGTAGCGGCCGTACTCTCTGGCGGGAACCTCCTCGTTCTGGGCCTCGCAGGCCTGCTCATCCTCTTCGGTGTCGTCGTGGCGGCAGTTGCCGAGGTCGCCGGGTGGCTCCAGGCCCATGGTATCTTCCGCCCTCCGAAGACCTACGGCGGGCTGACCTACACGCAACGGGGAGAGGTGGTCAGGAGCAACTCCGAGAGGACGATAGCTGCCTACTTCCACCGGAACGACATCAGGTACGTGCACGAGCGGGACGCGATGAACAGGCGGAACAGCCGCAGGATAAGCAGGCCGGACTTCTACCTCCCCGACTACGGGATCTACGTCGAGTACTGGGGGATGCTGGGCGTCGAGGACTCCCGCGTGCGGTCCCGGTACGAGCGGTCGATGAAGTGGAAGATGGCGAAGTACCACCAGAACAACATCAAGTTCATCAGCATCTACCCGAACAACATGGGCAACCTGGACTGGGTCTTCCGGGCCAAGTTCAGAGAAGTAGCCGGATACGACCTTCCCACGCGAAGCGAAGGTGTACCCTCGAGCTACTGCGTCAGATGCGGCACTCATTTGGGTCCTAGTTCGGCCTTCTGTCAGAGTTGTGGCGTCAGGATCGGCGCCTAGGATTCATATCTCGAATGGTTCAAGTGCTGTCCTACACGCAGCTTTGAGGAGCTCCACGCACCGAGCTGCATCATAGTGCGTCTCCTCTGAGATTAGTTCCAGGTGAATTCATATCCGCCTCGCTTCTCTTTTTGCTCGTTTTTTCTGTCCCTTCTCATGTCTCTTGCCATGACCATCCTGATCTCGAAGTGCGGTACATGAACCACTCTCTGCGTTAGCAGGCAGAATGCTCGCAAGATCATCCTCGACATCGAGTCGGAAGTGGCCCGCAATTCTCGCAAGATGGATACCAAAGGTGCCGCGCAGCTCCCCGAGTGCGCTGTAGAACGTCCAGCTCGCGTAATGACCATTCTCGGTGGCGTGCTGGATTATGTATCCGTCCTCCGCTCCGACCGCGTCAAAGAATCTTCTGCAGGCGGCTCGCATCGCCCGAAGGCTTGCCGTAAGCTCCGACTTGCTATCCAGCTTGCCTATTTCTGATGTCAGAAAGAGACGTATTTGCAGAATAGAGTCGACGCAGTGTGCGGGTACCTCCAGCTCATTGGGAGAATAGAGAACCCTGCGATCCTCAAGAAAGGATACTATACGTCGAGCCGCAGCTAGCTCCAACTCGGATGGTTGCCATGAAACACCAAAAATGGGAGTCGATATGCCCGTCAGCCTGTTGGCGATTTCAGAGAACTTCATCCCGACCTCATGAACTCCTTCAACTTCCCACCCAGTCCTTTGCCACGAGTTCAGCCTGCTCGAGCACTGTTTGAGTTGCCTTCTCTTGCTTGTCCGGAGGATACCCGTACTTCCTCAGTATCTTCTTGACCTTGAGGCGAATCTCGGCCTGCACACTCTCTCGCTGAGTCCAGTCGATCGTGACGCTCTTCCTTATCATCTGGGTCAGCTCTAGGGCGATCTTCCTCAGCGTCTCGTCGCCAAGAACCTTCACTGCGCTGTCGTTAGTCCCTAGTGCGTCGTAGAAGGCCAGTTCATCCTCCGTCATGTTCTGTGTCTTCCCTCTCGCCTTCTCTTCTCTGACCTTCCTCGCCAGCTCCACCAGTTCCTCGATGACCTGTGCGGCCTCCACGCTCCTGTTCGTGTACTTCTTGATCGTCTTGTCCAGCATCTCCATGAAGGACTTTCCCTGGACGACGTTCCTCTTGGAGATGAACCGTATCTCGTCGTTCAGCAGCTTCTTGAGTGCCTCGAAGGCGAGATTCTTCTGGGGCATCGCCTTCACCTCCGACAGGAAGCCCTCCGAGAGTATCGAGAGCTCTGGCTTCTTTAAGCCGGCAGCCTCGAAGATATCTATGATTCTGTCAGAAATCACGGCCCTCGAGAGGATTTGCTTGATTGCCGCGTCGAACCGCTCCTCGCTCTCTTCATGCTTCGTCTCTGTCGTCTTGGATATCGCTGATTTTATCGCCTGGAACAACCCGACTTCCTCCTTGATCTCCATGGCCTCCGGCTGAGGGACGGCAAGAGAGAATGCCTTCAGGAGCGCGGTTACCTCCCTCGCGAACCGCTCCTTCTTGCCCTGCTCCTTGAGGATGTGCTCCATCGCTTGAGGTATGAAAGAGACCCTCTCGCTCGCACCCAGCTCGAAGAACCTCCTGTAGTTGAAACCATGGAACATCTCCTTTACGACTTCGTATTTCTCCCGCATCAACAGGACCACTTTCTCCTGGTCGAGTGTAGGTTTCCCCTTGCCGCCGCTTTCGGTGTAATCGAAGAGCGCCTTCTTCAGCTCGACTCCCACACCCATGTAGTCGACCACTAGGCCGCCCTGCTTCCCAGGGTAGACCCGGTTGACCCTCGCTATCGCCTGCATCAGGGTGTGGCCTTGCATTGGCTTGTCGAGGTACATTGTGTGGAGAGAAGGAGCGTCGTATCCCGTCAGGAACATGTCTCTCACGATGAGAAGCTTGAGTGGATTCTCTGGATCCTTGAAATCATCGCCTATCTTCCTTCTTCTGAGTCTGTTTCGAATGTGCTCCTGCCATTCCTTCGGGTCGGAGGCCGACCCCGTCATCACTACCTTCATGATTCCTTTCTCGTCATCCTTGTCGTACCACGAAGGCCTCAATTTCGCGATTGCGTTGTGCAGGTCGAAGCAGATTCGCCTTGACATGCAGACGATCATCCCCTTTTCCCCGGTGAGAGCTGTTCTTTCCTCGAAGTGCGTAACTATGTCCTGAGCTATCCTCTCAATCCTCTTCGGGGAACCTGCGACCCTTTCTTCCCTCGCCCATTTGCTCTTGAGCTTCTCCTTGCCCTCGACCTCCTCCCCTTCCGTTACCTCCTCAAATTTCGGGTCTATCTTCGGCCTCTCTTCCGGCTTCAGCTCAAGTTTGGCCAGTCTGCTCGCGTAGTAGATTCTCACGGTGGCACCGTCTTCTACCGCTTGCTCTATGTCATAGGTATCGACGTACTTCCCGAAGACCGCATGAGTCGATCTGTCCGCCTTTTCTATGGGCGTGCCCGTGAACCCGATGAACGAGGCGTTTGGTAGAGCGTCCCTCAGGTACTTGGCGTAGCCGTAGGTTATGAGCGTCTTGTCTGCCTTCGCAAGGATCTTGGCAGAGAACCCGTACTGGCTCCTGTGAGCCTCATCCGCGATGACGACGATGTTGTCCCTTTCCGACAAGCCCGGGTACCTCTCCCTGTCCCCTTCCGGAAAGAACTTCTGAATCGTGGTGAATACGATGCCCCCCGAAGACACCCTTAGCAATTCCTGGAGGTGGGGCCTGGATTCGGCTTGGACGGGCTTCTGCCTCAGTATTTCCTCACACCTCCCGAATGTGCCAAAGAGCTGGTCGTCAAGGTCGTTCCTGTCGTTCAAGACCACAATTGTTGGATTGTCGAGCTCCCTGACGAGCTTTCCCGAGTAGAAGATCATGGTCAGGGACTTGCCAGAACCCTGGGTGTGCCAGACGATTCCCGCCTTCTTGTTACCCTTCCTAGCGTCTTGTGTTGACCTGAGCGCTTTGTTTACGGCCCAGTACTGGTGATATGCCGCGAGCTTCTTCTTTGTCTCTTTATCCTTCTCAAAGACGATGAAGTTTCTGACGATATCGAGAAGCCTCAGCTTATCGCACATCCCTCTTAGCAGTACTTCGATTTCCGTCAGTCCCTTCTTCGGTTTCTCGCCATTGATTGTCTTCCACTGCATGAACCTCTCTTTTTCAGAGGTTATGGTCCCCGCCCGTGCGCCAATGCCATCGCTGATTACGAGGATTTCGTTGTACCTGAAGAGAGTAGGCATCTGGTCTTCATAGGTCTGGAACTGCCCATAAGCTGTCCAAATAGTGGCGTTCTCGTCTGCTAGGTTCTTCAGTTCTAGAATCAGCAGCGGAATTCCGTTGACGAACAGAATGACATCAGGTCTTCTCTCGACATTGTTCTCTTGAACCGTAAATTGGTTGATCGCCAGGAAGTCGTTATTCTCTGGCTTCTGGAAATCAAATAGCCAGACCTTCTTGTAGGCCTCTCCTTCGATTGTTTGAATAGGAACGTCAATCCCATCTACCAGCATCCGGTGGAAATTCTCATTATCGGCGATGAGCTTCTGGCTCTCGCTTCTCAAAACCTGTTTTATCGCTTGTTCCCGTGCTTCTTCAGAAATAGTCGGGTTGATTCTCTTCAGTGCTGCTCTTAGTCGTTCAATCAGAACGACATCCTTGAAATCAGACCTTAAAGCAAACGTTCCGCCAGGGAGGTAGTTCTCGTCATCCCCTCTGATTATTTCGTAGCCGAGGCCTTTGAGTATGCTTAAGGCATTTTCCTCAACATCTGATTCGGAAATGATGTTTCTCATCTGATTACCTCACTAGGGAACTCTCATCTTTCCTGACAATAGTTTAGGCAAGAGCAAATCACGGGTGGCTACGAGCGTTCGAGATTGCAATATGTTCGCTCTGATCCTACCTAATAACGGTGCAATTCTATCGTTGAATGCCTGAACTACATTGCTTGATGGGATCAGCAGTTCATAACGTGCCATATCCTCCCAGTTAGTTCTGGGCATTCTTGTGCCAGTTGACGCAGCGCTAACAAAACTCACAAACTCATCGCTTGAAACTTGACTTAGCACAAAGCTGTACCATTCGGGGGACTTGGGAACTACTATCAGGATATCGGTAGAGCAAACTCCGCTGACGGCCGTGACACCCACTTTGTGAAAATATGGACGCAACTTACCAAAGAGAACTTCGCCCTCGTAAAACTGAAACTTATGGCTGGTCACTTCTTCGGTTGTTCCCCATTCCGCTAGAGCAATACTTCGACGCGGCATATGCTCCAAACCAATATAGGGCGTACCTTCTTCAACAACTTCAGGTTGGATGCCACGTCGAGGATTATCGGCAACGTCTCCGAGAAATCCTATTTTCCACCCTCTCGGTATCTCCTTTTCTAGTCCTTCACTGTAAGTCATCTCTCCCCCCGAGGACTTGTAGGACCTGCCTTGCTCGTTTGGAAACTCGAAGTTGAGGAACCAATCCTTGAACATTGCCTTCATTACTCCCTCAAGGGATTCGTTCATTCGTTCATTCAGTTCGACCTTATCATCTAACTTACCAAGAATATCGACAATCCCGCGCTGTATAGGTAGTGGAGGGACAGGAAGGGTTGCCTGACGTAATGTCGTAAGCGGAGTCTGAAGTTGCGGTACACCCACCTGAGAGATTCGGCTAAACAGGTAGTGTTGCCCATCTGGGGAGGAAAGCCAGTAATAGAGATATTCGGGTAACAATTTCATTGGATCGCAACGAACGCGCATCATACTGTTTCCCAAGATGTATCTAGGATATTTCCGCATTGCCGGCAATAGCCCAATCTTGCCTAGCGTTCCTTTGTGGACCAGCAGGACATCATTGGGATACGACTCGAACTTGCTGAGTTGATCAGCCTTCCCTTCCGAGATGAATACGAAGTCACTATCGTGAAAGCGTCCGTGGTTCACATTCACGCCACGAAGGACTGGGACACCAGAGATTGTGTACTCCTGGGCCATCAGTGCCTTGCCGAAGGGACCAATCTGCGTTGAATATGGTTCTTGAGATGCACATTCAGCTATCGAATGGACTGGCCAGTCATTCACCATATCCCAAATGCTCCAGATTTCTTATTATTTCCTCATCGAGTCTTTTTCCTTCATGTACTTGCTTGGAAAGTTGGGACGCCAGCTCTTTCATCTTCGCCTCGAATAGTTCTTCATCCCCTTCTACTTCCTCCGTACCTACGAACCTACCTGGTGTTAGAATCCAGTTGTGCTTTCTCAATTCTTCTAGGGAAGTAGACCTGCAAAAGCCCGGAATGTCCTGATATTTCTTGTCCTTCTGCTCACCTCTCCAGGCATGATATGTCTCTGAGATTTTCTTTACGACCTCATCGTTCAATTCCCTGTGTCGTCTGTCAACCATCATTCCAAGGTTGCGAGCGTCGATGAAGAGAACCTCCCCACTCCTGTCTCTGAACTTTTGATTTCTCTTATCCCGGGAAATAAACCACAGACACGCTGGGATCCCCGTGTTGTAGAACAATTGAGATGGTAATGCCACCATGCAGTCGACCAGATCGGCTTCGATAATGTTCTTGCGAATCTCTCTCTCGTTCGATGTGTTGGAAGACATGGAGCTATTGGCCAAGACGAAGCCGGTCATTCCAGTAGGCGAGAGATGATGTATGAAATGTTGCACCCAAGCAAAATTTGCATTTGTCCTTGGGGGAATCCCAAACTTCCACCTCGCGTCGTCCTGCAGTAGCTCTCCTCCCCAGTCGCTGTCGTTAAACGGGGGATTAGCAAGAATGAAATCTGCCTTCAAGTCCTTGAATTGATCATCTCGGAAGGAGTCACCCCACTCGATTCTTGCGTCAATGCCTCTGATGGCAATGTTCATCTTGCACAGACGCCAGGTTGTCTGATTGCTCTCTTGTCCGAAGACAGAAACATCCCCGATTCTTCCGCCGTGTGCCTGCACGAATTTCTCACTCTGAACAAACATCCCTCCAGAGCCACAACAGGGATCGAAGATCCTTCCTCTGTACGGTTCCAACATCTCAACCAGAAGTTTGACGATGCTTCGTGGAGTATAGAACTGACCTCCCTTCTTGCCTTCCGCATCTGCGAATTGCCCCAAGAAATACTCGTAGACTCTGCCGAGGATGTCCTTGCTCCTGTTCTCCTTGTCTCCTAAACCAATCGTCCCGATTAAATCAATCAGTTCACCCAACCTCTGTTTGTTCAGCCCCGGCCTCGCATAATTCTTGAGGAGAACGCCCCTGAGCGAACGATTGTCCCTTTCTATGCGGTCGAGTGCTTCATCGATTAGCTTTCCGATTTCTGGCTTCTTTGCATTTCTTGCTAAGTAATCCCATCTCGCTTCTTTAGGAACCCAGAATACCCTTCTTGCAACATATTCATCCACCTCTTCGGGATCAGAGGTTTTATCCTTCGTGAGCTCCTCGTGAACTTCCTTAAAGGCGTCAGAAATGTACTTCAGGAATATCAGGCCAAGAACAACATGCTTGTACTCGGCGGCGTCCATGTTGCTTCGCATTTTGTCGGCGGCCTTCCACAGTTTCTCCTCAAAACCAAGCTCTGCTCCATTCGCATTGCTGTCATCCGCTGAGCTAGACGTCACGACTCATCACCCTAGTAGATGTCCTTTGCCCTGCGATTTTCTGTATTAAGCGTATGAGCCCGTCTCCACCGTGGCCTTGAGGGTGTCAGGATGTTTTGTCCTCATACCATCCTTCCGGATAGCCAATGTACTTCTGGGGGCACAGGACCTCGCGGTCGAGGCTGAATTCAAACCAGACTTTTTCCGTTCTTCTGGTAATCTTGTAAACTTCTCCCTCCCAGCACTTCTTGGGGAGCTTGGTGGTGCTGTCGATTCGAATGAAGACTGTGGGAGTGTGATCGACCAACCTTTCTGGGTTCATGATGGCACCCCTCAACATGGCGTACGAGAACGACGTCGTGTTTCCTGTCCTGTCCCAGTGATTAGACCAAGTTGTGACCATGATGTATCTCAAAACAATCCGCCTCCCGATTACCTGGAGAGGTTCAGTTGCCTTAAGACACTTCTCAGTTCGATCACTTCCAGAGGACAGTCCTTCCAATCGTTTTCCCAACAAACAATCACGTCACATTCATTGAGAGGGTGTTTGTGTTGCTTGTAGTGGGAGCTCTTGTATTCGAACTCAATCCAGATGTCTACCCAGCCCTTCTCGGTCTTGCGCCTCCCCTTAGCATCAGGAAACGCTGGCTGAATGGCTTCGATCGATATCGGCTCTGGCAGTTTGTCCTGAATCTTGCTGAAGAGGAATATCACCCCGTTTTCGTTCAACGGGCCGTAGACCAGCCCTTCCACGTTGATGGGATCTCCCACTATTGATCTACGATACGCATCTACACGAGCTGTGCTTCGCTCTTTCGCTTCCTCTTTTTCAATCGCCGGCCTTAACGCATTGATATCCCATTTCCTTAGACCGAACAGGTTCTTGCCTAGCTGGACGAAGACCGAGTCGTCCTTTCGTCTCTTCACATCGACATAAAGTTGTGCACCCATCGTAGCCGATGGTGTCTTTCCCGTTGTAGTGAGGTATCCCTGCCGAACGGCTTTTGTCGTGATAGTTTGTACATCCAGGGGCTTTCCGGCTTCTGTGAGAACCCTGCTGGCAGCCGTCTTGAAGGTACTCGCGGAGTTCCCATGATTGTCCTTGTGATTAACTGGGTTCCAGCTGGCCAGGCCGAATCTTCCTCGCCCCGCCTTCACAAACGGTGATTGTGAACCCAACCGTTTCATGCTCATGTAGATTGCGGCGCTGATTGAGGCGGCAGGAGTCTTGCCTCGACTGCTCAGAAGCTCTCTCTCAACTGCCTTTTGGCATATCTCCTTCTTGGACAGTGGCGTTCGCTCGGCCCGGAGGACTAGTTCAGCTGCCTCCACAAATGTTGCCACACACCTGGAATAGCCGAAACTCTAGTTAAGGATGAACTCGAGGTATCGTTGCGCTCACTTCGAAGTGACGTGCGGCGTGGAAGGGACTAAGGCCAGGTGGGGAAGATAAATCAGCTTCGGACCAGATGCTCCCGAGTGATCCTCGGCGAAATGCGTTAGCGGTGAAAATATGAACTACGGATTCGGCGTGTTAATCGCAAGAACGCCCATTCTAGAAACATACGCTCCGAAATCCTGAAGCAACACGTCTACGTAAGGAGCATCTAAACGTGAGATTCTATTCCAGTCACCAAGTTTGGAGTTCGATGAGAAGACTTCTTGACGGGATTCGAGATTTTGGAGATCAAAGCATATCTGAACCTTCTTCGACTTCTTTCCCCGCACAATTTGGACGTGCCGCAGTATCTGAAATCTGGGAGAAGGCCTCACTTTCGGCTTTGCCTTCAGGTACTTGGCTTTGGCTTCATTTATCGCGTTAAGTTTCCGGAGCTTCCTGAGTTCGGAGGCTGGCTTTCCCCTGTCTTCCTGTTTGTCTCTGTCGCCTGAGAGGATTCCTATCAAATCATGGTCTAATTGGTAAATTGGGTTCGATAGCTTATCGAGCATCGGGGAGCTGATTTCGAACCCATAGCAAACTGTCAGATGATGCACGTGTTCCTGAGCGAAGTCGCATACTGGATTAAGCAAAATCGAAAACGCTTTGGCTCCTTTCTCTTTTGTTTTGTATATGTCGCCAGTTAAGGGATCCTCTCCCTTAGGGTTGTAGTGCATCAAGAGTGAAGTCAAAGTCTCCTCCGCGGAAGCTGGTATAGGGCTGCCATCGGAAGCCATCTTTGCAAGTTTCTTCGATAACGAGTTGAAGGAGGCGCCTTTCTTTGTAAAACGGGTGAGAATACGGGTGCACAGAGAAGTGAACTCTCGCCCGAGGCTATTTCGCCCGCTCTCGTCATCGATGTCTTTGATTAGCTGCCTCAACACATTAGTCGACTCTTCTCTAAAGAGTGTCGCAACAGTGTCGTCTTTTGCCTTATCAAGAACGGCCTCCCATTGCAACAAGATCTCAAGGATCTGGTACGGTGTAAGATACGTCTTGATCCTTCTTACGAGAGTTTTCGTCGTAAGTTGATCTTTTCTCATCCCAGTCGATAACACGCCATGAAACTTCTGTCCCTTACTCCTTTCCTCGTAGACTGACCTTAGCAACTTAATGTGTTGTTTCCTGTATGTCGAGGATAGGACGAATACGAGTGGAACTCCAGGAAGTCTCTTCAATATGTCCGCGGCATCATAATAGAACTCTCTATCTGCTGGATCGCCATCTTGCCCGCTAAAATCCATATCTAGTAAGACAACCCGGACATTTACGAGATTCTTACGAGATGTTCCATCCCAATAATCGACAGAGGCCCCCGACAGATGTAGCTGCTCAATAGCGTCCTTGACGAAGGGATCATAATCATTGTCAACGATAAGGACCTTTCCTGGATAAGGCCATTCTGTAGTTTTGGATGACACTCTAGCTACTTCTCCGGGGGAAAACGATGCCTACGCTCGCGCCAGATAACAGACCCTTGACTTCGTTCTGCTCGAAGCTACGCAGTCGGGCGTTATGCGCCAACGCCACCCGTTCTACGATGTAGAGTCCGAGACCCATTCCATCTGGCTTTCGAGTCACGAAGGGCTGCGCGAGAACATCAAGATCGTCGGTAAGACCCGGTCCCGAATCGGTTACGATGAGAGCCGGCGAGCCGTCTTGAAGCTTGTCGACGATGACCCGAATCAACCTCTTTGGAGTGTCCACAGTCTGAAGCCAATATGCACTGTTTTCTAGCAGGTTTAGAAGAGCGGTGACCAGAAGACGCTCAGAACCCTTAATCGAGATTGGCTTCAGAGAGGTTTCAATCTTGACCGATTGTGATTCGAGACGTTGCTCTATTAGTCCCTCGGCGTCTTGAATCACCCTTGATAGGGGAATAGTGATCATGCGACCCTTGCGGAGGATATTGGCTATGCCTGCGACAATCGAATCCCCTCGGTTTGCGAGTCTCCAGGCCAGGTCAAGGTCGGACTTGCTCTTGGCGTTTGTAGCGGTCTTCGCTGCTCGGGCTACTAGCTGTTTGATCTGCTGAAGGTCGCGGCGAACCTCATGTGTGGGTACCATGTATGTGAGGCCTATCGCCGCTGCGACGAGGAGTGGTTCCTCAGTCTCGCTAAGAACCTCATCAAATGTTTGTTGCGTCGTACTTAGTAGTGTCCGAATTTCTTTCACAACTTCATTCGAGTTTGACTTGTTGACATCTTTGAGAAGCTCGTTTATTCTATCGATGGTTGTCGTAATCTTTTCCAGCCGACCCTTTCGAGTTCTCTTCAGTATTGTATTCAGGGCGTTGTGGTCGCCGAGTCGCAGAACCTCAAACTCCTGCAGGCTGTCAAGGACCAATTGCTTGAAGTCAGAGAACGCCTGATTACTAATCAGACCCTCCCTATCGGATTTATCCCGTAAGAGCGGGTTGCGGGCGGAAGTGATGTCTATGAGTCCGATTGATTGGCTCCTCGACACGTGCTGCGCAAACGACGCTACTCTCCTCGCGTCCAAGCTGAGCCAGTCGTCATCTCTATTTCCGTAGGGGAGAACACGGAATCCATCCCTGAAGACGCGAACACCGGTACTCGGCCTAATAATTTGGTCATAGATTGCGCTCTCGCCGAATATTCTCTTTTTGTCGCCCGGATATAACTCCCAAGCAAAAAGACGAAATGTGAAAGGACCGCTTGTGGGCTTTCGAGGTTTTCTAGTTTCGAAGTCCAGTTTGAAGAATCCTGGGTCGAGGATCTGCTTCGATATAGCGACCTTTCGGTTCAACTGAGTGGCATCTGGTCGATTGAATTCATAAGAACCGGTCAGGAATCCATTCGCATTGACCTCCACGTCGTATTCGTAGGTGGCTGTTGAGAGGTATTCGACAAAGTTCATGGTGTGAGTGGTGGGTTTCTCCGGATCATCGACTACCAGCTTGACGTCAAAACCCTTGAGACCAGCATAGGGTGAGGTCATTGCTTCGATAGCCAAGTTCATCCTACTCATGATTTCTGGAGTCCATGCCCTCTGCAACTCAGTCACGCGAATCTCCGTACCTTTTGTGCCAGCGTCAGTTTTTTTCGTGAAAACTGTAGGAGGCCTCTCCTCCCACTTTATCGACATGTCTTCGAGGTATTTGTCTCTGGCTTTTTCAAATTGCGACCAATCAATGATAAGATGGAACTCTGAATTAGAGTTCTCCGACCTGGTTGTAATCTCCGTCTTCTTCCCAAGCTTGTGAACGGCGAGCCTCCCAATTCCCTTTTCCCCAAGATATGGCCGGCCTCCTGGTGATTTCCTCTTCGTCGCGTCCTCTGGACTCTTAGATAGAGTACCTAGTTCTAGCCACGACCCGAGAACGGTTTCCTTGGTCATCCCAATCCCCTTATCGGTGATTACGATTTCTCCCTTCGCTGGGTTGCTAACATCCTTGAGACTGACCGTGACAACCGGAGAGTCCGCGTCGTACGAGTTCTTCACAAGCTCCGAGACCGCTGCAACCTCATCGGTGATGAGTTGCTCACCGAGTATCAGCATTAGCCGTGCACGTGCCTTGAAGGTAGCAGTACCGGTTTCGACCATGCTGCTCAACGGCATTTCTGCCCTTTGCACGTTATAAGTATACAATTGTTCTACAGGAGTGGCCCACAACTTCCTCATTGACCTCGTTGAACTAGCTAATCAAATGTCGTTGACTTCTGGTCCTTTAGCGAATCAGTCCCGATGAGAGGGAGGAGATTACAGACTAGACATGGTTCGAACCAGGAAGGTATTTCAGACTCGTCGGCCAACCACCAGCCCTCTAATGTCCAACGCTCTCTATTTGGGGGATTGTGTTGAAGTGCTCTCTAGTCTGCCTTCAGGGATCGGAGACTTATTCTATGTCGATCCTCCATTCTTTTCCAACCGAAACTACTTTGCGAATGCGGGAAAGCCGAACCAGAGGAAAATATTCACCGATTGCTGGGTTGGGGGCCTCGATGAGTATTGCCAGTGGATGGAATCACTACTCGTCCAGTGTCGTAGGGTCATCAAAGAATCGGGATCGATGTATCTGCACTGCGACCAGCACGCCAGCCACTACGTGAAGGTCCTGCTTGACAAGATTTTTGGTTACGAGAATTTCCGAAACGAGATCATCTGGAAGAGACAGAACGCTCACAATGACTGGTCGCAGGGTGCGAGGCACTTCGGACGAATTCACGACGTATTGTTCTTCTACAGCGCATCGGAAGATTATGCTTGGAATCCAGTGTTCGTCCCATACGATGAGCACTACGTTGAGCGAACATATCGGCACTTGGAGAACGCCACAGGACGATACTACGCACTAGGGGACTTGTCCGGACCCGGGGGAGCTTCAAAAGGCAACCCCCGTTTCACCTTCCTGGGCGCGACACGTAACTGGCGCTATTCCCAAGAGAAGATGCAAAAACTGCTTGAGGCAGGCAGGATAGTGCAAACAAGCCAAGATACGGTGCCGAAGCTAAAGAGATACCTTGATGAGATGAATGGGACTCAGGTTCAAGATATGTGGGATGACATCAAGCCAGTGAATAGAGGAGGAGAGAAGCTGGGTTATCCCACACAGAAACCATGCAGGTTGCTCGAACGGATA
This sequence comes from Candidatus Gagatemarchaeum stordalenia, assembly GCA_003164815.1. Taxonomy (GTDB): domain Archaea; phylum Thermoproteota; class Nitrososphaeria; order Nitrososphaerales; family Gagatemarchaeaceae; genus Gagatemarchaeum; species Gagatemarchaeum stordalenia. The sequence continues at coordinate 17,150 of PLUF01000109.1, forward strand.
ATTTCTGCTTCCAGCAATCGGGGTGACGTGCTGATTGACCCGCTCTTCGGATCGGGCACCTCTCTCTTGACAGCCAGCAAGTTGGGAAGGAGATGGATCGGAATCGATTCGTCAACCTATGCTTGTAACCTTACTAGGAGGCGTCTGGAGAGAGCAGGAGTGGAGCCCGTCATTGTACAAAACCTCGATCAGCAAGTGAGCACGCAGGCAATAGATACTGTTCGCCAGCTTTCAAGGACCCGAGCCCAATAATGTTCCTTGATATCGCGCTCACTTTCAGCTAGGCCCCTCTCCCACTCGATTATTTTCACACCCCTTCGGTCGTTATACCCTACGGCGCAATGCAAGATCACATATGTGAGAGGAAGAGGGACCCCGAGCGTAAGCTTGAACCCGAGGACTTGATACCACTTAGATTACGCTATTTTGTATTCCAGATCTAACCTTTGCACTCTCCAGCCTCTCCGCATATTGCGCGAGGTTCCTACGTGGGTCGACGAACTTGAGCCAGTCAAAATGACTTTCGAACCATTTGATTCGGTCATGGGGGCAGAGTCCGATAAAGACATCTGACTTATCGAATTGGAAATAGCCTTTGAAGTTTGAGTACCGCCATTCCCTCTCCCATGTGAAATCCATTTCGCCTTCCTGAGGTGTCTTATTGTAAGGCCTCAACTTCTTACCGAAAAATGATATGAACGGCAGTATCTTTGAGGCTATCCCCGGGTCAGATTTTGACAGATTGCACAAGGCCTCGACAACCTTGTCCTTGTCACCGTTTGTGTTGTTGATATAGAAGACTGGGGACGCTCCCTTAGTCATACATCTGCTTTTTAGGAATACCAATCCATAGCATGAGAGGTTTATTGCTCGATTGTCTATATTGAGCAGATTATGGATCTGATTGAGAGGGGTGTCAGTGAAGCTAACTGCTTTGAAATAGAGCTTGGTCTTCACGTCATTTAGAGGATAGGGGTAGCGATATCGAGCGACGCTCATCGCTTCGCTCCCGTACCTTAGTTTCCCGGACTTGAGTATGCTTACTAAGTTCTGTCTGGCACTAGCATCATTGTAATCTCGAGTCAAATGAACCAAGAATGGTGAGAAATCGTTTCTGAAGAGGAGGACATTCTGAATTTGTCTCATTAACTTATTTCGAACCAATGTTTCTATTTAGTGTTCTGCTGTCGAGGTTCTAAAGCCAATGTCCTGTGACAAGCATTAGGTCAAAAGTGAACATTACGAGCGAGCTGGAAGATGTCTTTCACTTTTGATCTCTTGTGGATTTTCGGGGAAGCCCGCAATTCTTTCCAAGAGCAGGGGGTTCCCTAAATCGTAGCTCGTCTTAGCATGATGCCTGAGAGCAAGTGAGACGATCGGTCTATTGTTTGTCAGGGTTCATCTCAAGCCTCAGCTCTTCGATACCCTTCGCTAGGTTAACGAGGCGCTTTTCATGCGAGAATGCTATCGCCATGAACATCCCTTCGAACACGACGGGGCGGACGGCGTTGCCGGCGGCCATGCAGTTGGTCCTAGCCTGGTCAAACATGCTGTCGAGGTCCTCCCTTGAACCGATGCTCCTGAGGGATCCGCGGAACTCCCTCCAGCTGGCTATCTCGCCCTCCAGCGCCATCCTGAAAGACGGTACCGTTCTACCCATGCCTCCTTATCTTGGGCTCGTTCTAGATAATCTTAGCTCGGAATCCGTGCCATTACACCGACCGGGGTGAGTGAAAGTATTACAAAGTCATCGCAGTGTGCCGAGCCGTTTCGTGGAACTGCACGTATTACCACTAATGAATCATCAATCGAAGGCATCGTTGATGAACTTGACCAGCGCTCGCTTTGGAATAACGCCAATTGACTTGTCTACAGGTTTGCCCTCCTTGAATGCGAAAATCGCAGGTATCGAGTTTACTTTGTATCTCTTTGAGACCCGAGGATTCTTGTCTGTATCCATCTTGGCAAATGCAACACGCCCGGCAAAGCTTGCAGAAATCTCGGAGATTATCGGCTCCATTTCGATACAAGGATGGCACCATGTGGCCCAGAAATCAATTACAACCTCCTTGTGCTTATGAACGAAGTCATCAAAAGAAGAATCAGTAACCGAGTCGAGCATGTTACAGAGACGGCAAGGGGCGCTATTAAAAGAACAATCGTAAGCTAATCTCGCACGCGATGACACTCGCTCACTTTCGAGTACCCGTCTCTAATCCAATTACTTTCAGTCTCCTCTGGTCGTTATAGCTTCCGGGGTATTATTGGGCCACAATGACCGAGAAGAAGAAAGAACCCGAACGGAAGCTTGAACCCGAGGACTACGAGATCTACCATGACCCAGTAGACGTGACGCACTTCCTCCCGCCGAAGCGGTGCAGGACCTGCGAGGACTGAATGAAGTTGATGGCGCAGGCCTCCACCTTCAGGTGCAGAGCGTGCGGCGATAGTTCTTGTAGAGCTTCTTATCGACCGGCTTTACCACTCTTGACCATCTCCCTGAGGTCTCTTCCGCGCACGAGCATATAGCGTTCCAGAATCGACTTTTCAAGGTCTCTGTCCCGGTCTCGGAGGAACTTCTCCCTCTCCAGGATCAACGGGGATAGCGCGTGACCGAATCGAGAAAGCGCGGTGACTACAGCCCTGCCCGCGCATTCGGTTGCAAACTCTCTATCGTCTGAGATGATCAGGAGGTCGACGTCGCTGTCTGTCCCTTCATCGCCCCTGGCCACGCTCCCGAAGATGGCCGCCGAGATTATCCTCGGGTCGTCGAAGAACGGCGCGATCGCCGAGATCATGGAGCCCAAAGTGTTCTTCTCTGCGGCGAATAACGGTTCTATCACAGATTTCACGATGTAGCTCTCCTCGTTCAGACTCACCTGGTAGGCTCTGCCCACGGGCTGGAGCCTCACCACGCCCCTCCTCTCCAGCTCCTTCAGCACTGTCGATGCCTGCGGATGGGAGACACCGGCAGCCGCGGAGAGCTCTCTGACCGTGAAGACCTTGCCCTTATAGCGCGCCAGCGTCCTGAGGAGGCGGATGCTCGTCTTGCTCCCGAGGATTTCGGCGGCGTAGTCGTGCAGTGTCACGTGAGCCTCTACCCCCAGCTGGTAGAAATACTTTCCATACGGTAGATAAACATACCATCTCTGGGCCCGAATGCCACGCATCGAAGAGCGAGATTATGGCAGAGTGTACTGGTAGTGCGAGGCTAGACGACTTCGACCCAGCCTCATGTCACTTCGTGTTCAGGAGTTCTAGTGTCTTGCCCATGAACTTCTCTGCGAATTGGACAAGGTTTCGACCCTGTGTTTCGGAGATCGAGCCTGCGCGGTCGTAGAGCGACTCGTTCCTGCGCCTTCTAGCCTTCTCGAAGGCTTGAAGGACCTCAGCATCAAACTTGTTTGCGTAGACCGCCTTCACGAAGGAGATAACAGCCGTGTGGTGCTCCTGGCTCCTCGGCCTGTATCCCTTTGAGAACATGAGCGCCCGGCCAGCCTGGAGCATGGAGTTGTAGGCCGCATTGTGGGCCCATCCCCACTCCTGTATCCCGAGCATATGCTTCGCAGAGGCTAGGTCGCTCTTCGCGATCTCCACCTCGTTCCTTATCTGGTCCTCATCGGACTGATACTTCTCAACCAGCCCGTTTTTCAATAACTCGCTTAAACTCGTTCTCTTCACCAATTATCATGATCACAGGTGTCTTCGCAATCTCGCGGAGCAGCGGAATCTGGTCTCGCACCTTATCTCCGAGCTCCTTCTCTGTCCATAGATTGTAGTTCACTTCCCGTCCGGTTCTTCGCTCCACCTCGTTCACGGCCTTCAATAGCTTGTCCTCCGCTATATCCCCCACCACAAGCAGGTCGATGTCGCTCCTCTCGCCCTCCACGCCCTTCGCAAACGATCCGTAGATCAGCGCGTACTTGACCCGTTCAGCCCGAAGTTTGCTCGCAAGCAACTCATCAAGGAACTCGTACTTCAGGAATATCCTCTTCAACTCATCGTATATCACGCTCTTCTTGTTGATGCTGTACAATGTCAGGTTGCCCTGGATGCTCTTCTTCACCAGCCCCAGACTGAGCAAAAGCCTGCACTCCTTTGACACTGCCGATGGTGCGAGGCCGGTCCTCCTCGCAATATCGTTGAGATGAAACGCCGAGCTGGAATTGAGGAAGAGGAGCTTGAGGATGAGGATCTGGCCTCGCGACCTGAACAGCCTCTCGAGCGAACTCCTCAAGACCACTTCGCGGACTTTTGGCTTCTCGTGGAGGATTGCTTCCCTCACCGACGCCAGGGCCTCTCCACGCTCAGGTTTCACAGCTTCCGTAACTTCTCCGTTGACCAGCAGCAGCCCGATGCCGAGGTTGCTACAGGCGGTCAAGAGGTCTCGATCCTCTCTCTCTTTAGGCAAGGCGAGGTAGGCGACATTTGCTGCGTGCTTGTAGTGAAGGGTTTGTTCGAGCCCGAGCCTCGGGTCACCAAGGCTTCCTTTGACCTCGACGACGGCTATCTCTCCGGCCCGCACTGCTACGATGTCGGCTATCCTGCCCCTGAGCTTGACTTCTCTTGAGACCTTCCATCCTGCGGCTGAAAAGTAGTCGGCCACCTTCGAGGCGATTACAGCTTCCGATGGCATAATAAAAGTCGTATTTTTCAAAAGCGAATAATCATTCTCCGAAAAGAAACGCCAGTATTAATAAACTTACCTGCCAAGTTCGGGGCGACTCCTCAGGAGGGTAGCTTGACGACAACCTCGGAGTCAAGGAGTTGAGCGATGTACTCTGATCCCTGACTGACTTTCTCCTGAGTAAAATTGTGTCTGGCTATGTTGGGTTTATACACTACTACTTTAGTAGTGTAAATGAGTAATGTAAATTGCCAACTAGGGTCGTTCAAGAGGAGGAAAGAAGAATCGCAAAGAGTGGAGGTACAGCCGTATTATATGTGCCAAAGGAGTATTTCGCTCCAGGGGATACCGTAAAAGTCGAGGTGACCATAGTGGACAATCAGATCAGACTTACTGCAGAGAAGAAGCTCTACAATTTCGACCTAGGTGACATTCGAAGCCTGGCCATGCAATGCAATTTCACTGCCGAGTATGACAAGGAGATAGCAGATACACTGGTATTCAATGCGGTAAGAAAAGACGGCATCTCTATCAGTTACACCCAGTCACGTCGCGAAGCGATGGCTCCGGGATATGCAGCGCTTTCCAGAAAGCTACAGAACCTGACTCCAGAAGCCTACAGACATGCGAGCAGTCTCACAAAAGACCTGAAGGGATTCGATGTCGTTGTGAGAACAGAGGGAGACTTGGATACCATAAACATGCTCAAGGAGCCGGAGCGATACAACCTGAAGCAGGACGAAGTAATCGAACTGATTCGAGAGTCAGGCAGGAAGGTGGGATTGTCCCTTGTCGTCAGGTTTGACAACAAGAAGAGCAAGCTCGATGAAGTTAAGAGCGCTCTCGATAAATTAGCGAATCTAGAGACCGAACCTGCCGCGTAGAATCGACGCTAAGTTTCTGATCGCTGGAGTATCGATGGGCGCGTGACATTTTGACCAGCGACCTCATTCCTTCAGCATCTCTGTCACGGCCTTTCTCGTGCCAGCCTTGGCCCACTCTATCTCCTCTTCTACCTGCTTCCTGCTCTTCGTCTGCTTCTGCAGCCTGGAAGTCATCGACCTGAGCTTACCAGTCCTCCTCGAGCCTTTCTGCCGGGAAGGGGCGTCCAAGTCTACCTTCATCTCCTTGTCACCACTGAAGTAACGGCCAAAATTCATTATGGTGACACCTGTAATCTTCCGCGTCTTCGGGTCCCGCCTTATCACCACGTAATCATCCACCTCCTCGGAGACCGAGGGCCGCGGCTTCCCAAAACTCAGGTACGCTACGTCAGCCTCCTTGTCATAGCTGATGATCAGCTCGGTTATCTCCATCGTGTCACGAACGGAAGCCAGCCCCTCCGAGACCTAAAAACACACCTCTGCGCGGCCCGAATCATGAGCAACCATACCACAGAACTGGCCCGGTTCAACAGAAGGATGGATGAGCTCGTCGAGAAGGTCGTATCCACAAACCTGACCTCGCCCGAGTTCAGAAGAGAGTACATCAAAGCGACGAACCTGCTCAGGCAGGTAGCGCAATACGACACACAGCTTGCCTACGACCTCTACGTGAGCATTGCCATGTTCAGCTACACGTTCGGCATAGGGGTTATCAACTCCAAGCAATAGTTGGAATCACGTTCGAGTCTTCAAAGTACCGAACCCGTGGACGGTACCAGTTTGAGCACCGAAAACGCCGTGGTTCCCGTCGGGCCCGCCTCCGTTCGGGTTCGAGTCCCTTGTACCCCTCGCGCGTTCGTCGCTTGTGGGCATACAGACAGTTCACTCGCCTCAGCATATAAACGCCAACTCGTAGGAATCCCAAGGTAAGATTTCGACTCATGGGTTTCGCGTTATTCATCACCCTCGGCCCTTCTGTGCTGGATTTGACAGCTTCATGAAGCTTATTTAGTCGAAGAGGGTTCGTTTTTCCAACATGAGTAATGATTGGGGCAACGCCGAATGTGTGAAAGCTAACCACTACCCGTCGATGCCAGTCCCTAACCTTCCTAACGCTTCTCTTGTTGATCAGTCAAGGGGATTCAATGATTCGACACTCCTATTTTGGGAATGGAGAGCGGAGGGTGGGTTCAGGGAGAAGACGACGTCCTGATGACCAAGGACATCTCGCACTGGAGCAAGGAGGCCAGGGATGCCCGCTCCACCGAAATGAATCCCAACAACCCCCAGTACTACGACAGCAGGCACATGGATCAGGACGGGGAAGGAGCGAGCGGAATCCTTGCCGTCCCGAACTTCTGCGCGAATCACTTCGACTCTGAGGGTTGCAACCAACAGGATCCAGGATACGCCGCGAGATTTGGGAGGTGGGAGAACGTCGCCTACCTATGGAATGGCCAGCAGTGGACGAAAATCGAGAACCCACGAGACTACGACAACTACGACTACATCATGTTCTGCCAGAAGTGCGGCGAGCTTACCTCTCGCAGCTTCTCCTGGAACGACTACCCTCTCAATCTGAGTGACTCGGCATACAGAGAGGTCTTGATGGAGCTGGCCTCTACGGTCGGCATCAAGCTCTGGGGAGACCAACTCATGTCGGAGGCGACCCAGTGATGCAGCCCTTTCCCGCGAGTACGTGATCCCAGTCCGCGAGGAGCTTATAGTCAAGATCAATGGAGGCGCATTGACACGACTTCTGATTTCCAGAGCGTCTGCGACCGGCTCGAATACATCATCAATGGTCGCTACGGGCTCAGACCCTCTCCAACCTTTCCACATCCGAAGGGTACGCCCATTGGTGTCACGGGAGACAATCCCTACGTCGTCGCACTCGACCTCTGGAGCAACACTCAGCTCTTGTACATTATCGCAACCGAGTTTTACGCCAGTGTGAGACCATCCGTTGGTCTCCAGATTCTCGTGGATGAATACACGGAGAGACCAAGGAATGCTCACACATCGACGGAGGCGACCTCAGATCCTAGCAAAGTGGTGTAACAACTGCAGAGACTAGGCGCTCACGCCGGGCGCCGACTGCTGACCCATGGCGCCCTTCCTGATGAAGGGTTGTCATAGCCTTCATTTCCATAGGACGTATAAAAGCTCCAATGCAGCACCCCGATCCCGCGTCACCTCATTGCGCATGACCGAGGTAGCTTGACATGCTCAGTTCGTTCTCTCAAAAGGGTTCGATTCCGACGGGACACGCTTAGCTTCTCAAGTGAAGCTTGGGGCGGGCCCGACAGGAACCACACCGTTTTCGGTGCTCAAATTGGTACCGTCCGCGGGTTCAGTACTTAGAAGACTCGAACGTGGTACTAATTAGATGACCCCCGAAGGTTTAGCCTCGGGTGACGCTAAGAATCTCTACAAAAGGTCCTAAGAAAGTCTGCGTCTCTGCTTTGTGCGATAACCTGCTCCGATGCCTTTCACACCGACAAAAACCTGTTAAGAATCAGATGGTTCTAAGAATCGAAAACTAAATAGTGATTTTATCGAAACCCCACCACACACAACTGAAGAAAATCTAGCGCACAACGCCTTCAACAAGTGGCTCGACGATGTGACGGACGACAAGAAGCTTTTTGCCTTCATGCAACAGGTCAGGGAGTTGGCTGAGAAAGAGGTTGAACGATGTCGAGATAGTTCGAAAGGTTCTGAGTTCAGAGGGGATTCTGGATGATGAGATTACGGAACTGGATACTGATGATATCAAAAAGATGTTGCAGCAGGCGATTACTCTTGCTCGGGAGGACGAGCGAAAGAAGTTAGGAAATCAAGGAGGAGTATAATGAATCCAAGCACAAAACTATCGAATACCGTATCATTCGCCGAGGTCAAGAGGGAATGAGATAGCATGGTAATCAGAACAGGAGAAACCGACCGTATACCACTCAAGTACGGCACGAAGTCTGTTTGGTTCATAGTACTCGACATCGTTCCAGACGAGCTAAAGGAAGAGCAGTTCACTCAGACCAAGAAAGGGCTCAACGGGCTCTACGAGAGACTACACAGAGAACCTGAGCCAACGAAGATTTATGCCGTCTGGCACGGTCAGTGGCAAACAGACCTCTTCTCTTGCGACCCCAAGGTCCTGCGGGAGAGACTTGAGAAGATGAAGGAGAATGGAGATTTTTGAATGGTGATCTTATAGAAACTCCACACACCGAAGAAGAGGAAATTGCTCACCGAGCATTCAACAAGTTTCTCGATGACCTGACTGACGAGAAACTGTTCGCTCTCATAAAGGAAATCAGGAAGCGGGCTGAGAAGGAGATGAAGAAATGAACACGCTGCTGAAAGGGACAGACTACGCCTTCATCTGATCTTGTTTACTACTTTCTTCTTTGGAGCCTTTTTCATCGGCTCGCCTAAGTTTGCCGGTGGCTTTGTGGACTCAGTAACCATTTCCTTTCCAGATTTGGAGCGTGCCTTTGCTTTTGCTGGCAAGTATATCGCACCTAAGCGTAACAGGCCTAATAGAAAAACTAGTGCATTGCTGCGGAAAAGAAGCTTCTACCCTTCCAAGAATCTCCGAGCAAAGGTGGCGATCAGCATGACTTCAAGGAACAGGGCGATAGCACCTTTTCTCACGAAGAGTATGGTCAATCTTCTAGGAACCATTTCACAAACTTGCCGAGCATGATAGCCTCGATGATTAGTGTAATAACACACTCAATCAATGCAAAGTATGTGTAAGGATCTCCCAAGGAGGTACCTGGCAGAAGTGCAGAAGGAGAGGCACAGGGAGTGGGTGAGGATGGTGGTGGAGATATTGAAGAAGGAACTTGAGGAGAAAGGATGAGACTAAACCTTCTCACTGCTCTTCTTGCCTATTTTTTCTTTTTCGGAACCCTGCTTTTGGGCGTAAGTGCGTGCTCGTTCTTATTTCCATCTGGGACAGAGAGTTCCTTTCCGCTCCTGAGTCGTACCTTTGATTTTGCTGGCAATTATGTCGGCCCTTAGTGCAACAGACCTGATAGAAAAACTGATCTCAAGAGCATAGGCTCAAGGGAAGCCCTCGACTGGCACACTCAAGCCCCTTTTCGGTGCTGATTTGGACTACCGGTGCTCGTTTAGGAATTTTTGGCACACGGCGACAGCCCGTCGTGCAGATCCCGCCGCTCGCCCTCGTCGTCATTACCTGGGTGGTGATCGACGGGTCGACGCTCGTCTGCGACTCCGTTTGGGGTCAGGTTGATATTCCCGGGGTTCACCATTGGGGGTGGTTAGCAGGTTGGTGCTGGACCCTTTGGAGGCATTGATGATTACCATTCCTGTGGGAGTCGCGAGCATAGTCATTTTCGTCACTTGGCTCTACCCGAAGGCGCAGCATATGGGGTACTGGAGATTCATTGGAGCGTGGATGGCCTTCTGGGTGGCCGGAGGAGTCGTCGGTCTGGTTGTTGGTTCGGTTACCATTGGCATCGGCCCGGTTACTGCGCTCGAGTACTTCCTCGTGGCCCAGGTCGTCGCTTTAGCTATGGCCCCCGTTGTATTCAGGGTGCAGACCCAGGCGCAGTTCCGTGCTTTCTCGCAATCTTCCTAGAGCTAGTCCGAAAAACCAAGGAGGAAAGAGGAGATTCTCTAGGGTAAGGTCGGCAGACCGAAAATGTTGTGCAAGGTCGCCGCCAAGCTCCTAGAGGCTGTTCAGACCAAGGTCAGGAATCGGGGTTTCGACTGCTAAGATTCGACCATGGTCGGCCTGTCAAGACGCGTGCTGCGACTACTACGACTATTACGATTACTGTGAGTACAACAATCAACTCTATTCTTGACGAAGGAATCAACCTGCAATCAGCGCAAAGACCGTGCTCGCACGAACAGATATACTTGCTTTCGGTCAGGAATGCGATATAAGCGCCTTGGATCAGTTGCCCTACTCCCCCCCGATTCTCACACGACTCCTCCGTAATTCCCTCCCGATTCTTAGTTGAGAGGGCAGCCTTCCGGTCTGGTAAGCGTCTCCCCTGAGGGGTCGTGCAACTGTTTCCAGATCGTCTCCTTTCCGTCCATGACGTTCCTTCTTACGATTCCACTACGCGCCAACATGGACCAAAGCTCGGCGGCCTAACCAGGCGCCAAGGGTAGGATTCTCAATTCTTCTTTGCTTGCAGTTTTCGGTGCCTTGCGGTGCTGGGCCGGCACTCATCGAAATCAATCTGGTCGAATCTGGCCATCACATCCCTTACGTACTCGGCGTCATCGATAGGTGGCTTCTGGTCTTTCAAAATTGCGTGTTGGTCCGTGCCAACCCGTTCTTTCTCCTTGACCTGCTGAGCCATGCACGTAATCTGTGTAGCGCGCCCATATGAGTATGGGTTGAGTGTTATGGAGACTGTGTTCACCACCATCACAGGTTCGTATCAGGTCGAGCGCGCGCATCCCCTTTCGCCGAACTGGGTATAGCAGAGCGCGTTAATGCGAACAGTAGATGGTTCAGGCGGTCATCGAAAGGAATTGATGCACTGCGTCACGGGTTATCGATCGTCGCCACGTCCAGCGTCGCTACTGACTGCGACCGGAGTCGAGGATATCCTGCACCACCCGAGCGCCTGCTATGTTTCCTGAGTCTGATCCGCTTCGACGATCTCTGACCCTTGATCCGGACTGGCATCACGTTCGGCATCGGGGCGATTGTCGCCTGCGGCGCGCAAAGGACTCGGAGGGTCCATAAAGCCATTCTCATGGTTAGTCCAAGACTCCTTCGCGACGGGACTATCTGACCCGGACGCTCCATTCCCCGTTCCACTGGCCTCATGTGATTGCCTGTGCTTCCCCAGCTCAACTTCGTCTTGGAAGTGGGCGGAGCACATTTCGCAGCCGATTCCGTCTGGTGGCAGATGTTCCATGCTAATCGAGGGGAAGAGCGAGTTCTGGCTTATGTTGCTGCTCGTTGATAGTTGTGTAACCAGCCTACATCGGGAGAGGCGGCACTCGGCGCAGGAGGGTCGCCAGGACCCTCGCGATCCCGAAGGCTGCGGCAGGGAAGACGGCCCATGATACGTTGATTGTTGGACCGACGCGATGAACGCTGGAGTCTTCTCGGTCGCTCCCGAGGAGAGTGTGGACAACGCTTACCGGGAAATAATCGACAAGCACTACTCTGGTGTCCCGATCGTCGGGCCTTCCGCACAGGTGGTGGGAATAGTCACTGTCACCGACATCCTCAGGGTGCCCGCCGAAAAGAGGGGCTCGACCCCGGCGGAGGGCGTGATGACGAAAAGCGTCGTGGTCGTTGGCTCGGACGAGAGCCTGCTGGATGCCCCGAACAAGATCGTGTCGAATAACGTCGGCCAGCTCTCCGTCGTCGAGAGGAGTTCGGGCTCGCTCGTCGGGATAATCAAGGTGACGGACGCGATACGTGCGTACGACAACGTCGTGAAAGGCACATCTAACACAGTCACCACGGAGTCGCCAGGTACCAGAGCGTGACGCGCCTACCTAGCGCCAGCCTCGCTCTCGAGGGTCTCCAGGTTCGCCGGGTCTCCCAGGACGAGCACGGTGTCGCCCTCAGCGAGCCGGAACGCCGGGTCGAAGATGTTCTGGATGACGGCACCGCCCCTGACGATCCCGATCACGGTCGCGAGAGTGGAGACCTCCTGCAGCCCCCTGCCGATGAGCTTCGAAGACTTGAAAGCGGTAACTCTTGCACCCGCACAGGGGTGACGTGGGTTGAACTCTGCGTTCTCAGGCAGAAACATGGAAAGTATAGCCGTCTTCTCGGCGATCTCCGGGCTCGCCCTCTCCTGGGTGATCCTCTCTGTCGTAACGCCGATGCTCACGACGCCTTTTCAACTCGGGAACTTACACGCGAATTTTCCCTTTTCGCTGGACTGGCCCTATCTCGTAGGCCTGTTCTTCCAGATTCTCATAGTCGTCATGATATCTTTCGCGGTCGTTCATAACGGGCTGGACCTCATCAACAAGGCGGCCGTCGGTTACGTGAGAAACAAGGAAGGGCCGAAGGTCAAGAGGATGGACCTGAACCAGAGGATACAGCACATGTGGCTCTTCGTGACCACCGGGGTCCTGGCGCTGACGGGTTTCGCTCAGCTGTACTATGTGGGATGGGGAAGCGTCGTCATAAACGCGATGGGCGGACTTGCGATCAGCATGGACGTTCACCTTCTGGCAGCACTCTTGCTAGGCGTGCTCGTAGTCTACCATTTCGCGTTCTACAGCACGCAGTACCTGTACAGGCGCGCCCGTGGGCTGCCTGCACCGCTGAAAGTGATGGTAACCATGACGGACATCACCGACGCCCTACACAACATGAAGCACATGTTGGGGTTGACCAAGGAGGCGCCAAAGTACGGCAAGTACGACTACGCTCAAAAGCTCGACTATTGGGGGATATACTGGGGCATGATCATACTGGGTGTCCCCGGAGTCCTTCTGTGGGCATACGGGTACACCTTCCTCGACGGTCTCCCCTTCATCTTCCATACAAACGAGGCGTTGCTCGCCGTGCTCTTTCTCCTGGTGTTCCACTTCTACCAGGCGCATTGGAATCCACGAGACTTTCCTATGAGCAACGTCTTTCTAACCGGTGCGATGACGGAGGAGGATACGCGGGCTTCACACCCGCTCGAGCTCGAAAGAATCAAGGCAGAGGGTGAGAACTGATGCCGACCATCAGCGTCGACCTAGCGCCGAGGATTGAAGTCGACCCTGAGCCGGAGCTCGATGTCGAGAACGACGGAGGCATCGCCGGACGGGTTTAGCCATCCGGCGGCCAGCCGGCTACCTGGCGGGGACTGCGATCTTTGCAGGCTTCTCCTGCGCGGCGTTCCTGCCGGCGATGCGGCCGAAGGCGAAGCATTCGCCGACGTTCCCGCCCGCATTGTAGTTGAAGGCGTAGATTGAGCCGAGCTCGCCTGCCGAGTAGAGCCGCGGTATGGGCTCGCCGTCGGTGCCGATCACCTGCGCGTCCTTGTTGCGCCGCGGCCCGCCCTGGGTGTTGACGAAGCTCGGCGTCAGTTCCATGGCGTAGTACGGCGGCTTCTGTATCGCCGCGATCCTGTCGGGAGCCCGGCCGTAATCGACGTCCTTGCCATCCTTTGCGAATGCGTTGTAGCGTGCGACCGTGGCCTCTAGCGCGTCCGGTGGAATGTTGATCAGGGCAGCGAGACCGCGCACCGTGTCGGCCTTCTCGATCCAGCCTTTGGCCACCTCGCGAAGGTTGTCCTCGCTCCAGTCGTAGAGGTTGCCGTGGCTGACGTCCCAGCAGGCGAACGACTCGCCGATGGAACCGGCCTTGCGGAAGCTCTCGTCGAAGACCAGGTGAATGGGGACCGGCGCAGGCTGTTGCATCCACATCCCGTGGTAGTTGATCTTTCCGTGCCTATCTGCTCCCATGCACGCCTCGCCTTCGGCCATGAAGCGCGTGCCATCGCCGGCCACGAAGATGTAGCTGTTGACGTGCGCGAGGTTGATCCACCGGGAGACCTGGATCTCCGGCGCCTTGAAGAAGAACTCCGGGGCAGCCATGCTGGCCATGTGCCAGAGGTCGGCGCCGACTTCGAGGCCCATGCGGATGCCGTCGCCAGTGTTGTAGGGCGTTCCGGCCGGGTAGATGCGTGGGAGCCCTGCTAGATAGGTGTGGATCATCGTCGGGTTGTTCTCGAAGCCGCCGCACGTGAGCACGACCGCGCGGTTCGCCCTGATGGCGATGCGCTTGCCCCGCTGGTTCGCGAGGACCCCGATGACCTCGCCGTTGCTCTTCACGAGGTGGACCGCCGCCGTCTCGTAGAGAGCCCGAATCTTGCGCGCGGCCAGGGCAGGTTCTGTTACGCCCTTCCAAAGGCGCTCCCCGCCGAGCGGGGAGTTCTTCTGCCTGAGATTGAATGAGGCCGCACCGCTCTGCGCGGCCTTGGAGTCGCTGTGCACCAGCATCTGCACGCAGTCTGAGCCGGCTAGTTCCGGGAACTCGGCGGGACCGGCCAGGACCGGCCTCATGCCGAGGCTCTCCAGATAAGCCCGGTTGGCGTGCATCTCGGTCGCCCACACCTGGACCATCTCCTCGGAGATGTTGTCCATGTAGGGGCCGGTCAAGGCCTTGAAGTAGGTCTTGGCCTTCTCGACGTCGTTGGGCCAGAAGAGGATCTGGGCGTCGACCCGACTGTTGCCGCCCTTGTCCTCCTCAGGCGCCTTCTCCAGGATAAGCACCTTTGCTCCGGCATCGTGGGCGGCGATCGCGGCCGCGCTACCTGCGAAGCCGTAGCCGACGACGACCACGTCAGCCTCTTCATCCCATTTGCTCGACAGTGTCATCGGCTCTCGATTGCCGCCATCAGGCATCTTGGAGCCTGCAGTGTCTACCTTCTTCTGGCCTCTCCCAATCGCCTGCTCGCTCTTCGACGTCGAATTGACGCCCTTCTGCTTCTGGGATTGCTGTGACATGTTCTCTCGACTCTTAACAAGCCCAGGATATTACCGTCTTCGGGTAGATTGTTATGAGGTGCGCATATGTGAAAAGGATGATGGTGTCGAACCTAGCCATCGGCAAAGGACAATCTTACGCATGCTGTCAAACCACCGACCCGTCGTCGCACCTGGGGGCCAGAGGTTCCGGCCCGGGAAGGCCCACACGATTACCCATATTGAACTCCGCGGCTCGATTGGCAGGATCTATAGACAACCCAAGATTCCCGACTGCATAGACCGCTCCAGATAGTTTGCTCATCAGTCCGCCTGACTCTGCACAGTCACGCCAAGAGGAAGTTCGCTAGGTCCGTTGGGTCCATTCTGTCGAGGGCTGCAACCGTGTTCTCCAGCTCCTCGAGGCGTATGTTGACCTCCCTGCGAACGGTCCTCCCAGCACCGTCGGTGTAGGTCAGCGTAGTTCTCTCCGGGTCCTCTGTTGACTCGGTCAGCGAGACGAAGGTCAGCCCCTTCGCCTGGAAGGAGGCCCTGACGTCCTCTACCAAGGACATCTCAATTCCCTCGAAGGACGCCTTGCGTAGTCATTCTCTTCAGAGGCAAGAGATATCTGCTATATGCGTTTCGACTTTCTTCCAGGCTGACGTCGCAGCTGCGAGGGGTGGCGTTCCCCCAATCCCCACTTCATTCCAATCTCTGCGCAGATATCTTGAAAGGTCAGAGACAATCCGAGGCTACACCCCTCGCTCTGACGGGGAGACGGTGTCGTGATAGGGTCTAAGGGAAGCAGAGGCCACGGCACGGATAAGGTCCGCTGATCAGTTCTATCTTCATTCAGACATCGAAGTACTTGTAGCGGTTAACCGCTACCTCTATTTTCATTGCTACGCTTTCGCCATACAGGCAGACTTCGAGCCAGCCATGAGCACTCCAGCACGTCAGCCCCTCCGACCTCACCGGATAGCCTTCGATCTTCCTCGTCCTTTTTTCGACTTTTGGCTGGACTTCTTGTTCTCGACAGATAGGGGCTCGTACTTGCCTGGCTCGTCCGCCTCGGACTCGTCCTCCTCCTTCTCCAGCTCCTCTTCGTCCTTCTCCTCGCCTTCCATATCCTCGTCGTTTGGTTTGTAGTTAGACAAGCGATTCTCTACCGCTCCAGGTGGAGGACTTAACCTCTTTCGACGGGGCTTGGGCTCCCTGGACCTCCGAGTTGCATGCGACATTCCTTCATGATCGGCTGTGCACACAATCTCCATCATCAATCACAAAGTCGACCTCGCGGGGCTGAAGAGATTTGCCCTCAAGGCGATTACGGAGCGGATGCTCTGATACAGCACCTTGTCGCAACCGAACAAAACTCCCCGCAAGGAGAGGCGTCTTCAAAGATGACCTGCTCAGGAGGTAGCACACTTCGTGGGTGTGGAAAGACGTAAAGCCTCTGGACGGGTCGCGTGCGAAGGTGGAGAGTATGGAGGACAGGGTGCTGCCTCTCAGGAGGGGTGCCAAGATCAGGCGGGAGAGCAGGAAGCTGAACTTCATCCTCTTTGAGGCCTTCTACGAGCCGATAGTCTTCCTACAAACCGTCTACAGGCAGCTCATTGTCCTAGGCGTGATGTTCCTTTCAGGCACGGCGATCTTCGCGCACTACGGAGGTCTTCCACCGATTCCCGCGCTGCTCGCGTCAGTCTCGACGATTACCACGATCGGGCTCTACGTCCCCAACGGAGGAGACTTCCTGACCCTCAACCAGACGGAGGGGGTCCTCCTGATAATAATGATAATAGTCTCGGTCGGCGCTGCCGCGTCTACGCTTCAGGCGACGGTCGGAGCCTTCATCAATGGGGACCTGGCGAAGGGAAAGGTTGAGGAGAAGCTGATGAAGCGTCTAAAGAAGCACGTCATCGTCTACGGATACGGCCACCTCGGCAAGTACGTCATAGAGAAGCTGGACGAACTGGGGCTCGATTACGTGGTGGTTACTACCGACCAACAGCTGTATGCAGGGCTAGTCAAGGACAAGAAGCTGGCTGTGCTGGAGCACGCGACAAGACCGATCGAGGCGCTCAAGCAGGCCGGGATAGAAAGGGCGGGCATGCTAATCGTCGCGCATCAGAACGATCCCGACAACATGCTGATAACGCTCAGCGCACGAAAGCTACGCCCCGATATGAGGATAGTGAGTGTCGTTCACGACTCGGACCTCATCGAGCCCATGAAGAGCTCCGGCGCGGACATGGTCATACCCTCCTCCGTGACGGTGGGCCACCTCCTGGCGCTCTCGGCCGCGACGAAGGATCTCGTCGGGATAGTCTTCTCCGAGGAGATAGGGACGAAGGAGATAGCGAGGTTCACGGTCTTCAAGGCCTCGAAGCTCATCGGCAAGGGGCTGCAGGAGGTCTCCACTCTCGCCACCGTGATCGGGATCGTCAGGAGCGGTGCCGTCATCCAGAACATCTTCGACCCGGCGTTCCGGCTCGCTGAGGGCGACACGATCCTCGTGCTGGGCGACCCGGCGAACCTGGAGACCCTCGAGTCCGAGGCCGGCGCAAAGTAGTCGCGTCAGCTTCCGGGCGCACTGGATGCGGGAGAATCGGGGCCCGAGCTCCACTTCACTACCTTGTCATACGCCCGGATCGCGTCCGTCAGGGTTATGATTCCGACGAGCCGTCCGGAAGCCCCCTCGACCACGGGCAGCTGGCCCACGTTATTCGTGACGATCTTGTTCATGACATCGAGCAAGCTGTTCTCCGGGCTGACTGCGACAACGTTCTTCGTCATTATGGTCTCGACCTGCGTGGACCCCTTCTTCTCCGCGGGGACGTGGAGCGTGTCGCTCATCGTGACGATTCCCACCACTCTACCCAGCGAATCAACGATTGGTACACCCGTGTAGCCTTTGTCCAGGATGGCATGGTACGCCTCGTCGACGCTCGAGCCGGTTGGAAGCGAGAAGACCTCCGATTTCATCGCATCGCGGACGCGCATCTTGGTCAGCAGAGGCGTGCTGTACTCACCGAGGTGCGCTGGCGAATCGGAACGCGTAGGCACCTGGCTCTTGTAGATGGTGTACTTCGGTCCGACCACGAAGTAGGCAACGAGGACGGCGAAGACCGCGGGGACCAGCAGGGAGAGCGACCCCGTCATCTCGCTGACCATGAGCATGACCGAGATGGGGGCCCTACCCACCCCTCCGAACAGCGCCATCATCCCCACGATCACCAGAGGGGCGGGGACCGGTATCCAGCCCGGGAACGCAGAGTTGACCGCGACCCAGAAGACGGCGCCGAGGAAGCCGCCGATGACCATGCTCGGAGCGAAGACCCCGGCGCTTCCACCCGAGCCGACCGTGAACGAGGTCGCAACGACCTTGAGGATGACCACCAAGAGCAGCGTCACGATGAGCGGCAGCGCGAAATAGTTCGGCGCTATCGCGGAGAGGTTGCCGTCGATCAGGTACTGCAGGAAGCCGTAGCCGAGCCCGAGGATCTGAGGGAAGAAGATGCCGATGACCCCCGTCACGGCGGCGCCGAGCGCCGGCTTGAAGTATCGCGGCGTCGAGAGGGAGCTGAAGAACTGCTTCATCGAGTAGAAGGCCGTCGAGAAGAGCCTCCCGGCCACGCCGCAGGCTAGACCAAGGACCAAGTAGACCGGGATCGTCGTGAGGTTGGTGAAGGTGAACGAGGAGACCGAGTTCCCGAAGATCGGCGTGAAGCCCGTTATCGACGCGAAGATCAGGTATCCCGAGGGCGCTGCGATGAAGGCGGGCACGAGCGCCTCGACCTCGAAGTCTCCTGCGCTGTACAGGATCTCGCCGCTCAGTATCGCTCCAGCGAAGGGAGCCTTGAAGATCGCACCTATCCCAGCGCCAAGGCCCACCGCGACGGCTAGCCTCCTGTCTCTCACGGAGAGGCCCAAGGCATCGGCAATGAAGGAGCCGAACCCGGCCCCGATCTGGGCCGTCGGGCCCTCCCTGCCCCCGCTCCCTCCGGAACCGATGGTGAAGACGGACGCGACCGCCTTTACGAGGGGGACGCGGCGCCTAATCTTGCCGTCCTTCCTGTGAAACGCGGCGATCGCTTCATCTGTACCGTGTCCCTGCGCCTCGGGTGCCAGGGTAAAGATGACGATGCCCGCGATGAGGCCGCCTATGATGGTCGCCACGGGCACCAGGAGAAAGTCTGGGTGGGCGCTGACCGCCGACTGGATCTCTCCTGCCGGGTTCGGGGGGAAGAAACCCGTTATCCCGCCGAGCATGAGGTCGGTGACCAACTGGATGCCGTAGTAGAACGCCGTGGCGCCGAGGCCCGCGACGACCCCGATGAGCACCCCGACGACAGTCCACTTGCCCAGGTAGTTCTGCTGCATCAGTCGTTTGAGTGGCTCTAGGCGTTTCCGCACCCAGGACGTCGCGGGCCCCGACTGCCTACGCGATGTCATTTAACGAGTTCGCGGGGCGATAGGGTGCTGTCTCATTATAGGGTGGTGGCGTCGGGTGCATGGTTTGGGGTTGTGGCTCGTTCGTGGGTCGCAGCCTTCACCACCAAAATAGTCACGAGCACCACCGCCGAGAGGATTACGACCGCTGTAAGAGCGTAGTTTACCGGGATGAGCAGAGCCTGGAGATCACCGAGTCCTAGGGCACGCACAGAAGTGATCACCGCGATACAGATATCCAAGACTAAAGATGTGTAAGCCAAGAAAGTCAGAGCCTTTCTCATCTTCCGAGCGGGCTTCTGCGCCGTCATAGGACGTTTTCCTCGATTGTTCTGGAGCCTAGATTCTGGACTTAACGCTTCCTCTCGACTTTCGCACCAAGGAACACCCTCGCGTGAAACGGCCGGGAACCCACCCCGTCAATGGAGTGTAGCCATCGCCCAATTTCGAAGCACGCAATAGCGTAATCGAATAAGGACAAAAGATGTCAATCTGTCTCAAGTGTCGCAAACTCACAAGCCCGCGGAATTTCGAAAGAACCCTCAAGGAGCTGTGGCACCGCGCACAAGCACCGTCAACAGCTACCGACCATTCCGAGGTGGCTTCGTGAAGATTTGAAGCAGATAGCGCGGGAGAAGGGATGCTGCAGAATCCCGGACATCATCGTACCCGCCAACATTCTTCGACCGCCTCAATGT
Source organism: Candidatus Gagatemarchaeum stordalenia (assembly GCA_003164815.1). Classification (GTDB taxonomy): domain Archaea; phylum Thermoproteota; class Nitrososphaeria; order Nitrososphaerales; family Gagatemarchaeaceae; genus Gagatemarchaeum; species Gagatemarchaeum stordalenia. The sequence continues at coordinate 37,240 of PLUF01000109.1, forward strand.
GCGACGACGCTGGCTGGCGAGACATTCGGGCTCGGATGTGGTGCGATCTTCTTCGTCGGAAGTACCCCGCCCTCTCGATTCAGTCGCCTGTAGAAAAGAACCTTGAGAGAGTCCGTGACAACAAAGGATACAAGCGCGTATCCCCAGACTAACGCGGCCAAATCCCACCCCATGGCGGGGAGCAGGATGCCGTAGACCGTGATGATCGTTGCCGTGAGCTGCGTCAGTATCACTGCGAGAAGGAGTGGTTTGGCCGGCCGTACCGACCAGAATCGTCCCTTCGTCCTGGCCACAAAGAGTTCAAGGTGACCCGCCACGGACAGCTTCAGGTAGATGAACGACTGGAGGACAAGAGGGTTCAGGTGCAAGACGTATAGCCCGATGAGGAGAATTCCGAAGGACGACACTGTCCCGATGCCTCCCAGAAACGATGCTATTCCCAAGAGCGACCGCATGTTCCACTTCTCGGGCTTCTGCGAGATCTTGACATTGTCGTAGGCTATCGTCAGTATGGGCATGTCGTTGAGGAGCGCGAGCAGGACTATCATCAGCGCAGTGACCGGATAGAGCTCGAAGACGATGATCGAGAGCGAGATGAAGAACAACACCCGGAATGTCTCGCTGATGCGATAGATTGCGTAGTTGGTCATGCGCTGGAATATCTTCCGGCTCTCGGTCACGGCATCGATGATCACCGAGAGCCCGGGCTTCGTCAGGACCACGGCGGCGGCAGATTTTGCGGCGTCGGTAGCTCCGGCCACCGCTATCCCGCAATCGGCCTTCTTCAGTGCCGGGGCGTCGTTGACCCCGTCCCCTGTCATGCAGACGATGTGGCCACTCTTCTGCAGTAGGTCGACGATCTTGTACTTGTGCTCCGGGAAGACCTCGCCAAAGCCATCGGCCTTCTCTATCACCGACTCCGCTTCGCTGTCCGACTTTTCGAGTATGGACGACGACGTCACTATGTTCGTGCCCAATCCCACCTCCCGACAGACCTCCTTGGCTATGGCCACGTGGTCGCCCGTGACCATCTTCACGGCTATCCCCAAGGACTCCGCTGTCTTGATCGTCGCAGCCGAATCCTCTCGCGGCGGGTCGGAGAGCGCTATGAGTCCGACCCAGTGCCAGTCCTTGCCTCCGTCGGTCCTGGCCACACCCAGGGCGCGGTATCCCTTCGCGGCGAAACTGTTGACGTCCTCGTTCACGGCTCCTTCCACCCCCTTGTCGTTGACGAGAGACAGGACCACCTGAGGTGCCCCCTTTGTGACTTGGAAGCTGCCGTCCTTGCCATCCACCGTGGCCTCTGTCCGCTTCGAGACGGGGTCGAACGGCTTGAAGGAAGCGACCTTGTAGCTCGAGATCGAGGCGGACTCTCCCTCCAGAGTCTTGGCTTTGACTATGATCGCATCGTCAATAGGGTCCTTGTCTTCCGCCCTAGAGGCGAGGGTTGCGTACAGCAGGACGTCGTTCTCCGTGAATTTCTTGAAGACCTTCACGTCTCCGACGGTCAGCTCGTTCTTCGTGATCGTGCCCGTCTTGTCCGCGCACAGGATGTCGACCCCGGCCATCTCGTCGATGGCGACCAGTTTGCTGACTATGGCCTCCTTCTTCGCCAGCGCCGAGGCTCCCACCGTCATGCAGACGGAGAGGACGGCCGGCATCGCGGCCGGAATCGATGCGACGATCAGGACCAGCCCGAACTGAAGGATTTCGAGGGGTCCCTGGTGGCGGAGGAGACCGACGATTGAAGTGACCGTAACCATGGCCGCGGCGAGTACTATCAGATAGTCACCGATCTTGACCACCGCGCCCTGGAAGTGGCTCTTGGTGTGCGCTTCCTCGACGAGCTTCGTGGTGCGCCCATAGAAGGTGTTCATCCCCGTCGTGACGACGAGCGCGTTCATCTCGCCCTGCCGGATGATCGAGGAGGAGAAGGCGACGTCGCCCGGATGCTTCTCAACGGGCAGGGATTCCCCGGTCAGCCCGGACTCGTCGATCTGGAGGTACGCGCCGTCGACGAGCTTCGTGTCTGCGGGCACGATGTTCCCCAGGCGCAGGCGTACGATGTCTCCGGGTACGAGCTCTTTAGCGGGGAGGTCGGCCCACTTGCCGTCACGGAGGACTTTGGCGGTGAGTGCAAGCCTCTTCTTCAGCAGCTCGATCTCATTGCTGGCCTTGTTCTCCTGCCACGTCCTCACGATGACGTTCACCACCAGGAGCGCGCTGATGATGACGAGGTCATCCCAGTTCTGAAGAACGGCGGAGATGACCGCTGCAGCTTCTATCATCCACGGTATTGGCCCCCAGAAGTAGCGGAGGAAGACGAGCAGAGGGGAGCGTTTCTTCTCGGCTATCTCGTTGGCCCCATATTGCTGGAGTCTCTTAGCTGCTTCCGAGGAGGACAGGCCCTTTTCGGTCGTCGAGAGCCTCTTGAGCAGCTCTGCGACCGGAAGATCCTTCTCCTCAGTTGGAGTGATACCACCCAAGCAGGTTCCCTCCTTCACAACGCCGCCTCCCTCTTTTATGCGAGATGATGTCCTTCGGAGCTCGGACTGAATAGGAAGACTCGCGCATCGGTCTCAGCCAATGTTGAGGATGGCTGAATAGGCGAATCAAACCTAACCATCATAAGAATACTGGTAGAGGCTCACCCGTCTTCGCTCGATATGCTAATCGAGTCCACGCCATCTGTTAGGCCAAGCACAGCTTGGCAGTGAAGACTGAAGCGAGGGTCGGCACTCTCACCGTCCTCGTCGGGGAGATGCCTTTCGGGCTCCGGACTAAGTGTGACCTCCCCGCACCATGATGAACGTAGTACTCGTATTCTATCTCTCCCTCTTCCTTGCTGGTCAAGTTCATACTATCCTTCAGATCGGCTCTTCTCTCAATTTCAGAAGGCATCACGACCTAGCCTCCTGTGTTCTCCCTCAGGATGTCGTATGCCATCGTGCCAAACTTCTCCTCGACAACAAGCAGAATGTCAGGGCGACCGATGTATGCGCCGTGAAGTACGACGCCGTTCCTGTACAGCAGCTCGGTGATGTAGGTGGCCAGGCCCACCATCTTCTCCGCCCTTTGACTGACGCGCACTCCTATCTTTGCCAATCCGCGTTCCACGGTCATCGGGAAACGGTTCCCCAACTCCTGTTCTATCAGGAGGCTGTCTTCCCTGGACACCATGACCTTGACCACCCCCGGCAGTTCCATGACCTCCGGCAGCGAAGAGAGTCTTGGGACCATCTTCAGTACATCCTCCAGGACCCGATTTGATGGGATGTCGTTTACTCTCAGCGAGACTTCTGCCACTCCCCCCGTGAGGGTCACTCTTGCATCCTTCAGAATCCCTTCCAACTTTGCAGCGCGCTCCTCAGCCATGCCGTCCGAGAATCGCTTGACCGACACGACGAGGGCTGCGAGGTTGACCTTCTTGCCCGTCAGCTCCTCCACCCTGGGCGCAATCCGCGCAGCGAGAGCGTGGTAGTTCACCACCTTCATCCTGATCGCCTCGAGCAACACGTAGTTTCTTCTGATGATGGCTGCAACGGCCTCCGTCGTCGACAGTTGCGCGGATGGCTCGCTAATGTTCATGGTTCTCAAGGGCGACGTGGCTGCTTGTTATACATATAACAATTACGAAGAAACACATATATTATCTGACAAATTCACGTGTTTTGAAACAAGTCCAAGCGAAACCAGCCGCGGAGAGGCCAGAGAGCCGCCTCTCAGCAACTTCGCCTGGGCAGCATTAGAATTAATCACGTGAGAACATGAGAATCGCGAAAGATGAAAGGAAAAGGATAGGAGTTTCTCCATTCATCGCACAAACTCTCGCGTTGACGAAGAGAACACTCATGGCCCGCACGCATAAGCCCGCGCTGAGCTACGGACTTGAACCTATGTCCTCCGCCAAGGCGAAAAGATCGATGCACGCCGACAGAGATGTCTCTTTCCACCTCGGCTCAGAGGAGGGTCGGATGATAAGGAAGCCGAAGGCAGCGGTCATACCGGAGCGAGTGTAAAAGATGTTCTTCGCAGAGCTTTCCGGTTCGTTGGAGGCCTTGATCAAGGAGGCAACGGGAGCGCTCCGCCTCGTGCTGAGTTCGCGGGGAGATATGGAGCCCGCACTCTTCGTCGGGGCCGTCCTCAAGCGTACCGAGTCGCCACCCTATCCCGGTTTTAACTGCACCTGCTTGCATCCCTACGCCGAGCACTTCATCACTTGCGCGACAGTCGGCTGCTCAACCTGCCACGGAGACAGCCGCCTCTTCGTCGCAAGGGTAGGGAGGATGCCCTATGGGAAGCACTACGGGTGAGAGGACGGGGCACTTCCGGCCCAGACGCCGATGGAGCTGCCGATGAACATGAAGAAGACCCTGGCTGGGCTCGGAGCCGTCAACTGTCTCCGACGGTCGCTGAGATGTTCCCCTTCGCGAAGACGAGGCTGTCGATTTCCGCGCGCTTGCCGTCGCTAACATCCTACGAGAGAATTCCAGGGGACTTGAGATACTTCTGGATGCCTTCCGCGGCAACGTAGGACTGCGGGCCGGCTATGTGGGTCCCGGAAGGGACGTTGTCCCCGCAGGTGTTAGTGATCTCACCCGCTCCGAAATAGTTCGGGCTCGTCCAGCACTGGTTCCACTTGTTCCAGACCGAGGTGTTAGGGTCTTGGCCAATCCTGCAGCCACCTCGTATGTGCGCGCCCCACCAGTCGATGTGGACGGATCCGGGAGGCACTGTCGCGGAGAGGGCCACGTTCTGGGCGCCCATCTGGTTGAACACCTTGCCGACGAGCGGAGCGAGGTAAGTGGCCCCATTGTATGTGTTGGGCGTCCAGTCGAACGTCAGTCGAGATAGAGGGTCTCCGTAGGCGTCCGTGTAGTTCGGGTCCAGATCCGCGTAGTGCGTCGTCGTGGGAAGGTCATGGGCCAGCGGGGTCGAGGAGAGGGGGATCGTCTTGAGGAGATACTTGTCCTTCTGGGTGGCTTTGAAGGCGCTTCCCATGCTCTTGCTTGTGACCCCTCCGGCGAAGGTGATGTTCCCGGGTCCGGCGCCAAGGTATCCGCCTATGCTGATCTGGCTCCCCCCGATGAAGTTAAGATTCGTGTGGTCGAAGTTGTCGTCCATGAAGTCGTAGAGGTCGACCCCGCCCCCGCTGCCGTTCCCCGCAGGATACGCGTTCCCTCCCATCGCCAGGGTGCCCGTGACGGTGGTTCCCGAGTAGGGAAGATAGCCGAACGTCATGCCTCTCCCCACGGAGCCGCTGGCCGAGACGGCGTTGTAGGGGTTGCCTACACCGGAGAGCAGACTGGTCCTGATCATGTTGTACCCCCACATGCCGTTGAAGAACACCGTGCCAGGCTGCACGTGCACGTTGCCCTGGGCGTCGTAGTAGCGGGCGGCCGTTATTAGGCCGGTCTTGGGATCCGTGTCCAAGCGGAAGATGAAACTGTTGACGACCAGCGTGAAGTTCCCCGTCTTGATCGCTGCGGGAACCGTCCTGTAGGCAGCGTTGGCCTTTGCCCCCGTTTCGCACGGATAGTCGCACGGGCCGCCGCAGTAACCATCGTAGACGCACTGGTTGACCGCGACCCCGTACTGGTTCATGTAAGGCATCGAGGCGAGCGCGCTGACGTGGGGGAACGGATGATATCCCATCGCCTCGGACGCGGTCTGAAAGGCGGTCGCCACCGGCGTGAGCGGATTGGGAGGCAGCGGGTAGTTCGTGCTCATCGGGACGAGCGAGCTGTTGTCCGTCCCGCAGAGGCCGTGCGCCCTCTCCCACTCCACATAATATGGCTCATACTCGGCGTACGTGAGGGGCCAGTCTTCGAGGTCGCT
>PLUF01000102.1 GCA_003164815.1 Candidatus Gagatemarchaeum stordalenia
TCCGAGAGGTGGGCGCTTAAATGCGCCGCCAGAGTGTTGTTTTGCCCGACTGCGCGAATATGAGTCTCCGGCCCTAAACTGGAGATGAGCACAGGAACTACCAGAGCCGCAAAAACGTGGTCAACGAGCGCAGGGGTTCTTCCACGGCGAGGCGGCCAACGGGTCGAAGAGGAAGACACCAATCATTGACTTTCCAGCGAATGCCCTCCTGGCGAGATCCCGGGAGGGCGAACCAGCGTATGTCTGCCGAACAGGCGGACGAACAAGCGAAGTCGCGCAAGCGAACTCAGGAGCTGAAAATGCCGGATGCAAACCAATGCAAACAAGAAGAAGAGGGGAAGGCGAGTCTTGAGCAGTACGACGTCGAACGGGCAATCGGCATCGTCCGTGAGCTGGGAGAGGGGCTGATTGCGGCGACGGCGCACTCGAAGCACCACTTCCGAAAGGAGTGGCTCGACCAGCTCGTAGAACGGTACCGGAGACAGCATTGCATGATACTTATGAGAGAGGATAGCTGTTCCGCCGGCGATGGATGATTCAGTCACCACCGTGGCAGAACTGAAACAGATAGTCAAGGAGTTCTCTGACGCCCGTGATTGGGACGGGTTCCATGGGGCAAAGGACCTCACCATTGGAATTGTTACCGAGGCATCGGAACTATTGCAAGATTTCAGGTTCAAATCTGATGACGAGGTCGAAGAGATGTTCAAGGACCCCATCAGGGCAGAGATGATCGGCGACGAGATTGCAGACACGTTGTATTTCATTCTCCGATTGGCCCAAAAGTATGATCTTGATTTGAGTCAGGAACTTCAGAGGAAGATGAAGAAGAACGCGATAAACTATCCAGTGGAGAAGTCACGCGGCTCGAACAAGAAATACAGTGAGCTAAGATGAGACTCTACTCGGGTACTTCACAGCAGTTCGTCGAGGACAACTTCCAGAACCAGATAGCCGAGAAGCTGAAGCTCGCCTTCTTCGAGAACTTCCGGTTCAACCCGTCGCCGAACGAGGTTGGTTCCTGGAGGAACTCCCTGCGGGCGATGTCCCAGGTCATCGAGCACTCCAAGTTCTTGGATCAGGGAGTCCTCCTGGAGTACCAATTGCCGCTCAGCTCGCGAAGGCTGGATTGCATCCTGTGCGGGGAGGACAATAGAACGGTCGACAACGCCGTGATTGTGGAGCTCAAGCAATGGGAGAAATGCAAGGATTCGACAGGGGACCGGGAGGTCAGCACGTGGGTGGGAGGGGCGAACAGGGACGTCCTGCACCCCTCGGCGCAGGTGGGGCAATACAAGCACTACCTGCAGGACGCACACACGGCCTTCTACGAGGGGAACAGTCCGGTCGTCCTGAACGGGTGCTCGTACCTTCACAACTACAACTACTACAAGGAGGACATCCTCTTCTCCCCCAAGTTCAACGAAATCGTCGGAGAATGCCCCGTGTTCACGGCAGATGACGTCATGAGGCTCAGCGCATATCTGAAAGAAAGGGTTGGGGGAGGGAACGGTCAAAGAGTCCTCGGCAGATTGGAGCAGAGCAAGTACCGCCCCAGCAGGAAGCTGATGGACCACGTGGGGCAGATGATCAGGGGTAACAGCGAGTATGTCCTTCTCGACGAGCAACTGGTGGTCTACGATAGGATCGTCTCTCTGACCAAGCAATCCTTCCACGACAAGCAGAAGGCGGTGGTCATCGTCGAAGGAGGGCCCGGGACAGGGAAATCCGTGATTGCGATAAACCTGATGGCCGACCTCTCCCTGGCGGGATACAACGCCCAGTACGCGACTGGGTCGAAGGCGTTCACCGAAACGCTCCGCAAGAAGACGGGTTCGAGAGCGGCGGTCCAGTTCAAGTACTTCAACAGCTACGCAGGCGCAGAGGACAACGCTATTGATGTACTGATAGCCGACGAGTCGCACAGGATCAGGAAGACGAGCTACAACAGATTCACACCCCGTCTGGAGAGGAAGGAGGCCCCGCAAATCGAGGAACTGGTCAGCGCGGCGAAAGTCGCTGTCTTCTTCATCGATGACAAGCAGATTGTCAGGCCGGACGAGATAGGCTCCGTCCAGTACATCCGAGACTACGCCGAGAAGAGGGGGTGCAAGGTGCTGCAGTACAAGCTCGAGGCCCAATTCAGGTGCAGCGGCTCTGACGGCTTCGTGAACTGGGTCAACAATACCCTAGGCATAGAGAAGACGGCAAACGTGCTCTGGCAGGGGAACGAGAACTTCGATTTCAGGATTATGGATAGCCCGGAGGAGCTGGAGACGGCTATCAGGAGCAAGGCGCAGGAGGGCAACACCGGGCGGCTGATGGCGGGTTTCTGCTGGAAGTGGTCCGACCCGAACGAAGATGGAACCCTACGAGATGATGTCGTGATTGGAGACTATCAACGTCCCTGGAACGCGAAGCCCGATGCGAAACATCTTGCACCCGGAATCCCGAAGTCGACGCTGTGGGCGAGCGACCCCAACGGAATCGACCAGATTGGATGTATCTACACTGCACAAGGTTTTGAGTTTGACTACGCAGGGGTGATTTTCGGAGAGGATCTGTCCTACGACTTCGGATCCCAATCCTGGGAAGGCCATCTTGCTAACTCCGCGGATAAGACTGTCAAGAGATCTGTGGAGGGTTTCGTCGACCTTGTAAAGAACACCTATCGGGTCCTACTGAGCCGGGGGATGAAGGGGTGCTACGTCTACTTTGTCAACAAGGATACCGAGAATTTCGTAAGGTCGAGGATAGAAGCTACCAACTGAACCATCCTGAATAGCATCAGGGATTGGAATCCTTCACAACGGCTCGCTGGCGCGGATGATAGCCAACATCGCGTCGCCTTTCGTAAAAAGTCATGGCCATCTCGCCGCGGAAGGGTTTCGAAGCAGGCTTGGTCAATTCCGAAATTCACATCGACGGCAGAAGCACTCAAATTCGTTCACAAACGGGCATATAGGCGCGATTTGCGATTATCGGGCACCGTGCCCTAAACTGAGTCAATACTGGAAAGAAGGGTCAAACTTCGTCTGCAAAGTTAGCGCCATTCAGAGGGTGGTGCTTATTGGTCAACCCGAGCTGGTGATTCCAGTCTGGAAAACACCTGGTTTGGAATATGCCTCACTCCATTCAAGATCTTGCCTCGGGTTTGGCGAAAGAAACAAGCATCAGAGAGCATCGATTCCTGCCTGGATGGGTCGTTCAACTGTCAAAGCGCTACAATGAGCGGCCTGAAAACCCAACGGTCCACCTGTGCGACCTAACCGAGAACTCAATCGTCTATCTGCGGTCGGAGGGCCGCTCCGTCGTCGAACCCTGTTGGGAGCGGCTGGGTGTCTTGAAGGGGAAGCGATGGGCGTGGTACAACTATCGTGGAATAGCCAACTACCTTACAGGGGCGTCTGGAAAGGTTGCCAGGCTGAAGAAGTGGAAGGACTTCGCGAAACTGACCGGTTTCGACGTGAACATGCTCGAGCCCTTCGTCTCGTCCCTTAGGACCTCCGATGGACCCTACATCCGAACTCTGCGTAATCCCAAACTTCCATTGAACCTCGCAACGCCTGCAGGTGCCCGTCTCATCGGGTACTACGGCGACTCGAACAACCGTAATGGCGCTTTCACTAACAAGGATTCGGCTTTGCACGAAGATTTTCGCAAAACCGTCACGAAAGTATTCGGTGACCTAACAATGTCAGAGACCGTTTCGAACAGGGGAGGCTTCAAGGATGGTAGGTACATTAGAAGCAATGTGGGCAAAATCGTACCCGCTGCTCTTACAGTAGCCGGATTCGACAACACTCGGGACCAGAAGCAGGCAAACAATCCGCTGCCTTCATGGATATTCGATTGCAACCATCTCATCAGGTCGGAATGCCTTTCTGCCCTATGGGATGCCGAGGGGTCAGTCAATTATCGGGACCTCAAGATAGGTCAAGCGATACCGGTTGTTCTCTATCCGGAGGAGACAATCCCGGTCTGGCCGTCTAACAAAGCCTTTCGACGCATCAGTCTGGACGACCAGTCATGCGTGCTTGAACACCCTCCACTCCTGCTGATCTCAGCAGCCCTGTTGCTCTATTCCCTTGGAATTGTGAGCAGAATCATGCCCACAAAGCTCTCCAGCAGTCAAGGTGAGATTACTGCTTATTGGCAGCTGCGGGTACAAAGGGACCAAAGTATCAAGGCCTTCCACTCGCAGATCAGACTTCGTTCGGAGCATAAGCAGAAGGCACTCGACTCCATGGCAGGGGTTTCCTCGCATCTCCCACTGTAGTCGACAGACAGTCTCTCGTCTGGTAGAATCCCGTTAACTGCAAGGAAAGGTTCATAACCCGAACCCGAAAAGGCAAGTCCAAGGTCAAGGATAATGCCGAAGTTCAAGTCGACGACAGAGGCCCTCAAGATAGTTCACGATAGGGCACACATACGCAACATTGGGATCATCGCGCACGTGGACCATGGGAAAGAGGACTAAACTCCTCCCCAAGAACGACCACGTCGGATAGTCTCCTAGCAGCGTGTGGGATGTTGAGCCCCAGCGTAGCTGGTCAAGCGTTAGCCCTCGATTACATGGAGCTGGAGCAGTCGAGGCAGATGACGATCAAGGCCGCAAACGTTACACTCTATTATGAAGATGAAGGCCAGCCGTACGTAATCAACCTCATCGACACGCCGGGCCACATCGACTTCACCGGGAAGGTCACAAGGTCGCTTAGGGCTGTTGATGGAGCCATTGTTGTCGTAGACGCCGTTGAGTCGGTCATGACTCAGACCGAAACAGTCACCAGGCAAGCACTTGAAGAGCGCGTCCGCCCGATCCTCTACATCAACAAGATTGACCGCCTCATAAAGGAACTTCGCCTGTCGCCGGAAGCGATGCAGAAGTGGCTCTTCAACATAGTCAACGACTTCAACCGCCTCATCGACACCTATGCCGAGAAGGAGTACAAGGAGAAGTGGAAGGTGACGGTCCAGAACTCCCAGGTTGCTTTCGGGTCAAGCAAGGACAAGTGGGGATTCAACGCCAGCATGCTGAAGAACGCAGGAATGAGCTTCAAGGACATCATCGACGCCTATAACAGTTCGACGCCGGAGGAGCTGGGCAAGAAGCTCCCGCTCCACGAGTCACTCCTCGGCATGGTCGTCAGGCACCACCCCCCGCCCGACGTCGCGCAGGCCTACCGCATCCCCAAAATCTGGCAGGGAGACCTCACCAGCGACGTCGGCAAGTCGCTCCTTGCGTGCGACGAGAACGGCCCGATGGTCATGATGGTCACCAACGTCGTCGTCGACCCGGCCGCGGGCCTCGTGGGCGTCGGCAGGCTCTTCTCCGGCTCGGTCTCCAACGGCGACCCGGTCTACCTGCTCAACTCGAAGAAGGAAGGCAAGATCCAGTCGGTCCAGCTCTTCATGGGCTTCCAGCGAGAGATCGTCGACTCGCTCCCGGCGGGCAACATCCCGGCGCTGCTCGGGCTCGACATCCGCTCCGGCGAGACCATATCGAACCTCAAGGACGTCATGCCGTTCGAGTCCATCCACTACGTCTCAGAGCCAGTCGTGACGACCGCGGTCGAGGCGAAGCACCCGAGGGACCTCCCGAAGCTCGTCGAGGCGATGCGCAAGCTCAACATCGAGGACCCCAACCTCATCATCACCATCAACCAGGAGTCCGGCGAGACGCTGATGGCCGGCATGGGCGTCCTCCACCTCGAGATAGCCACGACCATGCTCCAGCAGCAGGGGCTCGAGATCATCACCTCGCCGCCCATCATCAACTACAGGGAGACGGTCCGGCAGGCGTCCGGCCCTATCATGTCCCGGTCCCCGAACAGGCACAACAAGATCTTCATCAAGATCGAGCCTCTCGACCCGCACATCGTGGAGCTCATCCGCAACGGCAGCCTCAACGAGATGACGGACAAGAAGGGCATCCAGAAGACCCTGAGGGACAACGGCTGGTCCTCGGACGAGGCGAAGTCCGTGGTCACCATCGACCCCAAGGGCAACATGCTCACCGAGGAGACCAAGGGAGTCCAGTACCTCAGCGAGTCCATCGACTCCATCAAGGCGGGCTTCGAGGACATCATGCAGAACGGCCCCCTCGCGTACGAGATCTGCAGGGGAATCAAGGTCACCCTCACGCACTACGTCCCGCACGAGGACCCGGCCCACCGGACCTACGCGCAGCTGATGCCGGCGACGAGGAGGGCGATTCTCGGTGCGATGCTGACGGCGAACCCGACGCTCCTAGAGCCGATCCTGGGCATAGAGGTGAAGGGGCCCGGCGACCTCATCGGGGCGATAACGGGCGTCATCAGCTCCAAGAGGGGCAAGCTCATCAACGTCGAGCAGAGGGAGGTCGTGACCATCATCCAGGGCGAGATCCCGGCGGCCGAGACCTTCGACCTCTCGCAGGTCATGAGGGGCGCGACCGCGGGCAAGGCCACCTGGAACACCAACTTCAAGCTCTGGCAGTCGGTCCCGACGAACATGCTCCTGCCGCTGGTCCTCGAGACGAGGAAGAGGAAGGGCCTCTCCCCGGAGCCGCCGACGCCGGCAGAGTTCATCGACAAGGAGTAGACAACGGCAGACCGGGCGCATCAGGAATCAGGCCCGGTCGCCTCACTCCGGTCCAGGTTCAATACCCATTGCAGCGTGACCGAGCTCCGCTAGGCGATCTTGACCGGCGCCGTAGGGCGAGGAGTGCCTTTCGAGCGAGTCCCTGATCACGGCTGTGATGCTGGACTTGAGGAAAGGCTGGAAGGGGAGCAGATATCGTACACCCTTCGCCTTTGCTATCGTCCCGGTGCCGTTCTCGTCTCGGTAGCTGGCAAGGAAGGAGTCAGCCACTAGCTTCATTCCCTCCTCGTTCTTGGCGCTCCTCCCCGAGAAGTAGAGGAACTCGGCTAGGTCCCAAGCCGGGTCCCCGTCTTCCACGGTCTGCTCAAGGTCGAACAGGCTGATCTCGTCCTCCGACACTATCACGTTCTCCGCCTTGGTGTCTCCGTACACCAAGCCGTCCCTGTGCATCTTGGCCAGCGTCTTGGCATACTTTGCGACGTACTTCGTGTCGTTGCCTTTCCCACCCGTAACAGCCCCTACGAACTTTGACAGCGGAACCCCCGTCACGAACCTCGTGACTAGTATCTTTTCGTCTGGCGCGATGCCCACGATGCGGTGAGTCGGTATTCCGAGCTTGCGGAGCCGGAAGACGCCCTCATACTCCCGCTGGAGCATCGCGAATGGCGTCATCCTGAACTTCTTGCCGGTGAAGGCCCACAGGTTCAGGAGCGCCCACTTCACGGCCCTTAGCTCAGGGAAGCCCTTTAGGATGAACTCCACCCGCTTCCCTTTGCTCGAGATCTCGAGCAACTGGGTGGCGGTGTATGACTCCCCCTTCTTCCTCTGTTTGAAGGCATATTCCCCGCTGAACCCGGAAATTCGGGCGAGCTCTTCGGTTATCTTGCTCGCATCGTCAAAGATCACCCCCTCATCGAGGCGGAGAAGCTTCCTAGGACGGGCGAGCTCTATCGGTTGCTCGACAACGTCTCCCTTTTTCCTCCCTCCGGCACGGGTCTCGGTCTCCACGGCTCGCGTCCCCGTCAGGACCTCTTGACCGCTGGCCTTGACCTGCGAAGCACCCTCCTTGGTGGGCGACATTAGGGCAGCGATCTTCGAGACCACATCCGTGGGAACCTTTCCGGGCAGAATCCTGACTGATTCGTCCGTGGCCTCGACCGTCCCGCTCGCGGAAATGGACCCTGCCGCCTCACGAAAGCCTCGGACCGCAAACTCAATGTTCTCTTTCTTGAGGTGGCATGTGTAGATCCTACTGAGAGGGCCGGTTACCTCAGGGTAGGCGACGGTCCTCTTGTGCAGTTTGTTGAAGAGGAAATACTCATAGGGAATAATCAGGTCTGAGGAGAATCCGCCGTATTCGGACTGGAGCTCAGTGAGAGCCTCGGCGATGACCCTCCTCTTGTATTCGAGCTCGACGCTCAGCAGGAGCTCGGCCCCAACCAGAGGCTCGTAGACGTTCAGTAACCTGCCCACGACGAACTCCTTGGATGATGACCCGCCCGCTTCCTCGCGCATGATCGCCTCGTCAACGACTAGCGCCGATACAGCTGGAAGACCCTGGACCTTTGCCAGCTTCGTTCCGTCCTTGAAGCCCTTACCTACGATGAGCAGGTCGTACTCAGAACCCACTCTGGCACACCCTGAGACACGGGAACCGTACGCACAGAGCGCGACCATGTCGTCCCTTCTAACTAATGTCTCGGCAGCGTGACGCAGGCTGGACTTCTCCGTCGCTCTGAGCCTGCTCCTCAAGGGTCCACGGATCTCTCTTCTTTTCGACGGTTCTGGCGTATATATAGCAGACAGCGGCGCAAATTGTCTTATGGTGGTCTGATCCTGACGATGCCTCATCGGTCGAGACAGGGGTTGTCTGCCATCCAGGCCCAGGAATCGCGCGGCGACAGCCAACGGCTCGTCGTTAGCCATCCCAGCGAGGTGTTTATGTGTCGAGCGGCGATGTTGACCTGAAGTTGCCTTCAACCCGGAGAAGGTTCCACATGTCAATCGAGAAGGACGAGTCTGGGTTGTACGTCGGACGGTGCAAGGAACTCTCCAACGCGTTCACGAAGGCAAGGACCATCCCCAGCTCAAGGAAAGGATGGCGGAAGTAATCTCTCTGATAATGAGGGCATAGAGGAAGAGCAAGTCAAGGACCCAAAGAAGATCGTCGAAGTTGTAGTCTGAAGTGCCCAAGTTCTATTCTTGGAGAAAGGTAGCCAAGGCGCTCAATACGCTCGGATTTAGTGCGGTCCGACAGCGAGGGAGTCACATCGTATTCAAAGGGACGGGAAGACGGTCCCTGTTCCTCATGATGAGCAGATAGGTCCCAGGCCTGATTGGTGCGATCGCGGCTGAGATAGGAAAGACCAGAGAAGAATTCGAGAGACTGATGGATTAGGTTACTCCGAGGGTGCAAACGACCCCGTCGGAGTTAATCGACAAGGAGTAGGCCTGAGGCTGGCCGGGAGGGGTTCAGAGCCCGTCCTGCTTCCTTCGTCCGGCTCGTCCAATACCTATTTTAGCAGCGCCAGGTGATTAATCCCGAAAGCATAATGGTCGACAAGATGGCGAGAAGAGTCCGCAGCCAAGTTGGAGCAGTGGAAAGATACTGCACCCTGTGCAAAGAGGAGGGCAGGCCGAGCGAGAGTGCCCGCGACGTCGTGACGATTCGGCCGAGAGGAGGAGGGAAGGCGATGAGGGTCCCTCTCTGTCTCGCCCACACCGAGGGGCTGGGCAAGCCCGGGTCTCTCTACGAGCTGGTCATCGCGCCGGCGAGGGTAGTCCCCGTGAAGGGTTCGGCTCGTCAGAACCTGCACGTTGAAGGGAAGAGCGAGAAGGGGGACATCAGCAGGACCCTGCGCGTGACCGAGAGGTACAGCAAGGGACAGAGGGGCAGGCTCGGAGAGTAACCTCTTCTTCGAGGCGCGGCATAGCGCAGGAGTCGGTCCAGGTACTCGCCCCTCGACCTCGAGTTCCAGTCTCACCATGTTCGCATGAGGATGATCTCGTCCGCCTTGAGGCGCCTCCTGCTCATGCGCGAGACCTCAGGGCTTTATTCCGACCTTGGCGCAGAACTCAGGATAGCGAGGGTCTTTTCGCAGGTCCGCATAGAGCGGATCTATCTTGATCAGGGAGGGCCAGGACCGCGTCTCGGCCTCCCGCATGAGGACCCTGAAGGCCTCGTCGAGGTTTCCCAGAGCGCACTGCACCCAGAGCTCTCCGTTAAGTCTGAAGGTCTCGTTCTCGTTGGCCAGGACCTCACTGAGGGCATCTTCGGCCTCCTTCCTCCTGCCTGTGAAGCCATAGAGCATGCCCTGTGAGACGGTTAACACCGGCTCGCTCGGGCTGACGCCGCGGGCCGCGTCTATCATCTTCTGGGCCTCGTCGAAGTCCTTCTTCTCCATGTAGTAGTCGGCGGCGGCGAGGTACACCCGCGGGTTCCTCGGGTTGAACTCCCTCAGCCTTGCGAGGACTTCTCTGGCCTCCTCATCCTCGCCGGCCCACGCCGCCGTCGAGGCCAGCATCTCGCCCGCGCCGGGGGAGAGAGGGTCGAGCTCGTAGGCGCGCCTGAACATCGCCAGGGCGTCTCCGGCGGTGCGCTTGAGGCCATCCAGGATCCCGAGCGCCATGTAGGCCTCCGAGAGGTTC
The DNA here is from genome assembly GCA_003164815.1 of Candidatus Gagatemarchaeum stordalenia. GTDB lineage: Archaea > Thermoproteota > Nitrososphaeria > Nitrososphaerales > Gagatemarchaeaceae > Gagatemarchaeum > Gagatemarchaeum stordalenia. The sequence continues at coordinate 10,234 of PLUF01000102.1, forward strand.
GGGTTAATGCGCACGGCTGTCTCGGCCTCGACGAGCGCCGACCCGAACCTGTCGAACATCGAGTGAACCCTTGCCATCGCCGAATGCGCTTCCGCTAGCCCGGGGTCCAGGCCCAGCGCCTTCACCGCGGCCGCCTGGGCGTTGCCGCCCATCGCCGCGAAGTCCTCGTATCCGCTAACCGCCAGAGTGCACCAGGCCTCGGCCAGCGATGCATGGGCGCGGGCGAATGCTGGGTCCTTCGAGATCGCCCGCTGGAGGAGCGCCACCGTCTCCCTCATGCTAGGCTCCGTTGTCTCGTAGGAGAGCTGCAGCGCCCTCAGGTACAGGGTGTACGCCTCGGTGTCGTCCGTGTCCTTCTTCACTTCGTGTTTGAAGAATCCGGCCGAGAGCGACGCCGCGACCTTCGAGGCAACGTCGGTCTGTATGGCGAAGATGTCGTCGAGGTTGTTGTCGTAGTTCGACGACCACAGGTGCTCCTCCGTACGGGCGTCGATCAGCTGGACCGAGATCCGTATCTTGTTCCCCGCCTTCCTGACGCTCCCCTCGATTATCGACCCCACCTCCAGTTCCCTCGCGATCTCCGAGACCTTCTTGTCCTTCTTCTTGTAGCTCATCACCGAGGTCCGCGAGATAACCTTCAGGCCGCGGAGGTCGGAGAGCTTCGAGATCAGCTCCTCGGTCAGCCCGTCCGCGAAATACTCATCGTTCGAGTCTTGGCTGATGTTAACGAAGGGGAGTACGGCCAGCCTCTTGCTCTGCCCTGTGCTCTTGGGGTCGGATCGTCCCCCCGGGATCGAGTTGATTTTGTAGACCACGATCGGGAGGTCGACGTTCTTCAGTTGCACGCTTCCCACCTTCTCGATCTGGAGCTCGGACTTGTTCCTGACCTGGTCGAAGACCTGCTGCGAGATGGCCACCCCTCCGGGGTCCGCGAGCGGCTCGATCCTCGAAGCGACGTTGACTGCGTCGCCGTAGATGTCGCCAGACCCGGACACCACGTCGCCGACGTGGATCCCGATCCTCAGCTCCACCCTCCGGGACGGAACGGCGCCCTTGTTCCGCTCCTGCATCTTCTTCTGGACATCGACGGCGCACAGCGCCGCGTCCAACGCGCTCTTGAACTCGACGAGGAAGGCGTCCCCGATGGTCTTGACCTCTACTCCGCCGTGGGCAGCGAACACGGGGCGGAGGAGACCACGGTGCTCCTCAAGCAGCTCCAGCGACAGGGACTCGTCCGTCTGCGACATGTGGGTGTATCCCACTATGTCGGTGAACATTATCGCCGCGAGCCTCCTCTCACCGCCTGCCATGGTAATCCTAGGGTGCGCCCCTCGGCTTTCAGATAAAGTTCTTGCGGACGTCCTGAGCCCGACGCCGGAGAGGTATCCGAAACCGAAGCACGTCTAGTCCGAAACGCGACTCGAGCGAGAGACGCACATCCTATATCGCAGCCTTCGCTGGGCCATTTCATGCGAGCGGCACAGTTCAACAGGTACGGCGGACCCGAGGTAATCGAGTTCAACCCGGAGGCGGCGGGACCCAGCGCGAAGGAGGGACAGGTGCTGGTGGAGGCCCACGCGGCCTCCCTCAATGCCATAGATACGGTCGTCAGGGCGGGTTACATGCAGGCGATGGTCCCGTTGACGTTCCCGGTGACCGTCGCGGGGGATTTTGCGGGCGACGTGAAGGAGGTCGGACCCGGCGTCTCTGACCTCAAGCCGGGCGACCATGTGTTCGGATTCGCCCCTGTCATAGCCGGGGGGTCCGGCGCGGCGGCGGAAATCATCGCATCGAACGCCATGATGATCGGGCGCAAGCCGCGGGCGATCAGCTACGGGGAGTCCGCAGCCCTCCCTCTCGCCGGCGTGAGCGCCATGCAGGCGCTGGAAGACTACATGAAGGTCGAAGCCGGTCAGAAGGTCCTCGTCCACGGAGGAGCCGGAGGGGTGGGCTCCTTTGCCGTCCAGTACGCGAAGCACCTCGGCTGTCACGTCGCCACCACGGTGCGCGGCTCCCAGGAGGGTTTCGTCAGAAAGATCGGCGCTGACGAAGTGATTGACTTCGAGCTCAAGGAGTTCGAGACCGTCGTCAGGGACTATGACGCCGTGCTCGACACTGTCGGTGGAGAGGTCTACAAGAGGTCGTTCGCCTCGCTGAAGGCAGGAGGCGTGCTCGCTTCGCTGGTCCAGAACCCGCCGGACCAGGAGCTGGCCGCGAAGTTCGGCGTCAGGTCCGTCGCGGTGACCGCCCAGGTCAGCGCCGGTTCGCTGAGCCGTCTGGCCTCTCTCGTAGAGAAGGGAGCACTCAGACCCCAGCTCGACAGTGAGTATCCTCTGGAGCAGACCCGTGGCGCCTTCGAGCACCTTGAGAACGGTCACCCCATGGGCAAGGTCGTCGTCAGGATCAAGTAACGTTTGAACCAAGAGTGGGCGGAACGGGAGTCGGGAACATCCAGGTGGTGGGTCTACCCAACACCGGTCCATGCCGATTCTGACGGCTTGGGCCCTGGTGACCTGCTCCGCGATGCCCGCGCAAGGAACACTTATATTGGGCATCCAATATAACCGATGTGTTAGCTATTTGCTTCAGAGCTTCGGCCCGCTCGCTCGGCTGTCGGGCCGTCCGACCTACCAAGAATCGCATCCAGTAGTCCCCGGCCAGAGGAGAGGACCGTAATGGCACCCGAGGGAGGAGGGTCGGAGAAGCGGCCGGCGACACAGCGGACAGGCCTGATACTGGGCCTCCTCGTCATGGCTCAGTTCGCCGTGGTGGTAGACTTCTCGATAGTCCAGATAGCCCTGCCCACGATCCGCGCGGAGCTCGCCATGTCGCTCGGCGACCTGCAGTGGATAGTGAGCGCCTACGGACTCACTTTCGCAGGCCTGCTCCTCCTGAGCGGTCGCCTCTCCGACATCTACGGCCGCAAGAGGCTCTTCCTCGTCGGGCTGCTAATCTTCTGGATCTCGTCACTCGCGGCCGGGCTCGCGACGTCCGAACAGGTCCTGATAGCGGCAAGGGTGGTGCAGGGCGTCGGGGCCGCGATGGCGTCCGCGACCTGCCTGGCGCTAATAGTCAGAATCTTCGGGCCCCTCGGCAGGCTCAACCAGGCCCTGGGGATATTCACCGCCGTGTCTTCAGCGGGGTTCTCGGCAGGGCTCGTCCTCGGCGGGGTCCTCACGGAGGCCCTTGGGTGGAGGTGGATCTTCTTCGTGAACGTGCCGATCGGGATAGTGGCGACCCTGCTCTCCGCGAGGTATCTCCCGGACCCGGCCGGCGACAGAAGTTCCGGGCGTAACCTTGACGTACCAGGCGCCCTCTCCGTTACCGGCGGCCTGATGTTGCTCGTCTACGGACTAAGCGAGGTCGGGAATGGCGACACCTCCGCCGGCACGTATCTGGTCTTCCTCCTGTCGGTGGTCGCCCTTGCCGCGTTCATCGGGATCGAGCACCGTTCGGCCGCTCCCCCTGATGCCGCTGCGCTTCCTCCGGCGCAGGACGGTCTTCTTCGCCAACGCGACCGCCCTCCTGACGTTCGCGACATCGACCTCGATGATCTTCCTGTTGACCGCGTATCTCCAAGTGCTCCTGTCGTACACGCCTCTCTACGCGGCCCTGGCACTCATTCCGGGAGCCCTCATCTACTTCCTCCTCGGCGGGTTCGGCGCGCCCAGGCTGGTCAGGCGCTACGGCGCGCGGCCGGTGCTCGTCGTCGCCATGGCTTCGCTCGCGGTGGGGGTCCTCTCGTTCTCCAGGATCTCGCTCACCTCTGAGTATCTGTCGGTCGTCCTTCCGGCGCTCCTTCTGGCGAGCGTCGGGGGCGCCCTCTCGGCCACAGCGTCGAACATCGCCGCACTGGGTGGCGCTGAGCGCGGGGAGGAAGGCGTCGCTTCAGGGCTCATCAACACCTCGAGGCAGATAGGGGGACCGATAGGGCTGGCGCTCGCGGTCAGCGTGATCGGCCTGGTGACCCACGGCGCCGGGGTGACGGCGCCCGGCGGCGAGGTCCTTACCGCACTCCGATACGCCTTCATCACGTGTGCGTTCTTCGCGGCTTTCGCGATGGTGTGCTCGCTTCTTCTCAAGGGGAAGCCGCGTTCCACCCCCATCGGGACTCCCCAGAGCCCACCGCCACTATCGCCCAAGTAGGGCAATTTCGGGTGAGCACGCTGCCGCAGACCACTTACTTTTTATAAGAATCAGCCCGCAAATCCGTCCATGGCTCAGTATTCGTTTGAGCAATTCGAAAAGGACTTTCCGGAGTTAGCCTCGAAGTACGTTGAACTAGTCGAGGCGCAGCGGTCACTGAAGGGTATTGACGCGAAGACCAGGCAGCTGATTAACGTAGGCATCCAGACGGCGAATCGCAACCTCAGGGGAGTGAGGTACCATGCCTTCATGGCGAAGGAGGCAGGGGCGACCCGGAACGAAGTCCTGGGCGCCGTGGCCCTCAACCTCCATCTTCGGGGGGTGGGTGTCGTCCTCGACACCCTGCCGGAAGCCATTGCCGGGTTCGAGAGCAAGAAAGTCGACCGGTGAACGTGACTGCGGCCGGCGAGGCAGCAAAGCCCGCTAGACTTCGGTGTGGGCGACGTTTCGCGTGTTGAAGTAGGCTAGGGTCCAGTCAAAGGCCACCCCGAGTCTGTTGCGGGAGGTCGAGATCAGCGAGATGTGCACCACCCTCCAGATCATCCAGCCGAAGAAACCCGAGGTCTTGAGCCAGTGGAGGTCGGCCACCCCGGAATGCCTGCCGATCGACAGCATGAAGCCCCTGTCGCGGTAGGCGAACGGAGCGACGCTCCTGCTCGCCATGAGATCGGGGAGCGCGTCAGCGAGCCACTTTCCCTGCTGGACCGCGACAGCCGCGGTCTCGGCTAGCCGCCTTCCGGACTTGGCGTCGATCAAGTAGGTGATGTCACCGAGCGCGAAGGCCTCCGGGTGTCCGCCGACCCTGAGGAAGCCGTCGACCTTCACCCGGCCCCTCTCCTTCTCGACATTCAGGGACTCCACGACCTTGGCCGGTTTGACGCCTGCGGTCCAGAAGACGTTCGCAGACGGGATCAGCTCTCCTCCCAGCAGGAGGACGCCTTCTTTGCTCACCTCGACGACCTTCGACGAGGTCCGGACGTCTATGCCCCGCTCTTTGAGGGCCTCTGTCGTCTTCCGGACCGCGTACGCTGAGAGGCCGGGAAGCAGGTTCGGGAGGGCCTCGACGATCGAGACCTTCGGCTTCTCCGTTATCTCGGGATAGTCCTTTGCCATCACCTTGACAAAGTCCCGCAGCGACCCCGCAAGTTCGACCCCCGTCGGCCCTGCGCCGATGACCACGAACGAGAGGAGGGCCCGGCGGGTCGCCTCGTCCTTCTCCACGGCCGCCATCTCCATCGCCCCGACGATTCTGTCGTGCATCAGCTTCCCGTCGTTGATGCCCTTGAGGGAGAGCGCGTTCTCGGCCACCCCCTTCACCCCGAAGTCGTTGTTGACGGACCCGACGGCCAGCACCAGGTAGTCGTAGGCCAGCTCGCCGAAGCTTGTCTGGACCGTCTTCTTGTCCAGGTCGACAGAAGTGACGTCTCCCTCCAGGAAGCGGAAACCGTGCGCCCTCGCCTGAGGACGGACCGTCTGGGCCAGGTGGTCCATGTCTATCACCCCCGTCGCGGTCTGGTAGAGCAGGGGGGTGAAGAGGTGGAAATTCCGATGGCTTACGAGGGTGACCTCCGCCCCGATGTCCCTCTTCAGGTGGACTGCGGTGGCCATGCCTCCGAAGCCGGCCCCCACAATCAGGATCTTGGGCTTCGCCGCCCCGGGCAAGACTACGGCCATCCCCGCGGGCCTGGAAATCAGGAAATATCAATCGATTGGTGTCGATTGTCGAACGGTAATGATAAGAGGGTCGAGGAGAGACCCCGCCTCCGAGCCCCGCGCTCTTGGGACTCTTAGACGCGCATCGGTCTCGACTTGGACGGAAGCTCATCAGGCTGATTTGGGCGCGTATCGCTTATATTCTCCGAGCCGGTGTTATGATGTGACACGAATGGGAGAAGTGGACGAGATACTCAGGAAGATGCAGGAGCTGAGACGGGACCCCGCGAAATGGGACGCCTACATCTCTTCGAGGGCAGACAAGGTGTTGGAAAATTGGCCGGGAAGGACGACGCCGAAGCACAAGAAGAACTCTCTAGGATCCTCCTGAAACTGCGAAGGATCGTAGTACGACGAGCGATAATTGCCTGGGAGAGAAGCCAGGAGACGTTCGGTGACGAGATCCTCGCTCTGAACGACATAGACGAGGCGCTTCGCAACAATCTGACCCCATAGGGCGCCGGGGAGCGCCAGAAGCCCGGGATGAACGACCCGGGCGGCCGCGCTTAAATGAACGGGGCTCCTTGAAACTCTGGTGCCCGTCTGCCCGAAGTGCCACGAACTGATCAGCGAGGAGCACTGGGAGCGCCACCTCAGCCGCTGTGGAGTCCACCAAAAGCACGGGCCGATGCCGCTGTTTAGCACCTCAGGCGGCACGACGGGGGCGACACCCTACGATCCTGATCTCATCCCTCCGATCGCCTATCCCTGGTGGAAGTATGGCCTCCAGGTGTGGCCGCCCCGCCGCCTGACCAGGAAGCAGAAGGTGTACCTGCTGATATACTACATCCTGGCGTTGGGTGGCATCGGCACATTCGTCGTGCTGGTGCTGGGCATTATCGCCCTCCCGCTGTGACTCAGACCAGGGGGGCCGAGGACGGCGGAACGGAATGGGTTTAACTAATCATGCTTCGAAGAGGGAGACGAAACGTGATGGGGGTGGACTATCTCTTCCTCGTGAGGCACGGCCAGACCAGGGCCAACGTCAAGGGAATCGAGGCGGGTCCGATGGACTATCCGCTGACCAAGAAGGGAGAGAAGGACGCCTCTTTCATAGCCAAGACCCTGTCGAAGACCAAGATCAACGCCGTCTACAGCAGTCCGGTCTTTCGCGCCGTCGAGACCGCGAAGATACTGGGACGCCCCCACGATCTGAAGGTGAAGACGCTGGAGGAGCTGACCGAGGCCAAGATAAAGCCCCAGTTCGTCGGGAAGAAAGGGAGGCACCACATACTTACCGACCCCGAAGACTACTCTGAGACGAACGGCGAACTCCTCGAACGGGTCTGGAGGGCGGTCGAGATCGTCCGGAAGCGAGCTGAAGGCAATGTGATCATGGTCTCTCACGGCGATGTGATAACCGCGATGCTGGAGCGCGTGGTGGGGCGGAGCGCCACAGAGAAGTACTACGTCCTCCACCCTGACCCTGCCTCGCTCAGCGTGGTCGAGGTCAAGACGAGGCCGTTCCTCGTCCTGTACAACTACCACCGCAGGCAGTTCGCCCGGTCCTGACAACGGATTCAGAGGCAAAGGGAGCCACCCGAAGTCTGGGATGGTCCTCGGGCGCGGTGCCCTTGTGATGCCCGAATGGGCTGCGACGCGGCCTACGATTCCGCGAAGGGCGAGGTCTTCGTGGGCAACTCGGTGAGCGGCACGAACGACGTCTCAGTTATCTCGGACGCGAGCAACACGGTCGTCGCGACGATGGACGTGGGGAACGAGCCCTACGCCTTGGCCTACGATCCGGGCAAGGGGGAGGTCTTCGTCGCCAGTTACTCCAACGGCGCCGACGGCACCGTCTCCGTGCTAGCTGACACCTCCGCCGCTTCGAGCACGTCTGCGGCATCCACCACCCCGTCGGGTTCCGTTCAGTCGAGCTCGGTGGCCTCCACGACCTCCGGGTCCTCGTCTTCGCTCTCGTCAGGCTTCCTCGGGATAGCCGCCATCGACGCGGCGGTCCTCGCGGCGCTGGCCCTGATTGCCATGAGAAAGGGCAGGGCTGCCGGATCGGTCGGCTGCGAGTAGTTCCGGGCAGCGGGATTGGGATGGCGAAAGCCGCTTGCGGGTTAGGTCAATTGGCGACGGGGAATCCTATCTCGACAGGGATTGGGCCCCTGTGCATCCCTGTTCCCCTGTCCTAGTTGGTCGGCGTGATTGTGAAGTGGTACGAGATTCCACCCGAAAGGTTTTCCGACACCGTAGTCGGGATTGACGCAACGCTGATCTCGTTTGGATAGACGGCTAGGAACGGGGTAGTATTGCCTGTCGCGGAGCCCGCGTTCGGGGTGGCCTTGCAGGTCAGCGCGGCGGTGACGTTCGCAGGGGATGGGATACCGACGAAGATCGTGATGTTACCGCCGAGGATGTTCGTGGCGTCAGGAATCTGGAAGGTGCAGGGGACCGTCACTCGACCGCTGCAGAACCCGGTGGTCGTCATCGTAATCGTGCCGCGTCCGCTGCCCGAACCTGAATAGGTGCTTGGATTCAGCGTGAAATTGAACGAGCCGGACGCAACCTGCACCGACGTGTAGGTGTCGACCGTGTCGTTGTTGCTGAACGTCAGCTCTCCGAACGGACCCTGGGGGACGGTGAAGTTGAACGTGGCGCTGTACGTCTTCACCCCTGACGCTGCGGTCGTGGTGCTGGTCGTAGAGGTTGTGGTCGTTTCTCCCACTCCGAAGGAGGTGCTGCTCGAGGTCTGGGTGGTGGTCGGGCCAGAGGAGGTGGCCGACGAACCGCCGGACGTCACGAGGTAGACGGCGGCCACGGCCACGACGACTACGATCGCAATCACAATCGCAATCATCGCAATCCCAGGCCGTTGCCCGGGACGAGGAGAACCGCGGGTGGCCGACTGGATCAACAACATTGAGTTACACTCATCGTTACAACGTATGTAATAAAAGGTTTGGGAGAGATTCAGTCATCTCGGAGATCCCTGATCTCGGTGACTAGTAGCCCCAGTACACGTTTGCGGTAGCCGTCGTGCTGTTAACGAACGAAGGGTTGGCGAAGACCACGTCGTACGTGGTCTGGTTGGTGAGCGCCGGCAGTTGGACGGCGAACGACCCTGACGTCCCCAGCCCGCTGTTGTAGTACACCATCAACTCCGGCCGGCTGCAGTCCGACCTGAACTTGGCTACATCGCCCACACCCCAGAGAGACAGTGAGCGTCTGATAAGCATCCTCCCGGCGGGGTGCCGAGTCATAGGACGCTAGCCCGATGGTACCAATTTTATAGCGGTCGAGACTCGTCGGATGCATGAAGGAAGTTGTCTTGAGGCCCGTCGGCGTCGTTCACACGGACGCGACCTCCGAGGTGATAAAGAGCCGGGTCCCCGGTGTCGAATCCGTGGTCGAGGTCTTCCCTGAGTTCGAGCCTGCGCTCGAGGGTCTTGAGACGCACTCCCACATCTTCGTGCTTGGGTACTTCCACGAGCTTAGGCCCGAGCAGATCGGTCCGCTCAAGGTGAAGCCCAGGGCGCTTCTCCGGTTCGGGGTCAAGCCCGATGACCTGCCGACCGTTGGCGTCTTCTCTCTCGACTCCCCCACTCGCCCCAACCCAATCGGACTGGCGCTGGTCCCCCTCGTCAAGAGGGAGGGGAACAAGCTCCACGTCACCGGGCTGGACTTCTTCGACGGCACGCCGGTGCTGGACATCAAGCCGTACCAGGACAGCTACCGCGTGGACGACTACAGGCTCCCCGAGTGGCCTGCGAGGCTTCTGAGAGAGGCCGGGCAGTCAAAGTAGCATCCGCCAGCCGGTTCCCTCGGCCCCACATGCAACCTGCTTGAGTCACTCCGAAAGGACCTTGCGTATCGACTCTTCCGCGATGGGAATAGACGGCAGGAAGACGGTTCGCCCCTCGGCAGACAGGGCGTTCTCGACGGCGTTCACGATGGCGGGAAGTGAACCTATCCTCCCGGCCTCGCCGGCTCCCCTGGCTCCGTGCAGATGCTGGGAGGTCGTCAACCGAACCAGGACGTGCGTGAACTTCGGGGTGGCCACCGCCGACGGCATGAAGTAGGAGCGGATCAGCCGACCCCACGGGTCGTATCCTATCCTTTCCTGAAGAGCCTCCCCTATCGATTGCATGACGCCGCCCTCTATCTGCGCTATCAGGGCCGAGCGGTCCAGGACGGTCCCCAGGTCGTCGTATGAGAGGTGCCGGACGACCCTGACGGAGCCCGTGGCACGGTCGACCTCCACCAGGGAGATGTGGCACCCCGTCGAGAAGGTGGGGGTCTCCGACCTGTAGGTCGCGTCGACGGCCGTCACGCTCTTGAGCTCCCGGGCCACTCCGGCAAAGTCGAGGTCGCGGCTGCTTCCGCCCTTGAATCTCTGGTGGAACAACCCCGCTCTGAAGGTGACGGAGGCCGACCGGCCGTGGGACGATTCCCCCAGGCGGTCTCCTATCCGCATGATGAGCTGCTGACACGCCAGAAGGGCGGCCGATCCCGCGTATGCGATGCTCCTGCTCGACTGCGTCCCCGCCCCGAAGTGGCTCGTCCTCGTGTCTCCGAATCGGACCTCGACCGAGGACTTGCTCGTGTGCAGGCTCTCCGAGATCATCGTCGCAAGGGTCCGTTCGCTCCCCTGCCCCGTGGGCGCGACGCCGACGAATAGGACGAGCATCCCCCCCTTCGAGAGCTCCAGACGGACCGTCTCCTCCGACGGCGGTGCGGACTCGGAGAGGTAGAATGACACCCCGAAACCGAGGAGCTTTTGTCCCGAACTGTGCGACGCGCTCTGAAACAGCTCTCTCGTCTCCTTTGAGTTCCTGGCGGCCTCGAGAAGGTCGGTGAAGCGCAACTCGGGGATAGAGACCCCGAGCGCGGTCTTGTAGACCGATGAGTCGTCGCAAATCAGATTCGCCTTCCGGACCGAGAACTGGTCTAGTCCGAGCCGGCCGGCGATTTGATTCATGGTCCTCTCTAGAATGAGGGTCGCGATCGCGCCTCCCGAGCCCCTGATGGGCCCCATCATCACCTTGTTCGTGGCGACCGCTGTTACTCGGACCTCCACGTCCCTGATGTCATATGGGCCCGTGCTCATCGAGACCATCTGGTCTATGGCGGTGGTGCCGTGCAACGTCTTCGTCCCTGGCCGTGCCAGTGGTCCCCCGGCCGTACCTGCATAGTATGCGCCCGCATCCACGAGCACCCGGTCCCGGAACGCGAGTATCCTGCCCGAATCGTCGTATCCGACCTGAACCTCGTGCGTCTCGGCAGGCCGGTTCGTCAGGGTGAACAGCTTCTCCTCTGGAAGTGGGACCCACTTCACGTTCCTGCGAAGCCTGTTGGAGACCAGATACGAGGCCAGATCCTCGGCGTACGGGAATATCTTGGCGCCGAAGGCCCCGCCGACCGCCGTCTGGATCACGCGGACCGGCCGTGACCCCGTCGTAGACTTCACCAGGAACTGCTGGAGCTGAGAAGGCGACTGCGTGGAGGAGTACACGATGGTCTCGGAGCGCCCGCGCTCGATCACGATGCCTCTCCCTTCGAGAGGGTACGGAGAAAGTCTCGGTATCTGGAAGAGAAGTTTGAGCGTGTGCAGGGACCGCTTCAGGACCTGAGAGGGGCGCCCGGCTTTGGACTCCTGCTCGAAGACGATGTTGGACGAGGCCGTGGAGAGCCACTTGTCGTTGTCCTCCATGGCGCGCATTGGATCCAAGACCTCGGGCATTGCTTCGTATCGGACGCTGATCGCGTCCAGACAATCCTCCAACTGCTGTCTCTTGGAAGCGACTATCGCCGCGACCGGCTGGCCCTGGTAGACCACCTCGGACACCGCTAGGGGAAACTCCCGCCAAACGTCCGGGCTGACGAGGTCCTGAAGGTCGGGTCCGGTGAACACGCGAAGCAGGCCATCTGCGTTGCGGGCCCTGCCGGCGTCGATCTCCCTGATTCTCGCGTGGGCCACTGGAGAGCGGAGGAACGCGACGTAGAGCTGGTCGCGAACGTTCAGGTCCTCGACGAAGGTGGCCCGTCCGGAGAGATGCGACTGGAGCTGCTTCTCGAGGCGCCTGACCATCAGGGGAGACCGCCCTTCTCCGGGAGATAAGCATGGGCCTGATCAGGAAGTCAGGCAGGAATGACTTCGGGGATGCGGTTTGACCTGTGCAGCCCTTGGCGGCTCAACTCGGCACACCTAGATTATCCGAAAAAAATTGGTTCGACCAGGTCCGACTAGCGGCGACTACTCCCGCTTCATGTACTCGCGGAGATGCTTCAGCAGGTGTTGATCCTTGTTGAGAGCCGCGGTCAGCCGCTCGAGCGCCCGCGTCGTCTGCGGGTGGAGGTGGTGCTCGATTCCCTCTGCGTCTATGTATGCGGTTGCCGAGTCGACGCCTATCATCGTCAAGAACTCCATAAGTATCTCGTGCCTCGAGACCACAGACTTGGCCACCTTCTCCCCCTTCTCTGTGAGCTTCATGCCGCGGTATGGCTCGTAGGACAGATAGCCCCCGTTGGCTAGGTGCTTCACCATGCTCGAGACGCTCGGAGCGCCGACTTCGAGTCTTTCGGCTATGTCAAGGGTAGTAGCATAGCCATTCTCCTGGACCAAGCGGTAGATCGCTTCGAGGTAGTCTTCAGACCTCTGGGTCTCCCCCTTGACCTGCACCGTTCTCGCCAAGGCGCTCCGGAGGACCGATGGTGTTGAGTGCATAAAAGTATTGCGAGTGACCGCCAAAGTTTTGAAGCATCGAGAAATATTAGATGCGTCTAAGTTTAAATACCATGTGGTTTTCCAATGATGTGACTATGAGTGGAAGCTCCGACAGAAGTCTCAGACCACCTGAGCAGATGGATAAGGTGGAGGTTACTGAGCACCAGAGGAGCAACCCTAGGATCACTCTACGCGACTTCTTCGCGTATCTTGGCCCGACCCTGATAGTGAGCCTGGCCTACATCGACCCCGGCAACTTCGGGACTGACATTGCGGGGGGCTCGCAGTTCAACTACGGTCTGATCTGGGCTGTCTGGATGGCGAGCGTCTTCGCCATGATGCTCCAGTACCTCTCAGGGAAGCTCGGAATTGCCACAGGCACAGGTCTTGCGCAGCTGATCAAAGGCTCGCTGAAGACCAGGGCGAAGATAATCCCGTACTGGCTCGCGGCCGAGGTCGCCATCGGCGCGACCGACCTGGCGGAGTACCTTGGTACCGTCATAGCCCTGAACATCCTCTTCAATATCCCACTCATCTACGCAAGCATCTTCGGGGCCCTGGACGTCATCATACTACTGGCGCTGACGAGCAACCGCTTCCGCGTGATAGAGTATTTCTTCATGGTCTTCGTCTCGGTGATAGCTATCGGGTTCCTATACGAGCTCCTTCTATTGAATCCGAGCGTTCAGCAGATCGCGATCCACTCGGTCTCGCCGGACATATCAAGCGCCACCCTGCTGGTCGTCGTGGGGATAGTCGGCGCCACGGTCATGCCCCACGTCCTCTGGCTCCACTCCTCGCTTACCTCGACCAAGCTGACGAGGTGGGGGATCAAGAAGGACGATCACGCCTCGAAGAGGAAGTTCCTCAAGCTGCACCTCCGGGAGACCGTGATTGTCCTCTCGATCGCCGGGTGCGTGAACGTCGCGATCCTCGTGATGGGGGCCGCCGCATTCTACAGATACGGGTACACGAATATTCAGCAGATCAGCCAGGCATATGCGATACTGGGGCCCCTGTTCGGTCACTACTCGGACAAGATCTTCGCCATCACCCTCCTCGCTTCCGGAATCGCTTCGTCGGTCGTCGGGACGCTCGCAGGGCAGGAGGTCATGACGGCAATGATCGGCGCCAAGATCAACCCGTATCTGAGGCGTATCGTCACCCGGGGAATCAACGTCTTCCCAACGACCGCGTGCATCCTCCTCGGGATAAGCCCGCTGGCGCTGCTCTTCTACAGCCAGGTGTTCCTGAGTGTCCTGATCCCTCTCCCCATGATCCCGCTGATCTACTACACCTCCAAGAGCAGCGTGATGGGCCCGTACGTGAACAGGCACGCGACGACCATCGCCGCGCTTGTGGTCGGGGGAGCGATAGTGCTGCTGAACATCGCGCTGATCTACGCCAGCATCTGAACTCGGAGGCTCTCAGCTCGGACGCAGATGTGAGCCCTTGCGCCGACCCGCTCTGCTACCGTCGCCCCGCGGTCGGGATCAGCCAATCGAACGGTACCTCAGAAAGCATTAAATCCGCAGAGGTGGTCGACGGACACGTTTGCCGAAAGATTCTCACGAGCAGGTGACCGACATGCTGCGGAAGGTCCCTCTCTTCTCTACGCTCAACGGGAAGCAGCTGAAGACGATAGCGAAGAGCGGCAAGGAACTCTCCTATGCCCCGGGTCAGGAGATCATCCAGGAAGGTAGCATAGGGGTCGGGTTCTTCCTGATACTCGACGGCCACGTCCGCGTGAGGAAGGGCAAGAAGACCCTCGCTGAGCTGAAGACCGGAGATTTCTTCGGTGAGATGTCCCTGTTCGACGAGCAACCGCGGTCTGCGACCGTCGAGGCCACGGCCGACACGAAGTGTCTCGGGATAACGGCCTGGTCGTTCATCGGTATGGTGAAGTCCAACCCGGACATCGCTGTAAACCTGATGAAGGAGCTGGCGGTTCGTCTCAGGGTATCTAACAAGGCTCTCCCCGAGTAGCAGCACGAAGCGGAAGTTAGACTTCTAGGTCCGCGCGCTTATCGTCAGCCTTCCTGATTCCCAGGGCTTCATAACGAGATCCCAGGCGGTCACGACTTCCTCCTTTTTCTTGATCGCGAGACACGGTCCCCAGTCCTCAAGTCGAAGGACGGCTGCCTGCAGGCTCGTCCGGCCTCCCACCTCGATCGGCGTCATCTTGTCCAGCGCGCCTATCTTGGCGTCGAGCACGTCGGTCTTCGAGCCTTCGCGGATGCGATCGAGTGAACTCGGGCCGAAGACGCGGTCGATGATACTCCGGTCTGAGATGTACTTCCGCTGACCGGATATGAAGACCGTCCTGTGTGTGAGGCGGAACATCGCTGAGAGGGCCTCCCGTATGGAGGACTTGCCGGCCATCGAGAATATCGGGCTGGAAACCTCGCCGACGAGCATGTCGGACGTAATCTGCTTCGTCTTGTAGAGACCCATGATGTCCACGAGGCTGACGAGGATAGTGCGCGGCTCGCCCCTGACCTTCCCATTTACAAGTGAAAAGCCCAGCTTCCGCTTCTTGAAAGCTTCGAGGAGCTTCTCGACGTCGTCCTCAAGGCCGAAGGAGTCGAGCTTCTCGGCACCGCGTTCGCAGGGCCCGTCGAGGAACTCGTCGAATGCGGCCGGAGACAGGTTCATGAGCTTGGGCAGGCTCGAGTATCCGAAGACCGCCCGCCGGCTCGTCAGACCCTCGGAGAGCGGGACCGCGGCCACGTCCACCATGCGGAGGAGGTACAGCACACTTACCAGGGAGTAGGATGGTTTTACGGTCGGGTACCTCCGCTCCAAAAGTCGGGGAAATGCAGAGCCTATCCTCAAGTCCACGTGAACAGTCGCGCTCCGGAGTAATTAACCCGTAAGTACCAATCCAAACCAATTGCAGTTACTCGTCGACCACCGCAAGCGCCCGCGGGCAGCCCCCGACGCCTAGTCTGGGCGGGAATCGCCTGCTTCGGTCGATTTCAGGCTATTCTTGGTGGAGACAAGTCCGTTTTCAGGCGCTTTCACGCGCTTTCAGGCGATGCGCCACGGCTCCGACTCAGGCCTTGCACGCCAGCTAGGCGACAGGGGCCATGGCGAATCCCATCGAGCAGGAAGGAGGGTGAGACCGTCGTGCTCGAAGAGTCTCCGCTTGAGCTGGCCGTGGGGCCCGAAGCACCTTCGGGTGGGTTTATTGCCCCGCCGAGCACTCGGTCCGCCGGCAGTGCAAGCACCCGTACTCTTCGGCCCGACCAACGTTAGGGCGCGCTCGTTGCAACACCTCTCGAAGAAGGAAGGTGCCATTCGGGCTGATGTGCCGTCCACAGGAGAACGATTGAAAGTTGGACTCTAGGGCGACCGACAATACCGCGCTGATCACGATACTGATCGTTATGATAATCACGGTCTCCTCGACCGTGGGGTATGCGGCAACTTCCTCGGTCGGCGAATCCTCGACGACGGCCCGCACGAGTTCGTCTGCGTCCGCCGTTGCCTGCACCCAGCCCCAGGTGACCGCGGTGAGCCCAATAACCACGAACGCCAGCGCGACGATCGTGATCAAGGGCTGCGGCTTCGGGAACAATCCCGAGACCGTGGTCAACCCCTACGTGCAGGATGGGACGGTGGACACGGTCGAGAGCGACGTCTCGCCGTCGATGGCCATCATAGACGGAAACCCGGCGGGTTCCTGGGCGTGGGAGGCCGGGTTCGCGATCAACAGCAACACGCCGGACTCTATTGGAATCCACCTTGCGAGCTGGAACGACACCACGATAGTAATCGACGGGCTGGGTTCGGAGTTGGGACCGGGCGGGAGCGGCCTGTACAGCCTGTCCGCGGGAGACCCCATCTCCATCATCGTCGTGGGACCGAACTGCACCGCGGCGACGGCGCCCTTCCCGCCGTTCCCGCCGACTTGCACCGCGACATACCAGACGACCGCCTAGGTTGGACGATCTGCGGGAATCCTGACTGATGCCCTTACGAGGCCCGGTGTTTGTAGCCCTAGACGCTCTGGTACATCGAGCCCATCAGGCTCGAGAGGTCGTCCTCGAGCTGCGCGAACGACTCGCTCGAAGAGAGGTGCGCCTGCAGGAAGACGTTCCCGTCCGTGCAGACCCCGTTTGCCACAGCTATCCCGTCCACGTCCTCTCCGTAGGCGTAGCAGCTTCCATACTGCTCGTAGCTCGTGAGGACGCTCGTGACGTCGGTGTACCCCGCCAGCCCCTTCACGTTCGTAGTGAAGACGCCGTAGTAGGACTGGCTGGCGTTGGCCGAGTCGAAGACCACGACGGTCATGTTGGCTGCCGCCTGCCCCTCGTCCCCGTTGAGGATTGCGTCCTCCGCGCCCTGCTCACCTGGATAGGTGGGCTTCAGAGCACCGGTGGAGGTGGTGGCGTACCCCGCAGGATTCTGCTGCACCGCAGACTGGATGACCGACGACGCCGCCACCTCGTAATTGGTGCTCGTCGTCTGGGTGTAGGTCGGGCCAGGGGCGGCGGTGTTGGACTCCAGTGCATAGATCGCGAGGATCGCGACAAGGACCACGGCTATCGCCCAGGCGATGTTGCCCTTCTTGAGGTATCTTCCGGCCGTAGTCCGGCGTTCCGTTTCGCTGACGTTCATCTGGGAGGGTTCGAGCCGGCGCGAGATTTCCCGATTTATATATCCGACCCACAACGAAGTCAACGACATAGATGGCAGTCAAGACAATCGTGCACTTTGAGATTCCCGCAGACGACGTAGGCAGCCTCAGCAAGTTCTACAGGGACGTCTTCGGGTGGAAGTTCGACCTGTCTCCGATGCCGGAGATGGAGTACTGGCTGATCACCACCGGACCCGCAGGGAAGAGCGTGGGTGGCGGGATGTACAAGAAGATGCACCCCCGAGACAGCCCTCGGAACTTCATCGCCGTCGAGGAGATAGATTCGGTGATCGCCGCCTTCAAGAAGGCCGGAGGGAAGGAGCTCGTAGAGAAGATGGAGGTCCCCAACGTCGGGTTCACCTTCATCGGGGCCGACCCGGAGGGCAATGTGATAGGCCTCCACGAGTCTCACCGCGGCGCCGCGCGGACGCGGCCCGCACCCAAGAGACGCGGCAAGCAGAAGTAGGCCGCGCCAGAGCAGGCGGTGAGTCGTTCCCGATGAAACGTGGCGCGGTGCCGATGCGCGATGAATAGACTGGGGCCCGAGGACTACCAGAGCAACAGGCACATCCGGAAGATAATGCGCCTCGCGCAGGCTTCGAAGCGCGACGTCTTCTTCGATCTGGGCTGCGGGATGGGCAAGCTCTGCGTCATCGCCGTGAAGGAGTTCGGTGTGAAGAAGGCGGTGGGGATCGAGATGCACAGGGGACGCGCGTCCAAGGCTGCCCGGTTCGTCCGGGATCAGGGGCTCTCCGACCGCATCGAGATTTGGAACGAGGACTACATGGAGTCTGACCTCGGGGAGGCGACCGTGTTGTTCTGCGGCCACAACGAGACCGAGGAGGACGTCCCGCATTTCGAGGATGCGCTGGGCAATGGAAGCAGGTTCGTCTCCCTGTTCCTGCCGTTCGTAGGCGTCGTGCCCGACGCGGTGGACTACCCCTTTTACCTCATGAAGCTGCCGTTCAAGAAGACTGAGGACGGGTCGCGCTGGGCCTCCGCGGTGCTCACGAAGAAGGCCGAGGTAGAGGAACTCTACCGGGAGCTCGACACCGACCGGGAGTATCGCTATGACAAGCGCCTGATGGGCCGCCTCATGAAAGACAGGTTTGGCGGAGTCTAATCCGAGCCGGCGCTGCGGGCATCATCAAGGGGGCTTACTTTGAGAGAGACCCTGAGAGGTCGGAGAGCCACTGTCGCGCAGTCTCGATATCGGCCTCTGTGAGCTGGTGTCCGGCCTCGTGCCAACGCAGCGTCACCTCGGCTTTGCCCCTTCGGAAGATCTCGGCGAGCGCATCGGGCTGGTCCCTGGGGACGACGATGTCTTCGGTCCCCGCCTCGATTAGGACGCGGACGCCGGAAAGGTCAGGTACGGTCTTCATCGTGAAGGGGACCATCGGCCGGAAGAGAACCGCCCCGGCGAGGAGCCTGGGCCTGAGAAGCAGGAGGCTCGCGGCGATGTTCGCGCCGTTCGAATAGCCCACCGCCACTACCTTCTTGCCGAAGCCGCGCTTGGTCGACATCTTCTCAACGAAACTGGCGAGCTCCTCGGTGCGGTTGGCCAGATCGTTGAGGTCGAAGATTCCCTCGGCGAGGCGCCGGAAGAACCTCGGCATCCCGTTCTCCAGTACCTTCCCCCTTGGGCTGAGAAGAGCGGCGCCTGGGAGGAGCTGGCTTCCGAGGCCCAGGAGGTCGTCCTCATTGCCGCCCGTTCCGTGGAGGAGGAGCAGCGTGATCGGGCCGCCATCCACCGAGGGCACGAACCGGTGGACGAAGCCCGGCGACTCGGACTCTGGAGTGGACAAACCTGAGTCCCCTGCTCAGTTGGATTGCGTTAAGGCTTCCGGCCGCTTCGGTGTGAGGGGGTAGACGGGCGGCCAGGAGACCGGGTTCCCCGCATCGGTCTTCCTGAGGAACGCCTCTATCTCGGTCCTTCTCGGCTCGACCCACTTGGGGAGGACCAGCCGAGACCCCAGCGTCTCCCTCGATTCGTCCGCCGTGTATCCCGGACCCTTGGTCGCGACCTCCAGGAGGTTGCCGTCTGGGTCCCTGAAGTAGAGCGAGTGGAACCAGAACCGGTCTATTATGCCTGAGTTCCCGATCCCCACGTCGTCCAGGTGGCGCTTGATCTTGAGCTGGTCCCTGTCGTCTTCCACTGCCATCGCGATGTGGTGGACGCTGCCCCTGCCGACGTACCCCTCGCGGGCCCTCTCGGAGGCGAGATATCGGATGAAGTCGGGCCTCTCCGCGTTCCCGATGGCGAGTATCGTCGCGTCCCCCTGGTCAGGGGCGGGGAGCGAGAAGTTGTCCTTGAGACCGACGAACTTCTCGAAGAACCGCGCGGTCAGCTTCGGGTCCGACGAGACCGGGCTCGCGTGGTCGAACGTGGTCAGCCTCATGCCGCTCGTGACCGCCGTTACGCCGGGCAGGTTCCTTCCGAGCTCCTCCACGTCGCTCTCAGTGAGCTTCTGGTCGTTGGCAGCGGTGAGCTCGATGCTCACGTTGTCAGGGTCCCTCAGGTAGAGGGAGACCCTGCCGTCCCGGAGCAGCGGGCCCACCACGCTCACCCCCGCGGCGCGGAGCCACGATGCCCATGATGGGAGGGCGTCGACGCTGGGGACCCTGTACGAGAGGTGGTGAGGAGACCCTAGCCCCGCCGTGCCGGGAGGGAGCTCCGGCCACTCGAAGAACGTTATCGCGCTCCCCGTCGTGGCGTCCTCGTCAGCGTAGAAGAGGTGCCGGTGGAAGACGTCGTCCTGGTTGACCGAGAGCTTGACCCTGCGGAGTCCCAACACCTCCGTGTAGAACCTCCGGTTTACCTCCTGGTTCGAGGTCACCAGCGTGATGTGGTGAAGGCCCTGGACCAGACCGTCGAGTGATTGAAACGTCATGGCTATATCGGAGACGCTCTCCCATTTATACTTGGTAGTAAAGCGCTACTGATTACATTAGCTCTCGGTGACTGGGTAAGCCCCGGCATACCGCGCGCCGCTCGAGGACGTCTCGAAAGTGCCAAATGTTGAATAACTCGGCCTTCGCTTACTGAAGCGGCGCCCAGAATGGCATCAGATGATCGCGAATTCCAGAAGAGAAAAGCCGAGCTTGAAGAGAGGCTAGAGTCACTCGAGAACGAGAGGGTCTCTTTGATGACGGAGGTGGAGGCGTTGAGGCAGAAGCGCACACTGCTCGACCTAGAGAAGAAGGGAGCGACCCTGCAGGCAACCGTGGACATGCTGAAGATGGAGAAGGCGGACCTAGAAGGACAGATCGCCTCCATCGAAGGCACCCAGTAGTCTCGTTCTAGGGAGCGGCAATCTCGTTCTTCAGGCGGTCCCGTTCCGCCTGGAGGTGCTTCACGTGCTTCTCCAGCTGACCTAGTTCAGACTCGAGGCTGGATATCACCTTGTCGCGCAGCTGCCTGGTCATGACGTCATCGTGATCCTGCTTCTCCTTCTTCAGGGCGTCGATCGACAGCTCGAGCTCGTCTGCCCTCGTCTTGTTCTCCTCTGCGTCCTTCTTGATCCTGTTGAACTCCGTCTCGGGGACCAGAAGATAGTGGATCCGGCCCAGCACTCTGGGGAACGTCGTGTCGCACCTGGGACACCTGTACATCCCGACGTCCCTCTTGACCACCCCGCGCTCTCCCTGCTCCGGTTCCACCACTACCTTGTAGACCCTCTCCGTGGAGGCGACCGCGGCTTTACAGTTGGGGCATGCCGGCAACGTCTCCTTGTACACTAAGCCAAGCATTTATGCGTGATGGGAGCGGATTTGCGTTCCCCCGGCGACGACGGGCCGCTACGCGCTGCGAAGGTCTTGCTCGACTCTCTTGTCGAATTCTCTCCTGAGAGGCTCTACGACGGAAGGACAGGCGACCTGTACGTAGAGGAGACCCTCAAGAGCGGAAGAGGCGTCGCCAGGTCTGCTCGCCCGGGCCCTGCTCATCTCCGGTCACGGTAGACCTTGACCCAGACCACCGCGCTCGCCACAGAGCCGATTCCAGCGGTCGCCAGGAGTAGGTAGAGGCCCTCTCGGTCGGGACTGGTCGTGAAGTAGGCGCTCAGGACCGATGAGCTCCCCGTCTCGGAGAGTACTTTCTCGACGATGGTGGAGTTCCCCAGCGAGACCCTGACGGTGTAGTTCCCCTGAGGGAGGTAGAAGACCGAGAACCCAGCTCCGCTCACTGCGTGCGCGATCGTCCCGCTCCCCGTCATGACGTTGATTGATGCCCCGGAAGCAGGTTTGCCGTTCAGATAGGTCGCCACGCTCAGCTTGCTGGAGTTAACCTGAACCACGGTCGATGAGAAGGGCTGTTCCACGGATATGGCCTGTGTCTGACCCCCGACCGACACCCCGACCTGAACCGGGTAGTGCGAGGATATCATGTAGAAGGTAGCGCCCCCGGAGGAAGAGTCTGCCACTCCCGACCCGGGTGTGAAGGTAATCAGAGAGTCGTTCAGCGGGACCTCCCAGGAACTCGCCAGGACTCTGACAGCGGCAGGCTGAAGGCCGAGCCTCGTCTCGGTGACCATCTCGACCCCGTACGACGTGTACATGGTGTAGACCATGGTGGGCCAGCTTGAGACGGGGTCGGCGAGCGACGCCGAGAGGGAGAAGGTCGTCGTCTTTACGCCTGCCGTGGATGAGCAACCCTGCAGCGATATCCAGGTGTCGTTGCCGGGAATGAGGATCGGGGTCTGCTCAACCGCTATACCTGTCGGAGTGTCGAAGAAGGCCCTCACGGTGAACCGGCCATCCCGAATCTGAGCGTTGTCGACGAGTGTGGCGTTGGCCGAGGTCTGGTTGGCCGTCATCTGCACCGTCGTGATTTCGGCGACCGCGACGTCTCGAGAGATCACTGTCGAGGGCCCGTTGGTCGCATAGGAGTAGTTCTGATGTAGCTCCACCCAGAACTCGAACGGATGAAGTATGCTCCCCTGCGTGGAGATGTCGAGCGTGCTCCCATTCTTTGCTACTAGGAGCCGGCCTGTCCCGACCGAGGAAGGGATGGAGAGGGAAGCGGCCTCTGGAGGGGCGCTTCCCACCGCGCACGCCTGGATATCGTACTGGGTGGTCGTAGACAGGGTGAGGTTCATGGCGAGCTGGCCGCCTCCGGAGAGCGAGTAGTTGTCGAGGGTCGCCGGGGCTAGCCCGTTCTGTCCCGCCACGAACAAGGTCGTCTCCTCTCCAACGAGCGGCTGAGACGAGGGAGCAATCGTCAGGATCAGGCTGCCTTCAGGACCTGAGCTCGGGAGGGCGTATAGAAGCACGGGGTCCATCGGTGCCAGATTGACGCTTGCTACGGCCGCACCTCCGGGTATCGTGAGCGTCGCCGTCAGCTCGTCCTGGGAGTCTGACGCCAACCAGATCTGGTCCCCTTGAGTGTAGACGGGAATCCCCTGGCTCACCGGGGTCAGGACGCCTGGGCCGAAGCCCATCGAGAGCGGGTACTGCGAGAAGGCCTGGGTCTGTGCCCCTACCGGCGCGGGTTGGAACGAAGACGAGGCCGCGAGCAGGACCAGCAGCAGCGGCAAGATAAGTAGGCTAGTTCTCACGGCTCCCCAACCACATTATCGCGATGAGCACGATCGAAGGAGCTCCGAAGATCAGGAAGGTGTCTGCGGTGAACTCTGAGACGACGAGGCCCCACAACAAGGCCAGGGCCGAGCCGACCGCGGAGAAGACGAGAAGGAGGTCTCCGACAGGAGGGGCCCCCTCGGCCCCCATCGTCGAGTAGACTATCAGGCCGAGATAGAGAACGGCCCCGGCGACGAGGACGATCGGATCGGCGGCAGCCACTGTGGCTCCTTGCGTCAACGTAGACAAGACGAGCTTCGTCATCCCGGTCAGCCCCGTGATCGTCGTGGTCTGCTTGGTAGCGGAGAGCACGAGGGCGAGGACAGCGAAGAGGCTGGTCGCGGTCGGGACAAGCGCCGTGAGCGACGCTCCCCTACGGATCATGGCGATGACCTTGTACATGGCGAACGTCGGGAAGACGAGCAGGAACGAGGAGGTCCAGGCCCACAGCAGGTTCCCTGCGAGAGGCAGGTACTGCCCGTTGCCAAGAAGGACCTCGACCACACCGAGGACCGGGATGAGAAGCACCTCTGCTGCGAAAAGATCGATGATGATGATCCCATTCATCCGCCGCAGTCGCCCGATCGAGAGCACAACTGCCAGCCGGATGATCTGGCTGCCGAGGATCACCGTCTCGAAGGTGTTCGCCGGGAGGAAGACCGGATTCTGGGCCAGCCAGAGCAGGACCGCGCCATAGAGCGACGCCAGGGCGGCGGTGACCACCGCGACCACTGCCCATGCGAAGCGCGTGGTCATCCCGCCAGCACCAGCGATGTCATGGCCGACAGGTCCTCCCTCCCCGTGAATACCGAGGCCCCCTGGGGAGTGTACGGGAGTCGGTCCTGTTCAGAGACGACGAGGAGCCGGCGAGACCGGGGGAGCGAGTCAAGCCCGGTCCCGCAGGCCTCCTCTGGGCCCACGATGACAAGGTCGAAGGAACCGGCGGCCGGCAGGGGCAGCGGCGTCGGAATCACATCCTGACCCGAACCCCACGCCAGCTCGGTCGCGTCCGCGAGCTCCCCCAAGTTCGACGCGGTCGCCCTCCCGGTCCCGCGGGGCGAGGAGTAGGTTATCTCGAGGACGGTTCCTATCTGGAGAAGCTCCACCCCCATCTGGGCGATGGCCTCCGCTACGAGGTCGTCTCTCCTCGCCCTCTCCTCTTGGTTCCGGGACCCGACCCTAATCCCGATCGAGACGACCTTTCTGACGTTGGCCTCTCTGATGCGGACAGGGAGCGTCTCGTCGGTCATCCCAGCCACCCTCCTCCACATTATGTCGTGGGGGTCCAGGCCGAGCTCGTACTCGCTCACGGCGTAGAGCTCTTGGCCCGACCCGCTCCTTCCCGCCGGGTTCTCGCCGAACGAGCGCGGGGACGCCTGCAACCGGAGGGGCGCCCTTCTCAGCGCGAGCGGGAGCGACTCTAGGACGAAATCGAGTTCCAATGTGCGCTGCTTCGTGAACAGCCCGAGCTGGTCGGTCGCCTTGAGCATCACCTTCAGGCCCTCCGTCCTACCGGCGAGGCTGGGCGTAATCACCAGCTCGGAGGCTCCCGACCGGAACTGGTTGACCCTGCACGCGAGTCCGGGACCGCCCTCCAGGCTAGCGGAGGTCAGTCTGAGCCATCTCGAACCCCCCGTCCCGATCTGAATCGGGATCGTCTTGCTCTCGTTCTTGAAGGTGCGGACCCTCTTGACTCCCGTCGCGACGCCGGCTCTTCGGAACTGAGACCAGAAGAGCCCGAGAGATGCGACGGCCATGATCGAGAGCGTGAAGCCAAGGGTCGCCGCGATCGTTGGCCCGGCGAAGCCGAAGATCAGACTTGTCAGGGCCGCGGCCCCGAGGTAGTCTCTTCCCCTCCGTGTGAGACCTACCGTGGCGGCTCAACTCCGTCGACCACGTCCCGGATCACCGCCGTGACCGAGATCTCTTCCCCGCTGACCTGTGTGGACGACCTCAGCCTCATCCGGTGCGAGAGCGACTCGACGGACAGTTCCTTGACATCGTCCGGGGTCACGTAACCGCGCCCGGCTAGGTACGCCCTGGCCTTGGCGCACCTGGTGAGATGGACCATCGCTCTCGGGCTCGCGCCGAGCACGACCCTGCTGTCCGATCTGGTCGCGATCGCGAGCCGAGCGAGGTAGTCGATGATCTCCTCCGAGACCCTCACCTCCCCGACCTCCCGGAAGCACCTGGCCAGTTCTTCCTTCGACACGACGCCCCTGACGGGCTCCCCCCCTTCGTCCGAGATGTTCCGCCTGATCACCTCAGACTCCGACTCGCGCGAGGGATATCCGAGGGTGATCTTGAGCATGAATCTGTCGAGTTGTCCCTCCGGGAGAGGATAGACGCCCTGGAACTCGATGGGATTCTGGGTCGCGATGACCATGTGCGGGGAGGGGAGGGTCTCTGTATGGCCCTCGATCGTCACCTGCTGCTCCTGCATCGCCTCGAGGAGCGCGCTCTGGACCTTCGCGGGGGCCCTGTTGATCTCGTCGGCCAGGAGGATGTTGGTGAAGACCGCGCCCTTCCTAAACTCAAACTCCCTCTCCTTCATGTTGAAGATGAACCCACCCACTATGTCAAGCGGGAGCATGTCTGGCGTGAACTGGACGCGGCGGAAGTCCAGTTCCAGGCAACGCGAGAAGCACTTTGTCAGCAGCGTCTTCGAGACGCCGGGGACGCCTTCGAGCAGAACGTGCCCCCTTGCCAGCAGGGCCGCCAGGAGCAGCTCCGTCTCCCTCTCCTTGCCGACTACAACCCTGCCGAGCTCGGTGACGACCCTGTCGCGCAGACCCGTGGCCACTAGCGGCGCCTCCAGAGAACCTTCACGAGCTTCATCAACTCCGACTGCGGAAGGTCCGGTGCCGACCCATCCCCGTACCTGTACGCCTCATAGTCCGCGAGGCCCTGGTCTATCTCGTCCCACCTCAGGTTGAGGCCTGCCAGCCTCGCCCTGGAGAGACCCTCCCTCAGCGTGAACCCCGTCGGGAGGTCCGGGAAGGCCCTCCTCAGGCCTGAGGCCAGGAGCCGGAAGGTGCCTTGGGCGTCTGAAGCGCTGGGCGGTCTCTGCCTGCGCCACTGGAGGAACCCGGCCCCGAGTGAGACGCAGACGGCCACGTTCAGGACGAGGGCGACGACGGTATCGCTATCCATGGACGAATATCCTCGTCGTGGCGCTGTAGGTCACGAGCGTGAGGCCGACCAGGCTCTGGACGGGCAGGAACGACTCTGGGTGAAGCGTGAGCCAGAGGAGGGTCGAAGCCCCTGAACCGCTGACCTGCGACGCGGTCACCGTCACCGGGACCTCCGTCACCTTGTTCAGGACGAACCCCGTCGAGGCGGTCCCGTAGTAGAGATCGAGAAAGCCGGCGCTTGTCTCAGTCGGCGCCGAGGACGCGAGGACGGCCAGGTTGATGCTCTGCCAAGGCGCGACAGATCCCGAGGAGTCCTCGTCGGACAGGTCGCTGAAGACGGCCTGATTGACAAGCCGACTTACCAAGACGTCGGCCTCGGTCGTCAGGCTCTGGTAGATCCGGATCTGCACTGACGTGCTGAAGGACGGGGTCGAGACCGTCAGGGTGTAGTTCCCGGCGACCAGCTGCGAACCCGCTTCTCCACTGGAGTTCGTCTCGAGCTGAAGCGGGAAGGAACCCAGGGCGTTCCTCTGTACCTTCACTGTTGCGTTCGGGATCGGTATGACCACAGTCCTCGCCGGCGCCACCTCCTCGAGCGATGAATTCAACGGGAACACCGAAAGCGAGGTGCTGACCAGAAACGAGGTGTTGACCAGAATCCTGCCAATCTCTATCGTCACCGTCTGTTGGGCCTTCGTCGAAGGATGAAGGGACGGCAATCCCTGCAGAGCCGAGGAGAGGGGCGAGACCAGCCCCGTGCTAAGGCTGCCCAAGAGGAGCGCGAGCAGAGCGACGCAGATCACGAGCGTGGCAGTTCGCGCCTTCGTCGTCTTCAAATTTGTCGAGACGATTCGGGGATTCTAGAGTTCTAAAGGCTTTGTGGCCCAGGCGGGCATGTTGGATTTTAACCTGCCAAATCAGGAGTTGGGAATAGTCATGGCGACAAATGCCGGTCCCAGAGGGCCGCGCTCTCACCCGAGGGCCCCCGCCTACGCGCTCCTCGGCTTCCTTAGCGTGATCTGGGGGCTCGCGTTCGTCGCGATAAGGGTGGCGGACTCCGACCTCTCCCCGCTTTCGCTGTTGCTGATCAGGTGGCTCATTGCCAGCGCGGGGTTGGCGATCATCGTGCCATTCGCGAGGCCAAAGACCAAGTTCCAGAGTAGAGACCTCCCGCGACCCCTCGCCTTCGCACTGATGATGGTGGCTCTCTATGGGACGGCCCTCAACTACGCCGAAACCTCGATCTCATCGGGGCTGGTGGGTCTGCTGGTCTCCCTCGGTCCGGTCTTCATCGTAGCCTTCTCGGCGGTCACACTGAAGGAGAGGTTGAGCCGGAGGCTGGTCTACGCGCTGCTCCTCGCCTTGGTCGGGTGCGTTCTCCTGTCCGCGAGCGACCTGAACGCAGGAGGGAACTCCCTCTCGGGCGCGCTGGAGGCGATAGTCGCATCGCTAATCTACGCCGGCTTCACCGTCCTCTCGAAGCCACTTGTCGACAAGTACGGCGCGCTCTCGGTCACGATCTGGGGTTCGCTCACAGGGACGGTCTTCCTCCTCCCCCTCGCTTCAGCCGAGTTCGTGAGACAGGTCTCGGCACTTCCCGCGGAGGGCTGGGTCGCGGTCGGGATCGTCCGGACGAGGAGCGAGAGGTGACGGATGACCCGGGTGTCGCGGCTTCATCCAGTACAGTTCAAATAAGGTCGCCCGAACCTCAGGAACAGAGCCATGAAGAAGAGGGTTTCTCACGGCGGAACCTCCGAGGGTTCGGGGCTGCAAAGGATACGGAAGGCGCTGGCCGAAGGGTGGACGCCCCCGGTCGCGGAGCTCGTCGGCTTCAGGCTGACGAAGATCGAGAGGGGGACTGCGGCGATCGAGCTCCAGGCCAGCCGGGAGCACGAGAATCCGATGGGAACGCTCCACGGAGGAATCATCTGCGACATCGCCGATGCGGCGATGGGGATGGCCTACGCCAGCCTTCTCCGAGCGGACGAGTCGTTCACGACTGTCGAGCTGAAGATCAACTTCCTTCGTCCGTTCTGGAGCGGACGGCTCGTGGCAAAGGGGAAGGTGATCAAGAAAGGCCGCACATGGGGCTGCTCGAGTGCCGGGTGACGGACGATGAGCGGAGGCTCGTGGCCTACGCGACGAGCACCTGCATGACGCTCGATGGGATTAAGGAACAGGGACTAACCAGACCGAGGAACGACACCGTCTCCGCGTGACATCGGCTCCGGTGGTTCTTCGTCTGGTAGAATTCACGCTAGAGACTTTTAATCATAGTCGCCGCTCGAATGGGTCATGGAAAAGAGCGTGACCCTGAGAGTCGCGGAGACAAACTCGCGGCTCGTCGGACACGGGATAGCGGTAATCGACCCCAAGGTTATGGAACAGCTCGGGTTGACCAGCGGCGACGTCATCGAGATAACCGGCAAGAAGAAGGTCAGCTTCACGCTGCTCTGGGCCGGATACCCGGAGGACTACGGTCTCGGACTGATACGCATCGACGGGTACACGAGGAACAATCTCGGTGTTGGCCTGGATGACACCGTCACGATAGCGCAGACGGAGGCCCACGCCGCTCAAGAGGTCGTCCTGGCCCCGACCGAGACTCTGAACATCACGGGTCTCGAGGAGTACCTCCCGGAGGCGCTCGAGGGCCGCGTCCTGACGAAGGGCGACTCCCTCCCGCTCAACATCATGGGGTCCAAAATCGACTTCCTGGTCGACAGCGCGGCTCCGTCAGGCGCGGTGGTCGTCACTCTGGAGACCCGTTTCCGCCTCGGGACAGTACGCAAGCCCACGAACACGGGCGTCCCGAGGATAACCTACGAGGACATCGGCGGCCTCACCAACGAGGTCCAGAAGATCCGCGAGATGATCGAGCTCCCGCTCAGGCACCCTGAGATCTTCGAGAGGGTCGGAATCGAGGCCCCGAAGGGAGTGCTGCTCTACGGACCGCCGGGGACGGGGAAGACGCTCCTCGCCAAGGCAGTCGCCAACGAGACGAACGCGAACTTCTCTTCGATCGGCGGTCCGGAGATAATGAGCAAGTACTACGGCGAGTCCGAGGAGAGGCTGAGGACAATCTTCAAGGAGGCGCAGGAGAAGGCGCCGAGCATCATCTTCATCGACGAGATCGACTCGATCGCGCCCAAGAGGGAAGAGACCTCGGGAGAGATGGAGAAGAGGATCGTCTCCCAGCTGCTGACGCTGATGGACGGGCTGGAGGCGCGAGGGAAGGTCGTGGTCATAGGGGCCACCAACAGGCCGGACTCGCTGGACCCGGCGCTGCGGCGCCCGGGACGCTTCGACAGGGAGATCGAGATTGGCATCCCCGACGAGAAGAGCCGGCTCGAGATCCTTCACATACACACGAGGGGCATGCCGCTCGAACCGGACGTGAAGCTAGAGGAGGTGGCCAGGGTCACCCATGGGTTCGTCGGGGCCGACCTCCAGGCGCTCGCCAAGGAGGCCGCGATACTCGCGGTGAGGAGGGTGCTCCCTGAAATCGACATGGAGTCGACCAAGGTCCCCGCGAAGACCCTCAACAAGATCAAGGTGAGGATGCAGGACTTCCAGGACGCCCTTAGGGACGTTCAGCCCTCGGCAATGAGGGAAGTCCTGGTCCAGGTGCCCAACGTGAAGTGGGAGGACATCGGGGGCCTCGGGTCGATTAAGGAGGAGCTGACCGAGGCCGTCGAGTGGCCGCTGAAGTACCGCAAGCTCTTCGAGAAGGGCGACGTGAAGCCTCCGACAGGGATCCTCCTCTACGGCCCTCCGGGGACGGGGAAGACGTTGATAGCCAAGGCCGTCGCGAACGAGAGCGAGGCGAACTTCATCAGCATAAAGGGGCCCGAGCTCATCTCTAAGTGGGTCGGGGAATCCGAGAAGGGCGTCAGGGAGGTCTTCAGGAAGGCCCGCGCCGCCGCTCCGTGTGTGATCTTCTTCGACGAGATCGACGCCATAGCCCCGCGCCGCAACGCTGGGGAGACCGACAGCCAGGTCACCGAGCGCGTCGTCAGCCAGCTCCTCACCGAGATGGACGGGCTCGAGGAGCTGAAGGGAGTCGTCGTTCTCGGCGCGACCAACAGGCCGGACATCATCGACGAGGCGCTCCTGCGGCCCGGAAGGTTCGACAGGATACTCCAGGTCCCGCCCCCCGACAAGGAGGGGAGGATCCAGATCCTCAAGATCCACACGAAGAGAAAGCCGATCGCGAAGGACGTCGACATGGTCAAGCTCGCGGACATGACCGAGGGCTACACGGGCGCGGACCTGGCTTCCGTCGCCAACGCCGCCGTGATTGGCGCAATCAAGAAGTACGTCAAGGAGCACGGGAAGGACGCGGACGAGACCTCGGCAGGCCTCTCGGTCACGATGCAGGACTTCGAGGAGGCGATCGAGAAGCTCAAGCGCAAGAAGTCCGGGGACTTCAAGTGACCCGGAGGGGACGGAGCGGGTCAGGACTTCTCAGAGGGCTTCTGCCCTAGCGCGGCGAGCCTGTCAGCGAGCTCCTTCACCTTCGGCGAGTAGGAAGCCGTCTTGGAAGGGTCGGTCCTGCTCACCTCCTCGATGTAGGAGACGAATCCGCTGATCTCGTTCATCATCTCGTCCATCGAGGGCGGCTTCCTGATTTTCATCTTCATCGCGTTCTTCGCGGTCCGGATGGTATTCTGGGGCTGGGGGTGGAGGCGCGGCTACTACCACGGCAGCCGCTGGGGCTACGGAGGAGACGCCAAGGAGACGCTGAAGCTCCGGTACGCCCGCGGCGAGATAGCCAAGGAACAGTTCGACCAGATGAAGAAGGACCTGGACGAGCAACCCTAGTCTCCTGGCGCGCTCGCCCCGCCCCTCGGACTAGTCTTATAGTCGGCGGCGGGGGAGGATGTGCCACCCTTGAGAGCGATGAGGCTGGAGAGCTATGGTGCGCCCCTCAGTCTCGAGGAGATCGACCGGCCGGAAACGGGGGATGGGGTCCTGGTCAGGGTCGAGGCGGCCGGGGTGTGCCACACCGACCTCCACATCGTCTCAGGTTCGTACGACCTGGGAGAAGGAAACCTGCTGAAGATGTCCGACAGGGGCATCCTGCTCCCGATCACGCCCGGCCACGAGATAGCCGGGACCCTGGTCGACCTCGGAGGCCATGTTGATACTTCCCTGAAGGAAGGAGACCGCGTCGTCGTCTATCCCTGGCTCGGCTGTGGAGAATGCAGGAAGTGCGCCGCGGGTTTCGAGAACCTATGCGAAGCGAAACCGGCGAGCCTAGGCATCTTCAACGATGGAGGATACGCAGAGTACGTCCGCGTCCCCCATCCGCGGTACCTCGTCCCCACAGGAGGGATAGGCCCGTCGCAGGCCGCACCGCTCGCTTGCTCAGGACTCACCACGTTCAGCGCACTCCAGAAGTGCGGCCTCCACGAGGGCGACCTGCTCGTGATTCTCGGCGCTGGAGGACTCGGGACGACCGCCATACAGCTCGCGAAGAAGACGACCGGCGCTAGGGTCATGGTGCTCGATGTCAACCCCTCGAAGCTCAGGCTCGCGTCCGAGCTCGGCGCGGACCAGACGATCGAGACCTCGGGGCGGGAGAAGACTGACGTTGTCTCGGAGATAAAGCGGTCGAACAGAGGGAGGGGCGCGGACGCGGTCCTGGATTTCGTCGGCAACCCCTCGACTAGCACGATGGGATTCGAGATGCTGACGAAACAGGGTCGGCTCGTGATAGTCGGGCTCTTCGGGGGTTCTGCCCCGTTCTCCCTGCCCCTCTTCCCGCTCAGGGGCGCCAGCGTCCTCGGGAGTTTCACAGGGACTCTCGCCGAGCTCTCGGAACTGGTCCGTCTGGCGGCCGCGGGCACGGTGAGGCCGGTGGTCTCCGCAGAACATCCCCTGGAGGACGCGAACTTGGTGCTCCAGAAGCTGGGCAGCGGCGAAGTGATGGGAAGGGCAGTCCTGCGGCCCTAGGACGGAAAGGCAGGAGGGAGGCTAGGTTCCGGTGACGATGATGGTATTCGTTGCCAGCACATTCTTCAGCTTCCGCATATCGGAGTTCACCGTCTCCTTGAGCTCCTCCATGCTGCTCGCTGCGACCTCGGCGACTATGTCGTAGACGCCGTAGACCTCATAGACCTTGTCGACGTACTTGAAGGTCTTGAGCTCGCTGACTACATCCTTGTCGGTTCCCACCTTGACGTTTATCATGACGAATGCTCGAGGCAAGTTGCTGGTTCGAACCCGTCCAACGCAGCCCTCCGCACGCTATATAGGATTCTCGCCGATGCCCGCATCCCTGCCTTCGGGCCGGGCCGGTCCCGTTCTCAGAGGCGGGCTCGCAGGGCCGCGGCCGGTGCCTCCGTTGGTCTTCGCGCGGACCAGGGACGTGAGGATTCCTATCGCGCAGAGGAGGGCCGCCAGGAGGAACGCGTAGTGCATCCCGGTGACGAATAGCTGGGCCGTCCTACCGGAAGCGACTGACCCACCGCTGAGCGCGGCGAACGCGCCTGCCGGCATGCTCGCCGCCACGACCCCGCCCAGGACGGCGACCCCGACGGACTGTCCGGCCGATCTCACGGTCCCTAGCGTCCCCGAGGCCAGTCCGATCTGGTCGCGCGGGACGGAGCTCATGATGGAGTTGGAGTTAGGGGACGAGAAGAGCGCGTGCCCGAGCCCCAGGAACATGAGTGGCAGCCAAATCGACTCTCCTGAGGAGGAGACACCGAGGAACGAGAGCGCGAGGAAGGCGAGGACCTTGATGAACATCCCGGCGGCGCTCAGTAGGCCGGGGCTGATCTTGTCCGATAGAGCCCCGGCGACAGGGGCGGTCAGGACCATCACGGCCGGCTGGACGAGGAGGACCAGGCCCGCGGAGACAGGCGAGTACCCGAGGACATCCTGGAGGTAGAGGGAGACCACCAGAAGCGAGCCTGAGGCGGTGATGTAGTTCATCAGCGCGGTCGCGTTGCCCGCGGCGAAGAGCCTGTTCTGGGTGAAGAGCCTCAGGTCGATGAGGGGAACGGTGCCCTTTCTCCGCTCGAGCAGCAGGAACCCTGCGAACGAGCCCATGCAGGAGAGGACCAGTAGCGCCGTCTCCCAGGCGTAGGCCGCCAGTCCGCTCAGCGCCAAGAGCATCGTCACCAGGAATGCCGTGAGCGCTATCGCGCCCGGGAAGTCGAACCGCGCTTCGCCGATCGAGGCCTTCTCGCTGCTGAGGTAGACGACCGCGAGGGCCGCTGTCGCGATGCCGATCGGCACGTTGACGTAGAAAATCGAGCGCCATCCGAAGACCTGGACCAGCACCCCTCCCGCTGCCGGGCCCGCCGTCAGACCTGTGTATGCGGACGCGAGCGTGATGCCCAGCACCCTGCCGCGCTCGGCAACGGGGAAGGCCTTCACAACCAGCGCCCCGGCGACCGCGCTCATCATAGCCGCGCCGGCGCCCTGGACGATCCGGAAGACGATCATCTGGCTGACGCTCCCGGAGAGGCCGGCGAGGAACGAGCCGCAGGTGAAGACCACGACCCCTATGACCAGGACCGGCTTCATGCCGCTGCGGTCGCCCACGCGGCCGAACGTCGTCTGGAGGGAGGCGATGACAACCAGGTACGCGGTCGTGATGAGTATGATGTCGGCGAAGGAGGCGCTGAACGCCTTCGCTATCGAAGGCAGCGCGAGGTTGACTATGCTGCTGTCAAACGGCGCCATGAACGACGCGATGCACGCGATGAAGAGTACCATCCATCTGTTCGAGGTGATTCTGCAGCCCCAGCGCTTGGGCCGATATAATCGTTGAAACCCTGTCGCCGCAGAATCCGGGCCGCGCAAGACCTAAAACCCGTGAGCAGAGCTAATGCTCGACTTGCCCGACGGAGTCCACACCAAGCGGTACATGGTCCAGCCCGGGACCAAGCTCAGGCTGGAGAGATGGGACCCCTCCGACAGCTCAGGATTCGGCGGAGAGGAGGCACGCCCTGTTGGACTCTCGAAGAAGCTCGACGAGAAGCTGGACCTGCTCCAGGCGAAGCTCTTCGCGGAGCACAAGCACATGGTGCTGGTGGTCCTTCAGGCCATGGACACGGGAGGCAAGGACGGGACGATTCGGAGGATCTTCAGGGGCGCGAACCCATCAGGGGTGCGCGTCGCCCACTTCAGGGAGCCCACACAACTGGAGCTCGACCACGACTTCCTCTGGAGGGCGCACGCCCAAGTCCCGGCGAAGGGTGAACTCGTCATCTTCAACAGGAGCCACTACGAGGGAGTGCTGGTCGAACGAGTCCACGGGCTCGTGACCAAGGACGTGTGGAGACAGCGCTACAGGCAAATCAATGACTTCGAGAAGGAGCTCTCGGAGTCGGGGACTACGATTCTGAAGTTCTTCCTGAACATCGATTCAGGTGAACAGAAGCGAAGGCTCCAGGAACGGCTCTCGGATCCTGACAAGCAGTGGAAGCTCAGCCGCGACGACTTCGAGGAGAGGCGCCTCTGGCCCAAGTACATGAAGGCCTACCAACAGGCCCTCGAGGCGACGACCACGGATTTCGCGCCCTGGTACATCGTCCCCTCCAACAAGAAGTGGTTCAGGGACCTGCTGGTCTCCGCGGTAATCGTGGACGCCCTCGAAGGGCTGCACATGGAATATCCGCCGATGACGGTGGACCTGAAGTCCGTGAAGTTACGATGACGCGGACCGCGAGTCCGAGGTCAGGTAGGGTGGGGCGCGCAGGTCGGCGGCTCCCTTGAACTACGACAACCGGTCCGTCTCCTTCGGGTCCCTGGAACTCGGCTACCGAATCGAGGGCGATGGCCCGCTGAAGGTCTTGCTCCTCCACGGGCTGAGGTCCCACTCCGGGACCTGGAGAAGGGTCATCCCCGGCCTGTCTAGGGCCGCCACCGTGGTCGCGCCCAGTCTGCCCTCCAGGACGGGGGACGCGACCTCCGAACTCGCCGAGCTCTACACGGAACAGGTCAGCGCCGTCTGCGCCCACGCCGGGCTCTCGCACGCGGTCGTTGTAGGCAACTCGATGGGCGGCTGGGTCGCGATGAGGCTCCTCTCGAAGCACCGGAACCTCGTCTCACGGATCGTCCTCGAGGACACCGCAGGGTCGGATTCAGAGGACGTGAGGACGCTCGAGCGCTCGCAGATCGCTGTGCTCATAGTCTGGGGGGAATCTGACGGCATCCTCCCCGTCACCTCCGGAAGGGAGCTCC
Organism: Candidatus Gagatemarchaeum stordalenia; assembly: GCA_003164815.1. Taxonomy (GTDB): domain Archaea; phylum Thermoproteota; class Nitrososphaeria; order Nitrososphaerales; family Gagatemarchaeaceae; genus Gagatemarchaeum; species Gagatemarchaeum stordalenia. Next base: position 45,317 of record PLUF01000102.1, read on the forward strand.
ATTCGAGGCTCCCAAGGAGCGAGCTGCGCGTCATATCGGGCGCAGGCCACGTCCCGCACTGGGAGACGCCCGAAGCGTTCAGTGGAGTCCTCGGTGAGTTTCTAGGGAGACGCTAGTCTCAGCACTCTATCTCGCTGAGCACGACCCATTCCTTCATCGCTCCGTCGACCGACCGGAGCTGGAATATGGTCACGGCGTCGTACTCCCCGCTCTGCTCGAGAAAGTCCCTGAGGTTGAGGGCGCCCTGGAGCGAGTCCTGGGAGAACTTGTTGAGCTTTGAGGTGTTTCTTGCCACCACGAGAAGGGGCTGGGCCATGGGTCCTGCGGTGATATTCCTATTATATATAATTCTCTGCGAAATTTATTCCTGCGAGTCTCGGTTCCTCCCCTCGCCAGCGACAGAGGCTCAGCTGTCTCTGACCGGCTTGAATGGGTGCTGAGACGGGGAGGCGGCCTTCTTCCCTATCCGCTGAAGGAAGGGCCCGGCCATCGCCGTGACAAGCACCATCAGGCCGAGGATAGAGAATGTCGAGGTGTCGATCAGGCCGGCGGCGAGGGCGGCCTGGCCGATGATGAAGGAGAACTCGCCACGCGGTACCAGCCAGGCGCCGACCATCCGGGGGTCCGTCTCCCCGAGCGGGTCCCTCGCGCCCATGATCCTGCCGATCAGGACCCCGCCGGAGTACTTCGCAGCGATGAGGAGCACTGCCACCAGGGCGAACGCCGGCCAGATCTGGAGCGCGGGGAATGGGTCGATCTGGCTGCCCATGTAGACGAAGAAGATGAAGACGAGGAGCCCCTTGATGGGCGCCACCTTGCCAGAGAGGTACTTCGAGTGCTTGCCCCGCATCGCGAGGCCTATGATGAACGCGCCGACGCCCGCAGAGTACCCGAGATAAGCGCCCAGGACCCCGAAGGCGAACCCGAGACCGATCGCGAAGAAGAACGGGAGCTCCTCGAACTCCTCCTCGTAGTGGCTGAGGAAGTTTATCGCGGGCGGGGCGACGTATCTGGCCACCACGACGCCGATGGTCAGGAGGGCGAAACCCCCAAGGATCGTCTCGGAGATAGCGAGCAGCCCGGTCCTCGCGGTGATGACGCCTCCCGCGGGGAGCGAGGAGATCACGATGAGGAAGACGACCGCGACGATGTCCTCGATCACGAGGATGCCGACGATGAGGCGCGAGGTCTGGTCGCGCATGCCGCGCGAGAGGAGGAACTGCCCGACGATCGCCGTGCTCGTTGCGGACGCCGCCATCGCGAAGACGAGCGTCTCCGAGAAATCAAGGCCGAGGAAGTGCGCGCACGCCAGGCCGACGATGAAGGTCAGGCCCATCTCGAGGAGCGTGAGCGATCCGGCCCGCCTGATCATCCTCAGGAACTTAACAGGGTCCAGCTCGAGCCCTATCAGGAAGAGCAGGACCACGATCCCGACGCTGGCGATGTCGCCTATCACCGAGATGTCCGATATCCACCCGAGAACGTAGGGCCCGACCAGCATGCCGGCGAGTATCTCCGCGGCGATCACCGAGGTACGGAGCCTTGCGAAAAGAAGTCCGAGGAGGAGGGCCACGCCGGAGATGATGCCCAGGCTTAGGAGGAATCCGACGTCTTCGACCATCTTCTACGTTTGACAATCAGGAAGGGTTCGTCCACAAAACTCTTTCGGTCTCCACCGAGTCCTTCGGACGGAAGCAACGCTTAATCCCGCGTCCGCTCGTCGGTCGGTCGATGCAGGACATCGACCCCGTCCTTTTCCTTGCGCCTCTGGCCACCGTGGTCTTCAGCGTCATTCTCGTGGTCTGGTGGCACTACAAGCGGAGGCTGACCGCTACCATCCTGGTCGTCGCCGCCCTGGCGTATTTCGCCGCGATCGGTCTCAAGGTCGTCGTCCAGGAGGCCACCTATGGCTGGATCCAGTCGACCTTCGGTACGGTGAGTGTCCCCGCGGGGTTGTACTTCGGGCTCCAGACGAGCTTCTTCGAGGTGGGCTTGGCGTACCTGGTGGCACGGTTCGCGGTCTCGCACTGGAACATAGACGCCAGGGACGGCGAGGGCTACGGGGTATCGCTCGCGTTCTGGGAGAACGGCATCCTGACCGGCGCGCTATCGCTCTTCAGCCTCGCGCTCACCTACGTCTTCATCGCCGACGGCCTGCTGCCACAGTCGACCTACCAGACGCTGGTGACCTCACAACCATCGGTATTCTACCCCCGGGCCCAGCTACTCTTTCCTACCGCCCTCAGCATCCTCGAGAGGTTCTCCTCGTTCCTGATCCACTTCTCCTGGGGCTACCTCTGCGTCCTCGCTGCATATCTCCACAAGAGGAACTACCTCTTCCTCGCGCTCCCGATGGGACTGGTGGACGCCCTCGTCCCGTTCGCCGGGGAGGTGCCGCTCTGGGTCTTCGAGCTGGGTCTCTTCTTAATCGCGCTGGGGGCGTTCGCCGTGACCTGGAGGGTGACGGAGCGCGACAGGCGCAGGGGCTACGCCAAAGAATTAACTCCGGCGATTCCCGCCACGCCGGCATGAGAAAGGTCGAGGGCTCGAAGGTCTACCGACTCCTCTATCCCTCCGTCCCGGTCGTCGTCGCCGCGTCCCACCGGGGAAAGGTCTCGGCCATGCCTGCGATCTCCGTCATCTCGCTCTCGAACGACCCGGCATTGATAGGCGTCTCGTCGTCCCCCTCCCACGACACGTATGGGACCATCATCAAGGCACGGTGCTTCTCCGTGTCTTGGCTCGACGGTCGGTACGCCAGCGCGGTCGTGGGCCTTGGGAGCGTCTCGGGGGCCGGGATCCCGGACAAGCTCCGCACAGCGGGCCTGCACCACTCTCTCAGAGGTACTCCCGCGGTCCCGGTCGTGAAGGAGGCGTCCGCATACCTCGCTTGCACGCTCTCCAAGGTGGAAAGGTTCGGCGACCACGACCTGCTGGTCGGAGAGGTCCGGGAGGCGAGGGCGATCGGCGACTTCAGGGACTACTGGGCGTTCAAGCTCTACCGGCCCATCCTCTACTTGGGGTCCAGAGGACCCAATGGGGAGCGAGCCGGTCCGGTCAGACGACCCTGATCGAGGGCGACCTGATCTTGTTGAGCTTCCCGACGTTGAGGAGGCTCGGGGTTATCCCCTCGACCATCCTAGAGTTTCTCAGAGGGCCGGCATAGAGCGGACGGAGCTTGGGCACGCTCGCGACGACCTCTGCCGTCTCCGCGTAGACCTCCTTCGTCTCGGCCGTGACGAGCACGTCGTAGTCCAGCTCCCTGTCGACCTCGAGCAGGCGAGCGGCAGGGACGGTGTGGAACGCGCCGGCAACCCTCGTCCCCAGCAGCGAGGCCACCTTCTCAGCGGCCGATCCGGACTCCAGAGACGGCGCGAAGAGTCCGTCCCGGAAGACCATCGGGACGATGGGAGAGATCACGAGCTTCCCGGCGAGGTGCGGCTTCAGCGAGGCGAGCAGGTCGTCGGAGGGCAGGTCCGGGATTGCGAGTATGGCGATCTCGGAGCCGTTCGCGGCGTCGCCGTTCTCCTCCCCGAGGACCGTGAACCCTGACAGCCCGGAGACCTTGGAGGCGGCCGCCAGCGCCTTCGTCGCGTCGCGGGAGCCTATCGTGACCTGGAACGACCTCGACAGCCGTGCGGCGAGGCCCAGGCCCAGGTCCCCCGTCCCTCCGATTATGGCGATCCTCTTCATAGGAGCCGCTCCTGTTTGGGTGCGGCGCCGCTCTGGGTCGCGTGGAGGGTGTCGAGCATGTGCGCTATCCTCGCGGCCTTCTTGCTCCCGACCCCCTGGACCATCGCTAGCTGGGACTCGGTGAGGCCCATTATCTTCCGGGGCGTGCCGTACCTCGAGAGCATCCTCTTTGCGAGCTTCATGCCCACGCCGGGCAGCGAGGAGACGAGATAGAGCTGTTGCTGGGGCTCGTCCTTCGCCTTCGGGGCCGCGGCCACGAAGCCCACCGGCACCGGCCTCGCGTGGCTGTGTTGGATGAGCGCGGCTATCGCCGCCGCGGTCTGCAGCGGGTCGGCGGTGTGGATGACCCTGAGGTCGTAGGCGAGCGTGACCGAGGCGATCGCCCCGTAGTAGGAGTTGATGTTCTTGGTCAGGCTCGTGAGCTCCTTGATGTCGCCTTCGACGATCAGGTACGGCTTCCTGTAGGAGCTCGAGATCGCCGAGGCCTGGACGAAGAGCCTGCCGTCATAGACGGACGAGACGAAGTCTGGGAGGGCCTTCCTCTCGACCGCGATCTCCGGACTGATCACATAGTCGGCCGTCGGCAGCCGGCTGAAGTACACCCTGACGTTGAGCCTTGAGAGCTGCTCGGGGACACCGCAGCCCCTCTCCCTCTCGTCGACAACCACCCGCGGCGGGATCATCAGAACGGAAAGTTGTAGAAGTGGTAGATATACAGTGCTACGCCGAAGACGGCCACGCTGGCGACCAGGACGACCCAGTCGTACCAGTTCAGCTTCATTCTGTAGAGCGAGGTCGGATGGGGCGTCGAACCGTACCCCCTCGACTCCATGGCCTCGGCCAGCTCCCCGCTCCTGATCACCGAGTTGACCACCAGCGGGATGAGTATCGGGATCATGTTGCGGACGCGGGCGATGAGGTTGCCCTTCTCCAGCTCGAGGCCCCTCGATTTCTGCGCGTCCATTATCTGGAAGGTATCGAGCATTACGACCGGGATGAACCTGACCGCCGTGACGAATGCGAAGACTACGTCGCGGGGGACCCTCAGCCACTTCATGATTTGCTCGAGCTCGTCCGGAGATGTGGTCACGAAGAAGAGGCTGGTCGAGCTGATTATGGCGAGGAAGCGGAGGGCGTAGGTGAACGCCCTCAGGATGCCGAGCCCGAAGACTATGTTGATGCTGAAGATGAAGACCGCGAAGACGAGCGAGAACGCCATGGTCCTCCCGATCCTCCTGAGCGACCTGGCGAGGACCGCGACGCCGAGGATGGAGAGCAGGACCGCGCTTATCGAGATTATCGAGGAGGCGGCGAGCGAGAGCGCAAAGAACTCGATCGCGATGATGAGCTTGGTCCGCGGGTCGAGCTTGTGGAACGGGGAGACGACCCTCCTGAAGAGGAACCCGCCTGCGAGCCAGTACAACCTAGCTCGTCCCCCTCTCTATCCAGGCCCTGGCCTCAGATACGTCCCTGAAGGGCTGGTCGGGCCTCACGTTCAGCGCGTCGTACAGCTGGACGAGCTGGGGCTGCGACACCCTCGCGCCCTCGAGCAGCATCCTGTCCTTCATGACGGTCGCGCATGGCCCGTCCCCCACCACAGACCCCTGCTTCATCACGAGCAGCCGTGGCTGCAGGGTCCAGAGGAACTCGACGTCGTGCGAGACGGTTATGATCGTCTTCCCTGCAGAGTGAAGCAGCTTGATGATCTCGGCGAGTTTCTCCTTCTGTATCGCGTCCTGGCCGACCGTCGGCTCGTCGAGGACCACGACGTCGGGGTCCCACGCGAGGATCGAGGCGAGCGTCAGGCGCTTCTTCTCGCCGCCGCTGAGTATCAGGGGCGAGGACTTGCGGTACTCTTCGAGCCCGAAGAAGCCCAGCGCCCAGTCGAGGCGCTTCTGGATGAGCCCGGGGTCGAAGCCGAAGTTCTTCAGGGCGTAGGTGATCTCGTTCTCGACGCTGTCCGAGAAGAGCTGCTGGTTGGCGTTCTGGAAGGCTATCCCGACATTGCGCGCAAGGGCAGCGGTGCTGACGTCCCGCGTGTTCTTCCCGTCGACGGTCACTGAGCCGGAGGTCGGCTTGAGGAGCCCGTTGATGTGCTTGACCAGCGTGGTCTTACCCGCGCCGTTCTCGCCCACGATCCCGACGAGCTCGTCCCTCTCCACCGAGAGGCTTACGCCCTTCAGGGCCGTCACGCCGTTCTGGTGGACGAACGTCACGTCCTTGAACTCGATGAGGCTCACCGACCGTTGACCTCCTCCGCAAGTTCGAGTGGGGTGTCGGGGACCGTCCCGAGCGGGAGCCCGTCCCTCGTGAGGTCCGTGTAGAGTTTCGAGATGGGAGGCACGGCTATCCCGTAGACCGCCGCCTGCGGGTCGGTGAGCACGTCGGCCGGCTTCCCCTCCATCACCTTCCGGCCCCGGTCCATCACCACGATGCGGTCGGCTATGGGGGTGAGGAGCTCGAGCCGGTGTTCTACAATGACGAAGGTGATCCCGAGGTCTTTGTTGAGCGTGTGCACGAGCGCCACGAGCTCGGACGCCGTCTGCGGATCGAGGAGCGACGTCGGTTCGTCGAGGATGATCAGCCTCGGCCTCATGGCGATGACGCCGGCGAGCGCCACCCGCTGCTTCTGCCCGTCGGAGAGCTCGTGCGGGGCGCGCAGGGCGAGGTGCGTGATCCCCAGGAGGCGCAGAACCTCGTCGACCCTCCTCCTGATCTCCTCCCTCGGCAGCCCGAGGTTCTCGAGCCCGAACGCGATGTCCCTCTCCACCGAGAACATGAATATCTGGTTCTCCGGGTTCTGAAAGAGCAGGCCGACCTTCTGGGCGAGTTCTCCCATCTTCGTCTTGTCGACCGTCAGGCCGTCCATGGTTATCCCGCCCAGATACTCGCCGGGGTACATGTGGGGGATGAGCCCGTTCATGCACCTGAGCAGGGTGGACTTTCCGCAACCGCTCTGCCCTGCGAGGACGGTGACGGTCCCCTGCTCTATCTCCAGGTCGAACTTCTCAACGGCCCACTTCTCAGTATCGATGTAACGGAACGAGAGGTTCTCGACACGGAGCAGGGTGGTCAATTGTATCACTGGGTCAGGGGCGCCTTTGGGCGCTGTGCGGACGGGCCCCGCGGACGCAAGATAACCCTTTGGAGGTCATGTCCCTCCGGGTTGGAGCCCCCGAAGGGTATTACTAAGTATTTGGTTATTACCAAATTCTTATTAGACTCTTCCGGAACGGCAGGGACGTGGCGAGCTATTCGAGGACAGGACTCGACAGCAGGTCGCTCGCGGGGGTCGCCGTCTTCGGCGCGCTCGCGGTGGTCCTCACGTCGATATCCCAGGCCCTGGGACTCAACTTTCCCGTTATACCGTACCTGCAGTTCGACCTTGGGGAGATCGCGATACTCCTCGCGTTCTTCATCTTCGGTCCCATCCCTGCGCTTGCCGCGGCGTTCATAGAGTTCGCGACGCTGATGGCGATAGGTGTGAACGTCGCCTTCTTCGGTCCCGAGCTGAAGCTGATAGCGATACTCTCATCGCTCCTCGGGCTCTGGATCGGCTTGGTGGTGGTCAGGCGGCTGAAGCGCCCGACCGTCGGCAAGGCGATCGGTCTCGGCGCAGGGCTGGGAATGGCCATCCGGGCCATTGCGATGACGCTGCCCAACTACCTGATAATCATCTACCTCTACGGTCTCTCAGGGATAATCGGGTACGTGTCTGGCGGCTTCAAGGACGTCGGCATCTCGCTCTCGGATTCCAACGCGCTCCTGCTCATACTGGCGATGACGGGAGTGTTCAACGCCCTCCAGTTCGCCTTCGTCTCCGTCGTCTCCTACGGGATTGTGAGTCTGCCGCAGGTCCAGAACACGAGGGCCGCCGGACGGAGGCTCTGGATCCTGACCTACCTCCAGAGCAAGGACCAGAAGGTCACTTGACCTCGGTCGGGGGCTCGTGGAGCAGTCCGCCGATGAGGACCAGGAACTGCTTTATCACGTCCTCTTCGCTTGCGGAGCAAGTGAAGGACGCCGCCGTCGGGTGACCGCCGCCGTAGCCTCTCCCCTTGGAGAGGACCTCGGCCACGTCCGTCCCTAGATGGACCTTGGTCTCCGAGCTGAACCGGCTGTTGGCGCGGAGCGACCCACGCAGCTCGCCGTCGAAGTCCCCGACGACCAGCGAGACGTCGGCCCCGAGGTGGGTGAAGGCCCTCGCGACGTTCGCCTGGAAGGATCCCACGGTGCTTATGAGAATCACCCAGCCAGAGGACCTGTAGATCCGCGACCTCCTCGCGGCCTTCAGCTTCGCTATCACCTCCCCGTAGTCAGGAGGGGACCTGAGGATCGCCCTGGCTTCGTCGAGGCTGGCCCCGAGGTCTGTGAGCTCGACCACGGCCTTGAGGGTGCCGACCCCCGCGATGGAGAGGTGCTGCGAGTCGAAGAGAATCGCGACCAGGAGGGCCTGCGAGGCCTTCGCGTCCGGGACGACGCCGGCATCCTTGAAGAGCCTGTAGACAATCTCGGCGGCCGAGGAGGCGGTCGTGTCGACCACGAGCTGGTCGTAGGGTGTCCCCTCCTGAATCGGGTGGTGGTCGACCAGTATCTTGGCGCCGCGGCTCTTCGTGAGCTTCTCGCTCCAGTCCTTGAGGAGCTCCATGTGCCCGATGTCGACGGCGATCAGGAGGTCGTAGTCTTGGCTCTCCTCGTGCTTCTCGTGGGGGAATGACAGGGCTAGCCGCTGCGTCAGCGAGCTCATCCCGTCTGGGATGATTATCGAGGTCTCGGCGCCCGGCATGAGCTTCCCGATCATGAAGGAGAGCGCGTACGCGGAGAGGTAGGTGTCGGCGTCAGCGTGGCGGTGGCAGAGTATGGCGACCTTCCTGACGTTCTCTGCCGGCGGCAGGGTCAGGCGCATTCTTTCACCGGGACCGGCGCTCTCCGAAAGGTAACGGAAGATGGCAGGGGACTGGGGACGGCGGTCACGCGCTCTAGGAGCCCTTCGATGAGTCTGAGGCGGAGCCCTGGGTGCGGGCCTTGATCATCTCGTCGATCTTCGTCTGGAGCTCCTTGATGTTTTCCTTCAGCCTAGACTCCTGCTTGTTGAGCACGAGTGTGCGCGTGGTTGAGATGTCCTTCTTCTCCTCGAGCTCCTTCGAGATCGCTTCCTTGGTGACCTTCACGAGCAGGCTTCCGACGTACTTGTAAATCTGCTCCTCATCGGCGACGGTCTTCAGCTCTTCCAAGGTCTTCTCGGCGTCGGCGAGCTCCGCGTCCACCTGCTGCTTCTGCATCGCGACGGACTGGAGGTTCTGCTGGAGGTTGTCGAGCCTGGTGAGCTGCTCTCTCAACCAAGGCGGTAACTCTTGACTCAAACTGTTCGCACCGATTTTCCAAGACTACTTAAAGTCTTTCGGGGCTTTGAGGGCCTCGCCTAGGCGCGAAATCTCCGCGATGGCCTCGCTGAGGTCTGACGTCTGGGATCGTCTGACGAGCGTGGTCCCCGAGACCTTCGACCCTTTGAGAGCCCTGGCGGCGAGGGCCACGGTTTGTCCGTCGCCCTCGACCGTTACCTTGAGCTGAATCCTCTTGACGGGCCTAGCCCTTTCTTGTCTGCGAGACATCGTAGGCCCCACCAGCGATCGTGAACCCGCAGCTCCTGCAGCTCCAGATCCCCGAGGAGACCCTCTTCAGCTTGAGGCTGGCACAGGACGGGCACTCCTTCTTGGCCTTCAACAGGCGATGGACGTTGGTGTAGCGCTTCCGGACCGTGCCTCCGTACTTCGCCCCGAGGCCCCTAAGGGACTTGGACCTAGGCACGGTGGGTGGCCTCCTTGATCTTGGCGCGTATCTCCTTGCCTCTCGAGATGGCCCAGTCGGCCGCCGTGAGTATCTGTTCCTGGGTCAGCGAGCCGGGCTCGCCCTTCTGGCCAGCGCAGATGTTGCCGTCGTCGACCGTGGTCAGGGTTATCCTTGCGTCCATCACACCCTCCTCCTCTGCCGTCGGGTCCGCGACGAGCATGCCGTTTATGCTGGCCATGGTCAGCGAGACCGGGATCTTGCTGACGGGTACCGGCATCTTCCTGCCCGTATTCTTGACTGCGTCTCCCTCGAGCACGAACTCGGGCATGTTTGCGGTGAGCAACGCCGAGACGACCGCGTAGTTGGTCGCGTCGAAGAGGTTGCCGTCCACGTTAAGGACGTTCACGTCGACGAAGACGGCGTAGACGAACTTGCCCTCCTTGATGACCAGGCTGCTGACGTCAATCATCTCGGACTCCCGGACTCCTCTGTCGACGACCCTCGCGAGCTCTATCGCCTTCTCGTCCGGCGGCCCCGCCTCTACATAGGAAGCCGCCATCGGAAGGACCTCTGCGCCGACGATGAGCAGACCCTTGTCAGGTGTGTCCGGAAATGGGGTTCCCTTGTCGATCATGACTCCCGCTATGACCTGGGTCTTCCCCAGGCTAACCATCGCGGAACCGTTGGCCTTCTCGATCAGGCCGGTTTGAATCTCGAGGTTTCTTACCTGGTCGAGTGCTCTCCCGTCGAGCCTCGTTCCCTTTGAGAGGAGCTCGAGCAGCTGGGCCTTCCTCAGAGCTTCTACTACGTACGACTTTTGGGGCATCTTACTCGCCTACCTCCTCTGTGGTTGTCTCGACGCTCGCACCCGCGAAGTACTTCCTGAGCAGTGCTTCGCGCTGAAGCTCGTAGACCTTCCTTGCACCTTGGTTGGCCATCTCAAGAGCCTGCTTGAACTCGTCCGGGGTGAACATGCCATCGAGCTGGAGCAGTGTGATCTGGTTCAGGTTCGGCATGAACGCGTAGGGCATGTCTCCAGATCCCTCCTTGTCCTCCGTGTCGTTCAGGTCGAGCACGACCTTGCCGTCGACCTTGCCGACGGCGCATCCGACCACGAGGTCGCGCATGTTGATCCCTGCGTCCGCGAGGGCGAGGGATGCTGCCGTGATGCCAGCGACGCGAGAACCGCCGTCAGACTGCAGGACTTCGACGTAGATCTGGATCGCGGTGCGTGGGTAGTCCTCGAGGATCACCGCAGGCTGCAGCGCCTCCCTTATCACCATGGATATTTCGATCTCCCTCCTTGAGGGTGCGGGGTTCTTGCGCTGGTCGACGGAGAACGGCGCCATGTGATATCTGCACTTGAGCACGGCCCTGTCGGCTAGAAGCATGTGCTTCGGGTGCATCTCCTTGGGACCGTAGACCGCGGCCATTATCTTGTTCTTGCCGAACTCGATGTAAGCTGACCCGTCTGCGTTCTGCAGCATGCCGACTTCAATCTTGATGGGCCTAAGCTCGTCCCATCTGCGGCCATCGGTGCGCAGACCGTTTTCATCGATCAGTTTCTTTTTCTCTTCCAATCTATTCACCACTAGTGAGGAAAGCCTCTACCCTCTGTGTCAGGTCGGCCAGATGCGCCTCCTGCTCTATCAGGTGTACCGCCTTCACCGCCTTCACGACTCCGTCCGGCGGCCCCTCCAGCACGACAAGACCGTTCTGCCCGACGCGAATGTCGCAGTGGGTCAGGTCCCCTATCATCTTGATCATGTATCCCTTCTTCCCTATCAGCCGCGCGACCTTCGTGGGCGAAATCTTCACGAGCTCCCCGCCTGGGATTATGCCGAGACCCGGCCCCCTGATTGAGAGCTGGGGGTCCCTCGAACGATCGTACGCCTCGATCTTGGCGAGCATCAGGTCGCCGACCCTGAACCTCGAGCTGAGGTCATGGGTCGCTGGCGAGAAGTCTCGGCCGAAGACGAACTGCGCCGGCAGGTAGCCGAGGAAGCACGAGTTGATGTCGACCTCCCAGCCGTAGCCGGTAAGGTTCGAGACCTTCCCCACGACGAGGTCCTCCACGCGGGGGATATAGATCCCCGAGAGAGGGATGACTCTAGCGTCGCTCCTAACGATCTCCGCGAGACCAATGCGCAGAGCGATGAGGTCGTTGCCCCTGCGCTCGACAAAGCTGCCTGGTCTATAGTCCCCACTGACGATTACGTCTCCGGGGATTACCTGCTTCCTGACTATCTCTGGCAATTCATTTCACCAATGTTACTTGTGCCGACCCCTTCGTCACAGCCCCCAACTTTTCAAGAAGGCTTGGCTGGATGGCAGCCGGTACCTCTAACACTACGGACAGTCCACCGTCCTGACCCCACTCCTCTTTAAGTATCTCGCCGAATCCTTTCAGGACTCCTAGGGATTGCCCGGCGTACTGGGCGGGAGTCCTGACAGCCAGCTTGACCCTCTCGGACTTTAGCGGGATTATCGGCCTCAGCTTCTCAAGGATCTCCTTGGTCTGCTCGTTAGCGTCCTTGAACGGGTCGATGGAGATCCTCGCCTCGAGCATGGCCTGCTCTATCCTCACGGGGGGGTGGGGGAGGCTGGTCCTCGGGTCCACGTAGCTCTTGGCGATTATCGAGATGACCTGCCGCCTCTTCTCCTCGGTGAGCCTCACCCTCTGCTCTTGGGTCAACTGGAGCTCGCCTCTCTTGAGGACCTCCAGCGCCGCCTTAGCGTGGTCCTCGGTCTTGAAGTGCCTCTTCAGCTTCTCCGCCGAGGCCCGCAGGCCCTTGGAGGAGTCGAAATAGACCTCGTCGATGGCCAGGACGGATAGCGGGTCGACGTTCCGGCCCATCTTGAAGTTCAGGGCGGCGTCTGGGTATACGAGTATCTCGTAGTGCTCGCCCTCTATGGTCATGCGCACGCTCGTGAAACGGTTGCTCATGACCTTGCCTCGGGGGCTACGCGCCCTTGTTCGGTGGCTTGTCGCTGCGTGTCTTCGCGTTGGCGGCGCTCTTCGCGATCTCTTCCTCGGAGAGCTTCCTCATCATCTTAGACTCGGCGTCGACCACGGCCGTCTTGATGTGGGCCGTGCCCTGCTTGTCCTCGCTCACGAGGTAGATGCACTCGATCGCCAGCCGTATGCCGTCATCGAGGCTCATGCCCTTGTCGTAGTTCTTCTCTAGGTATTCGTTGACCTGGTCGCTGCCCGCCCCGATTGCTATCGCGTCGAAGCTGAGGTATGCGCCCGTCGGGTCGGTGAGGTAGACCACAGGTCCCCTGTTCTCGTCGACGCCGGCGAGGATGAGCGAGACGCCGAACGGCCTGACTCCCGCGTACTGGGTGTACTGCTGGTTGAGGTCGGCGATCCGCTTGGCCACCGTCTCGATGTCGACCGGCTCCTCGTAGACAAGCTTGTTGCTCTGCGCGATGACCCTGGCGTTGTCGACCTGTATACGGGCATCCGGGATGTAGCCCGCGCCGACCGCGCCGATATGGTCGTCGATCTGGAACATCTTCACGACGGAATAACCACTCTGAAGCTTCCTGCCCCTCTCCTCCACAGCGAGGACGACACCTTCGTTTGTCCGGACTCCTACTGCCAGGCTTCCCCTTCTGACTGTCTCAAGAGCATACTCGACTTGGTATAGTCTGCCATCGGGCGAGAAGATGGTAATCGCCCGGTCGTAACCTGCTGAGGGTGCGAACGTGTTCTCTAATCTCCTTAGATGGAGAGGAGGCTTTTGGGGTCGTTTTAAAGGATTCTGTCCGGGCCGCCGTCGATCGAGAGGTGCGGGCCGCGCCCCCGACCCCTCCAAAAGGCATTTACCCCCGCCCCGCGACGCGGGGCTTGCTTCTTCCTTGCCAGTCCGCAGCGTTACCGTACTGAGAGAGGTGGTGGACAGCGTCCTGACCTACTCGCGCAGCGCCTATCCCAGGGAGGGCATACTCCTGCTCCGGGGGAAGAGCAAGAAGGGCGACGTGCGGATCGAGAGCGTGATGATCCCGCCGATGGCCACCCACGGGGAGGGGTTCTCGAGCTTCAGCTGGACGCTGATGCCGATCGACCTGACGTTCATCGGGGTGGCCCACTCCCACCCCTCCGGCTACGCGGTCCCTTCCCACCAGGACCTGCTTCACATGATGGGGAAAATCATGATGATCGCTGGCTACCCGTACAGCGACGAGAGCTGCATCAAGATCTACGACAGCCACGGGGAGCCCCTAATCTTCCAAGTGGCCGAAAAACAGACGCAATCTTAAATACGAAAAACGAACGCTGAGCGGCAGATTGGCGGTTTCGCACACGACGGGCCAGACCTGGGCCGCGCTCAAGAAATCATGGAAGGCTTACAAGATTGCAAAGGTGAAGAACGAGGAGGCGAACATGGTCGAGTACGCGAAGAGGATCGTGAAGCTCCAGAAGGAGCTCGGCGTTCGGCAGGCCAAGTTCCCCGAACTGGACCTCAGCTGAAGTCGGTCATCGATTCCGTTCTGGAATCATACCCGTCTGGTATATCGTCATGACGGTCTCCCGGAGGTTAGCGACCTGGTGCAGGTCGAAGTCCGGCTCCGTGGACACGAGCATGAAGTTCACCCCGAGGTTGAAGATCAACATGTTCACCCTCTCCCTCTTCAGGAAGGTGTACTGGATGTTCCCGAAGTAGCGGTCCCAGGTCTTGTCGGTGCCGATCTGAATCGTCAGGTTCGCCATAAGCCTGAGGTCTTCGCTCAGCGGTTCGAGGGAGCTTATGCCCTTCCGCATCCCGCCCGCGATTATCCTCCCGGTGTCGTCGAGAACGCTCGCGTACCGGATTCGTCGGTCATATTTGAATATCTGGGCACATAACTTGTCGAGAGGATACGTCATAGTAGGGCCGGGGCTGTAGTGTAGCATAGTGAATGATATATATATTGTTGGCCGAGGTTTCGGCTCGCTTTTCCGGGCGCGTCCTACGTGTTGAGGCGATTGTAAAAGACCTTTGACTCGCCATTAGAAGACGTGCTACCGCGCCTGAAGTCACAGGTGTATTGAAAATGGTGTTCGAGCAAGTGCTCACCATCATCTTCGCCGTAGGCGTAGGTGCTGCCCTGATTGTGTATGCCGCAAGGCCAAGACACAGAGGTGCATCCATCTCGGTAGGTGCGTCAGCGATTGGCTCGTTCGCATCCACTGAGTCAGTGCAGGCAGTGCCGATGCCACAGGTAGCAGCCGTCGAATCACCGGTGGCCGTGATCTCTCCCCCAGAAGCTGAGGTGGTGGCGGAGGTCGCGCCAGTGGTGGCAGACGTGGCAGCAGTGGGCCCCGTCGAGGTCGCATCCAGCACGGCCCTCCAGGCCGCTGTTGCACCAGCCTCGATCGCTGAGACCGTGGAGTCTCCCGCGCGCACCGCGGTGACCACGCACAGGGCGCAGAGAAAGAAGAGCACGGCGACAAAGAGTCGCGCTAGGTCTACGCGCAAGGCTAAGACTAACTAGACCCGGCCGGAAGACATTGGTGGGTCGAGGCGACAAGCCTTATACCCACACCCTCTCTATTTTACCCGTGAGAGATCCCCTCGTCGGGTTTCACGTTTCCATAGCAGGCTCCATCGACCTTGCAGTCGACAGGGCGCTGCAGGCGAACTGCACGACGTTCCAGCTCTTCACGCGCAATCCACGCGCCTGGAACTTCAAGCCGCTCCGGGACGAGGAGGTCGCGGCTTTCAAGGAGAAGAGGCACAAGGCCGGGTTCAAGAGGGTGGTTGTGCACATGCCTTACCTCCCTAACCTGGCATCCCCGGTGAAGTCCGTCATCAAGAAGAGCAGGGCCTCGCTCACCGCGGAGGTCGGAAGGTGCGGCGCGCTCGGCGTGGACTACCTCGTCGCGCACATCGGTTCACACATGGGGAAGGGGTCCCTGGTCGGGGTGAGGGACGTCGTCGACGCCTGCAACGAAGCCCTGGAGGCCAACCCCAACTCCATGACGATCCTGCTCGAGAACATGGCGGGCCAGAAGAACAGCGTCGGAGCGAGGTTCGAGGAGCTGCGCATGATGCTCGACGGAGTAAAGCAGACCGACAGGATCGGGGTCTGCCTCGACACCTGCCACCTCTTCGCGGCGGGCTTCGACCTCTCCGCGCCCGCCGGGGTCGACGAGACTCTGGGCCTATTCGACCAGATCGTCGGCTTCGACCGGCTCATGGTAGTGCACCTGAACGACTCCAAGGGTCACCGCGGGAGCAACCTAGACAGGCACGACCACGTCGGCCTGGGACGGATCGGCGAGAGGGGCTTCAAGAGCATCCTCCACCGCCCGGAGATCCACAGGCTGCCCATCCTGATGGAAACCCCCGTGGACGACAGGAGGTCCGACGCGGACGAATTGGCCTACGTCCGGGCGCTGATAGCTGACTAAACAGCCTGATTCTCCGCGACGGCCGCTTCCTCGTCCTGGGTCCAGGACTTCTTGGACCTGGCGACCCACGAGAACTTCCTCTGGAGGGAGGTCGTGTAGAGCTTGTCCCAGTCCAGGCCCACGTAGTCGCACCAGGACTTGTAGACCCGGGGGTCGATGTAGTTCTTGAGCGAGGTGTTCAGGTTGTAGTCCTTGGTCTTCCTCGTGAACTGCACCTCCAGCTCCATCTTCCTCACCATGGCCTCCTTCCCCTTTGCCCTGTACTCGGCCAGCTTCGCCTCTTTCTTCTTCAGCGAATCATCCCAGTTCTTCGGAGGGGTGCGCTTGTGGTTGCAGAACTCGGCCGCGGCCAGGTTGGCCTCTTTGGCGAAATAGCGCTTCTCCAGCTCGTCGGCGTCCTTCACGTCCCGCCTCTTGAGGCTCCTCTCTGTCTCAAGCGTCGCGTGGTACGTCCTGAAGACCTTCGCAGAGAGGCCGGGGATGATCTCCGAAAGGAACCTGTTGACCATGCTGGACGTCACGACGTCGAAGATCTCCTCGCTGGGCTTCTTCTTGGCTGTGAACCGCCTGAGGTTCTGCACGAGCATCGGCTCGGGGTTGTCCAGTGTCTTTACCCATCGAACAGAGTCCTTCCCCAGAAAGTCGAAATCGATCTTCGCGTCGGCTATCTTGACGTGCTCGACCCTCAGGGTCGTGGCCCCTACGGTGTCGGCCTCGTCCTCGTCCTTCTCGTCTCCCACCCTCATGCCGAGCTTGTCGATAAGATAGCTTACGGTCGCGATCTTCCGCTTCTTGTCGTCCCTCGAACCCATGTTCTTTAGGATGTTCCGCCGCAGCCTCTCGAGCTGGCCGCCGATCCTCAGGGCCTTGTCGTACTTCTCCTTGCTCCTCGACTGCTGGATCTCGGAGCTCTCGTGCGGCCAGACGTACTTCTCCCGGTCGGTGAGCTTGTCGACCCACTTGGCTATCCAGATGGACTCGTGATCGTGCACCACCGGCCCCCAGTTACCCGCGGGAGCCGGCGCGACCTCATCCATGTTAAGGGTCACATCCCTCTGTTCAACCCTTGGCTTCCAGCTGCCCCGGATCGGGTGGGCTCCCCGCCCCATGAAGAGTCCGGGGGGCTCGACCAGCCAGTTTGCGATATCGACCTCCTTGTCGTCTATTATGGCGTTGCCGTACTTCTTCTTCAAGAGTTCCCTCTGCTCCTTCCTCGACGCTGCGGTGCTCTTCTTCTCCTCCTTGGTGATCGCCTCCTTCGCCCTCTTCTCAGCATCGACGAGGTTGTAGAACCGAGAGAAGTCGACGTCGGAGAAGCTCGAGTTCTTGAAATCTTCCGGGAGTTCCTTCCTGAAGTACTTCATGAAATTCCCGACGAAGACCGGATCCTGCACGTAGGGGGTGTCCTTCTTCTTCGCGAGGTTGTAGGCCATCTCCTCTGCGATGGGAGACAGGGTTACGGTCACTCCCCTAATCTTCACTGTTAACCCCTTTGGAACGTAGGGGTCAGGAAACGCGACACCATTGTGTCGGAGGGTCTTCCAGACTGGCATCTCGACCGAGTGGAAGTCGGATGTTTAAAAACGAGACCGTGGCACATTCATCGAAAATCCCGAACTGAACAATGGACATCAAGACCGAGACGGGTGCAGTAAAATACCCTAGCCATCGAACGAAGGGTGGCGGGCCCGTAGCTTAGATCCCGAGAGGGAGAGGAATCAGGTAGAGCATCGGGCTTTTAACCCGAGGGTCAGGACGAAAAACCCCCTAAACGGGTTCGATTCCCGTCGGGCCCGCCTCAAAAACGCCGCTAGAATTGGTACCGCTTAAATAACGTCCCAGATTCATTGATGAATGACAGGCAAGGTAAAGGACCGCAGGCTCGTGAAGGGAGAATCTGTCAAGCAGTTCTTCGAGGCGATCAGGAGCCAGTGCACGAGGTCGTCCTACGAGCGGCGGCTCATCACGTTCCTGACGATAATCGACATGCCAGTCGACGAGTTCGTCGAGGAGGCGCGGGCGAAGCCCGAGTGGGCGCAGAAGGTCGTCCTCGAGTACATGCTCGGGCAGAAGGAGAGGTTCCAGAGGAAGGAGATACAGGCCAGCTCCATCAAGAGCGTCCTCAAGCCGCTGAAGCTGCTGCTCGAGATGAACGACGTCACCGGGATCAACTGGAAGAAAATCTCGCGGATGATGCCGCCGGCGCGGAGGTACGCGCTGGACAGGTCCCCGACCATCCAGGAGATGAGGTTCATGATAGCGAACAGCGACCTGAGGTACCAGTCGATCCTTCTCATTATGGCGAGCAGCGGGATCAGGATAGGCGCCTGGGACTACCTGGACTGGCGCCATGTCGAACCGATCCGCCAGGAGGACCGGCTCGTCGCCGCCAAGCTCACGGTCTACGCGGGAGAGGCGGAGGAGTACGTCAGCTTCATCACGCCCGAGGCGTACGACCGGCTGCAGCAGTACCGGAAGTTCAGGGAGGAGCACGGCGAGAAGATGGGCGATGATTCTCCCCTCGTGCGGGACAAGTGGGAGACCACGGGGAACCGCGGCTGGAACTTCCTCGGCAGCGCCACGGGACCTGAGCGTCTCAGGTCGGCGGGGGTGAAGAGGCTCTTCGAGGACATGATGTGGAGGCTGGGGTTCAGGAAGGAGAAGAGGAGGCGCCACGAGTTCTCAATCCACTCGATAAGGAAGTTCTTCAAGACGAGGGCCGAGCAGGTGATGAAGCCTATCAATGTCGAGACCCTGATGGGGCATTCGACTGGAATCTCCGACAGCTACTACAGGCCGACCGACAAGGAGCTGCTGGACGACTATCTCAGTGCCGTACCTCTTCTAACGATCTCTGAGACGGAGGAGGTGCGGCGGGTGACGCAGATCTCGCGGGAGCAGCTTGAGGGTCGGCTACAGCAGCTCGAAGGTCTCGTATCTCGTCTAACAACGAATATAGGTCAGCAAGCACTCGCTCAGGGTCAAAGCCGCAGTGCTGGCACTTCAACCGGCAACGCCTCCAAGAAAGTGGTCAAGGCCGAAGAGATCGACGCCTACCTCGAGAAGGGATGGGAGCCCGTGCTGACTCTTCCAGATGGGCGGGTCGTGATGAAAGAAATCACTTGAAGCGCAAAGCATGACGTGACTACGAATCGAACGAATTTAACGAACGGGTGCTCGACGTTCGCGCTGAGAATATCTAGACCTTCAGGGCTTGGACGGTCCGTAACAGCTCCCGGCACTCGTCGATTCCCTCTGGGGTAATCTCAACGGTCTGCCGCCTCCCACCAAACGACTTGACACTCTTTGTCCTTACATACCCGGCCGACTCGAGTTTCTCCAAGTGGTTCTGGAGGCTCCCCCTGCCCAAGCCCGTTAGTGCACGTAACTCCGAAGCAGTCGCTTTCTTGTTCATGGCGAGCAGAATCAGGATCATTATCCTGCTGGACGATTTCAGGCTCGCGCTGCTCAGCCGCTCGTTTAGTGATTGAAAACTCTCGGCCGGTGAAGGGGCCGGGCCATCG
This sequence comes from Candidatus Gagatemarchaeum stordalenia, assembly GCA_003164815.1. GTDB lineage: Archaea > Thermoproteota > Nitrososphaeria > Nitrososphaerales > Gagatemarchaeaceae > Gagatemarchaeum > Gagatemarchaeum stordalenia. Next base: position 64,724 of record PLUF01000102.1, read on the forward strand.
GGTTTGTCCCCGCTATCGCTCAAACAGGAAGATCGACCTCCCGTCCAGGGACTGGCTGTCTTCGGGCGTACAAGGCCGAGACGACCCAAACGACGATTGTGACTCCCCAGAGCAGGGCATAGACAACGGGGATTCTGAGGGAGAGGTCATTCAGGATGGAACCGGCAGTGGCCACTCCGAACGAAGACAGAACAGCCATGCCTTCGGCTGGCATCTTCCTCTCGAAAGAAAGCCCGAGAGCGTAGTACATGAACGCCCAGAACGCAGCGTAGGCTCCATGTACGAAGAGGACAAGAACGAAGGGGTCTTGCTGCACCCTGAACAAGAGTATCAAGAAGAACAGGACCACGTAAGCTGCGACCCAGAAGGTCACGAGCACCTGGTTCCCGAGAACTCTCCTCCATCTCCCGCCAATCACGAGCCTGCGGATTTCGACTGTGTCCCGTACGCGCTTGAAGGCAAGGAGAGTGATGGTCAGGGCAGCGCCGCTAGCCAGCGTGCTCACTACGATGCGCTCGACCACCGAGAGGCCGAGGAGCACTTCGAATAGGCCGCCAAAATTCGTCAGGAATAGGGCCACTGACCAAGTCGCGAATAGTGTTCCCCAGGCCCTCCTGAGGAGGTATCTCTGAAGCACTAGTGCCTTCTCAGCAATCTCTTTGATTTCAAGTGGAGTGCCGGCGATCTCGTCAGCCAATCCCTGCGGCCCATCATCGTCGGGGGCATTAAGTCTGTCTTGAGGTGCTGACCACCTACGATTCCTTCCATTGGGGATTCATCTCACCTCCTTGCCTCCGCAAAGACACGAACCTGTTCTGACGGGGACCTTCAGTCGAAGTCCTTGTGCTCAAAGAGGACGAGCCCCAGAATCACAAAGACGATGAGGTAGCCCAACATGATGGCAAGACCCTCAGGAACGGTCGTAGCGTACGACGTCGTGATCCCCCCAGCGACAGTTACGTGGGCAGGGTAGCCCGACGGCCTGACGACGTTGCCGATTATCTGGCCGCCGTATGAGAGGAGGTACCAGGGCTCAGAACCAGTAAGCGTGACGATGAGAGGGAGGAGATAGGAGAACCCAATCCACAACACCATCACGCTCACGAGGATGGAGTACGAGTTGTTCTTGAAGACCGAGCTGAAGAAGAAGGCGATGCCCAGCATGGGGAGGGTGTAGATGACTGTGAACAGGAAAGACTCGGCGAACTCGATCGGGATGTTTGCCCCGAAATATATCGACGCGTCAGCCACGGTAATCGCCGCGAAGACTGCGACAGTGATAGCTGAAGCCACGAATGCGGCCAGGAATTTTCCAAGGTAGACGGAGGACCGGTTCACAGGGTTGGGGAGGAGGTAGTAGCTCGTCTTGTTCTGGAACTCGGTAGAGATTGCGTCCGCCCCGTAGAAGATTCCGGACAGTATAACGAAGAGAGAAGCGACACTTCCCCACCATACCGAGTAGAACGCCAGAGGCGAGGAAAGGTAGGCAGGGGGCCTGTAGTAATACAACGCTCCCGAGATGGCCAATCCTATTGTGGCGGTTATGGCCAGCAATATGTAGAACCGTTTCGACCTCAGATAGTTGAGGAACTCGTACTCGAACTGCGTGACGGCCTGAGCGAGGGGCGAAGGCACAGTGTTGTTCGCAGGTGCGAACTCCTCTGAGCCGCCCGGCTGTGACGTCAATTGCAGCCCTTCATTCAGACATTCTCCTTTACCAAGTTGAGATAGACGTCCTCGAGGGCCGATGAGGCTGGCCTGAGGCTGTTCACGCCGATCTTGAGACCGCCAAGTTCAGAGTAGATCATGGCCTGGGCATCAGGGCCTCCCGAGAACTTCAGTCGCAGGCTCCTGTCGTCGATCCTTTCAGCAAAGGTGACGCCTCGGATTGACTCAATGGATTTCAGCATCTCCGCCGTGACTGGACCCACGAACCCCGCCTCAAGCACTCCCCCGACTGAGAAGCGTTCGGTCAGCCTTTGGATGGTATCGTACGCCAGCAGTTTCCCGCGGTCCACCAGCGCGGCCTCGTCGCACACCTCCGTGACCTCGGCAAGGAGATGCGAACTCATGAATACCAGCCTCTTCCTCTCTTTCAAACTCCTGATTATCTCCCGAACCTCGCTCATGCCCCGGGGGTCGAGACCGCTCGAGGGCTCGTCCAAGAGGACTATCTCAGGATCATTCAGCAGGGTGGAGGCTATGTTCACCCGCTGCTTCATACCCTTCGAGAACTCGCCCACCTTCTTGTCACGCCAGTCTTCCATGCGGACCTCGTGGAGGGCGTCCTCGACCTTCTTCCTCCTGATCTCGGGAGGGACCCCCCTGAGCTTGGCTATCATCATCAGGGCCTCGTTGGGCGTGAACGAGGAGTAGATTTCGGGGGTCTCCACCAGGGCTGCGACCGTCGCAAGGGCCTTCCTCTTCTGGGTATGGACGTCCATCCCGTTGACAAGAGCCCTCCCCGCGGAAGGACGGATCAGTCCTGTGAAGATCTTGAGAGTTGTGGTCTTGCCTGCGCCATTGGGACCGAGGAATCCGACGCACTTCGATCCCTCGATCTTCAGGTTCAGGCTGTCCAAAGCCTTGAAGGGCCCGTACTTCTTTGTGAGCCCGACCGCCTCGAGTGTTTGGGCCTTGCGCGTCATTGAATCTGCAGTCGCCTCTGGGTGTGCCGTCAGCAGGTACGCGGCGGCCTGGCTGGGCTCAAGTCTGGCCCGCATCCTTGGGCCGCTGTTTCTCCCGCCTGCCGACGACAGCAATGACGATCCCGGCGATTGCCAACACTATCCCCAGAAGGATGAGTGGCAGGAACGCGACCACGTACGGGGGAGTGGAGACGATCGTAGTGTTAGGCTGGGCCGAGGAGAAGGCGACGTAGTAGTAGTCGCCGCTGAGGGACTCGTAAATGTCGCTGCCCGCACCCGACGTGCTGGTGGGTACTGCGTAAGTGTTGATGTTCGTCGAGTTCACCAGGTTGAGGTCCTGGGCGGGGACGATTCCTCCGGATGTGGCCGGAGATTTCACCGCGAGATAGGAGGTCGTGTTCAGCATTATCTCCGTAGAAACGTATTCCCCGGGGTGGGGTTGCGTGAAACTCTTGTAGACGGTCAGCGATGAGATCTCTCCGATTGCCCCAGCGCTTACCAAGACGATACCAACAACAAGGATGACAACACCTATCGTCACTCTTCTCTTCATATCAACGGTCATCGGCGGCGGGTCGCCTTAAATGGGGTTCGACGCGTAAAAATTTTGTACGCGCCAAACCTCTTTAGTACCACACTACCAACGAGAAGCCCATGGCCCTGACCGCACTTGTCTTGATTGTAGGCGTCACCGCCATTATAATCGTCCTAGCATATGTCTTCCGCTTCGGTTACGGCTTCCGACAAAGGTAAACGGGAGCAGATTCCGCTGCATCGCCGCATTCATACCTGCCATCATCGCCACCTACGCGGGCGCCCCTATCTTCATGACGCGGGTTGATGCCGTAACCAATGGCAGCCTGGGCTACCTTTACTACCCGAACTGGGACATGGGGCGTCTTGCGAAGGGTGACAGGACATGAAAGAGGTTCGCGCCGTCCAAGTTTTGGACCGGCTTCCAAGCTGAGGCGCCTACTTCCACTTTGTCAGTATCTCCTCCCTGCGGAAGGTCGCTGTCGAGACGAAGAAGAGCAGCACGTCCACCACGACCAAGCCTCCCGCGATTATCAGCAGGGTGGTGGCGTCTCCGAGGTTAATAAGGCCCAGTTCTCCGGAGGCGTACACCCCTATGAATGGGATGATCGTCAGCGCTCCCAGTTGTTGTCCAGCCCTGATGTCGGTCACCTTCGAGGACACGATCACGTTCACCTGTACGCTCATCAACAACGCGAGCGGAAGAAGCAACAGAATGACGACGGCCGAATTCCAGTCTGGGAAGTAGTAGTAACCAAGCTTGCCCTTTGTGGTCAAGTCCATGAAGAGCATGAAGAGCCCGGATCCTCCCAGCACCGCGGCCAGCGGCGGAAGGAAGGCAGCTATGCCCTTTCCAAAGAGGATCTCGCCGTCCGTCGTAGGCGTCGCGAGCAGCGGTTCGAGGCTCTTCTCGAGTTTTTCGCCAGCGATGGTGTAGGATGCTATCGGGGTGGAGAGATACGAGCCCAGAATGACGTAGAAGAAGAGGAACGCGGGTAGCAGGACCACCAGCTCGGCGGGGGTCTTCTTCTGGCCGACGTAGCCTATGACTATGGGGATGAGAATGGCGACGAACACCGGAATCAAGGCCACCAAATAGACGATGCTCTTCTTCTTGCGGAGAGTCTTGAGGTCCTTTGCCGCTATGATCCAGGACTGGGAGAGCCTCACGGTCCCTAACTCCCCCCTCCTTCCCTGACCAGCTTCAGGTAGACGTCCTCAAGTGAGGCGCTGACTATCGTCACGGACTGGATGTGCCCTCCGCCCTTGACGATCGCCTCGATTACGGCGGCGTTCTGCTTGTCAGGGTCGCTCAATGCGACCTCAAGCTTGTTCCCTTCGGCCGTGACGCCTCCCACGCGTGGGAGCTGTCTCACTCCCGCCTGAATCGCGTCGGTCGCTTGCTCCTGAAGCAGCACGACTGTCTTTCTGGTGCCTCCCCCGCCGCTCAGCGCCCTCTCGAGTTCCTGAGGAGTACCGGTCGCGAGGAGCCTGGTGCTCAGGATCCCTATCCTGTCGCATATCCTCTGGGCCTCGTCTAGGTTGTGCGTGTTGAGGAAGATGGTCCTCTTCTCTTTCTTCAGATCGAGGATGAAATCCCTGACCGTCTTGGCGGACTCGGGGTCGAGGTTGGCAGTGGGTTCGTCCATGAAGAGGAGCTTCGGCTCGTGTATGAGGGCACGCGCGATGGCGAGCTTCTGCTTCATCCCTTTGGAGAAGGTTCCCGCCATAGCGTCCCTCTTCTCCCAGAGTCCCAGCATCGTCAGGAATCGCTGGATGTTCTCCTTCCTCTGGGCCTCGGTACAGCCGTACAGCTTGCCGTAAAAGTCCAGGTTGTCATAGGCGCTCAGGTCTTCGTAGAGGCCCACGTTGTCAGGCACCAAGCCGATGAGCTTCCGTATCTTCAGAGCGTCCTCGCTCCTCCCCGTGTCGTAGTCGCCGATCCTGGCTTCGCCGCTCGTCTTCGAGATGAGGCAGCAGAGCATCCTTACGGTGGTGGTCTTCCCTGCCCCGTTGGGCCCCAGGAACCCGAAAACTTCTCCCGCGTTGACTTTGAGAGTCAGGCTGTCAACGGCTGTGAGGCCACCGAATCTCTTCGTGAGACCATTAGTTTCAATCATCCGGCGGCATCACTGATGGCTGGTGCCCCGCTCTATTTGCCCGCGCTTGAGCTCTGTACAGGCTTGCCGTCCACGAGCAAGGTGATTTTTCTCCCAAAGGCCCAGCGCGTCATTCCGAGGTCGACTTCGACTTTGTGGACCTCTGAACTCCCGACGTCGAACGCGAACTTCTTCGCGCCAGGTGAGAAGAGGGATTCGTCAATGACCTTCTGGCCATCCACTTCGATGCGGATTTTCTTCATAACCTGATCGGCATCGACTGTGAGCGAGTGCTTCTCCCTCTCGCCCACCTCAAATGTGGATTTTCCCATGGGCTTCGAAGGGGTCACAGGAAATATAAGAGGTGTGGCGCGTACAAAATTTTTACGCGCGGTACCCCGTTTGTGCGTACGCGTTGCAGAGGCCTTCGGCAGTGTCAAGGAAAAGAGCCACAGGATCGGTGATGGCCGGAATCGCGGTGGGCGGAGTGCTGGTGCTCCCAGTTGGCGGCGTGCTCGTCGGCGTAGAACATGGGGCTACGGTGACAAGATCGAACAACTGAATCCCACAGGGCTGATGAGGTCAAACAACGAACGTTCTCTGTTCTTTCTTCTTTTCGATCTTTGATTCGTTGTTGATTCCATCTGTATCATGACTACAATCAGTGTTTGAGGGCGTTCCTCACTTGTGGCAGAGCCGCGGCGAAGGCCGTGTGCGGGCAGTAGTCCGTGTTGTCGTCCATCTCGCAGTAGAACTTGACCTTCCCTCCGTCCGCCGCCTTGGCCTTCACGCCGACTATCCTGTCGTTCTTGCTGTCCCGTATGATCACCTCGTTGTCGTTCAGGGAGACGAGCTCCAGGAACGGGACGTAGTTCCGGAACTTGTCCTCGACATAGAGCATCGTCTCGAGGATCTCGCTGGCGTAGGTGGCGGTCTTCTTGTTCTCCTTCTTCGCCCTCTCGCTCACCTGCTGGTACAGCTGCTCGGTCACGGTGATGGTTCGGAAACCCCTCTCTGGCATGGTATTACGGTAGATTGACGGTATCTTTAAATCTTTACCACCGGATTGTTACGTGGGAGGATTCTTTGAGGAGAGCACCTGCGGCCTGTGAGTTCGCTAACTTCTCAGAGCGTTGCGCGTTCGGTCCGTTAAAAGCGAAAGAGCCCTTCTTGGCCATGCCCGCCCGTGAACAGGAGGAGACCTGCGAGCAATGCGGCTCCCCCCTAGACGAAAGCGGCCTCTGCTGGTCGTGCTCCGGAGGAGGGTTTCAGAGCGGGAGCAGCTCGGTGGGAGCCGCGCCGCTCGAGAAGTCCGAACTCGCCAAGGTGCTCGGAAGGGGCGTCGGGGACAGGGCCCACGGTGCATACTCCCTTTCAATGCAGCAGGCCGAAGGGATGTCCCACCTCAGAGAGGAGATTGAGTCGCTCGTGGAGCAGTTCAACGCCTCACCCCAGACCAAGAACTCTGTGAAGCAGGGTTCCGAAAGGAACGCCGTCAAGCTGCTCCCCGAACTGGGACCAACCAAGGCGGCGGTGGCGTCCGTGGCGCAGGAGTTCCTCAATCTGGGCAGGAGCATGGCCGAGGTGAGCTTCTACATTGCGAGGGTCCATCCGAGGGTCGGGCGCCTCAGCAGCCTCGTCCTGGAGGTCTACGCGCCTGACGAAGGAAGAACCCCCAGCGTCCTGGTGAACTCCCGGAAGCGGGACTTCAAGTCCTACGCGGACGGGCCGTACCGGAGGCTCAGGATCTCCGTATATTGCTGGGACGGCGGAGCAGTCGTGGACCTGCAGAATGCGGTCCTCTGCGAGGGCGGGTATCCGGCGAAGAGGATGAGGCTGCTCGGGCCGTCGAAGTTCGTGCTGGTCTTGCCCGAAAGGACCTTCCAGCTCTTCAAGATCCTCAAGGAAGCCAGGCTCTCTGGCTCGATGCCATCCGGGGACCTCTCCGTCGACCCCGTCAACGTGCTCCGGAAGTACTCGGTCGCGAAGCTCCCCTTCACCGAAAGGTTCCTGCGCGAGACCGGCTACCTCAACAGGGTGAATGCGAGGTATAGTGCGGTCCTTCGGCAGAAGCTCACGAATGGGAAGGGGAGGATGCCCAGGAAGCTCGCCGAGGAAGCCCTGATCGAGGCCTGCGGCAGGGAAGTCCCACCCGGCGTGAGCGAGCTGGTCGTGAGGAGATACCGTCTCAAGCCGTCCGAGATGAGTTCCCTCCTTGCCATCACAGAGTTGGAGGCGTGGCAGCGGATGGATACGGTGGGCTGACTCAGGAGCAGTGGCGGTGTCCATAGCGCTTGCCTGCCCAGGTCGTCTCGATTCCCATCGACGAGGTTGAACCTCACCCAAAACTGACACTCAGGTTCCTCTACGAGGTAGAATCTCTGGCCGCGCTGATGAAGTCCGCGACTGACGAGAACGCCCCGAACGGCCAGCTGGAGCCGGGGCGGGTCGTCCCAAGGAAGGACAGGAAGAAGGGCTACCTCGCGTACATCGGCGTGAGGCGNNTCCGAGCTCCAGATGTTCGTCAGGGCGAAGATGGAGAACGAGGAGGAGAGGGGTGAGCGGCAGGGCCTGTCCCTCCTCGAGCAGGTCTTCGGCCTCTACAAGATCAGGGACTCGGTCTCCGGGGAGAAGCTGGACGGGGAGCTGAAGCGCGAGTTCATTGTGGCCGGGAAGCTAGACGAGGAGAAGGTCAGGAGGCTCTTCCAGATAGAGGCGACGACTCACTTCAGGTTCCGGCTGGCCCACCTCGAGCGACTCTGCACCATCGAGAGCGAGCGTGATTTCTACCTCTCGGCCGCGTGCGCCGCGGGATTCAACATCGGTCCCGACCGGATCGACGAGGCGATAGAGAGAAGAAACTCGGCATATCTGCTGGACTGGTTCAGGCGGCTCTTCCCCGAGTTCAAAGAGCCCGAGATAGCGCCGGCGGTGGCACAACCGTCGACTCCAACAACATCCGAGCAGGTGGACGAGGAAGAAGACGGGGAGAACGAGCCTCCGGAAGAGGAACCGCTCGAAGTTCACGAGAAGGACGTGATCGTCGTCCCGTGTCCTGCCTGCGAGGCGGACAACATGCTGCTGCTCCGGCTGTGGGCGGAGGTCACCAGTCTCCCCCGCGACCCGAGCGGGACAAGGGCCACCTCGACTCCCGACACGGTAGTCAGATGCCAGTACAAGTGCAACGGCTGTCCTGAGGAGTTCTACGTCTTCGTGGAGCCGATGGGAGGAAGGAGTTACGCGGCGGAAGCATCCCTATCGCCCAAGTTCCGTGAGCCCAAGACCCTCGTGCAGGCGCTGGACCTCCGCGTCGACCGCAAGGAGGGCGCCTGGCAGGTGATAGTGGGGGGAAGGATCGCCGGGTCGGTAGCCCAGCCTCCACGGACGGAAGCCGGAGGTTGAAGAGAGATGCCGAAGAGCATGAGGGAGGAGCTCGCCGTCCTCATAGGACTGGAGATTCTTACTGAGGGAATCTTTTTCGATACTCACGACCTGAGGAAGCTTCCGTTCAGCGATGCCCAGGTCACCAGGGTGCTAGCCTCCCTCCAGAGGTCCAAGGTCCTCACAAAAGTGAACAGCAGGAAGTACCTCTTCACCGAAGAGTTTCTGGCCCTCCTGAGGGAGGAGCTGGGCAGGAAGGCGCCCAGGGGCGGCATTGCTCAATTCCCGGACATGGGAGTGTTCGACATCAGTGGGATGGCGGACTGGAGCGAGGACGAGGTCGAGCAGTTCGCCAAGAGGCTGAGGAAGCACTGGCGCGACCTTTCGCAAAAGTGAAAAAATCATGCTCAAGGGTTGAGCACCATTTCAAATCAAGACGTGCTCAAGGGTTGAGCACCATTATTGCAATTAAGTCCCCGCTTTCCGAGGAAATGCAGCACTAAGCCTTCCTGACGACCAAGACGGCCCGCCCTTCGCTCCTGCACCTTGGACAGATGTCAAAGTCCGTCTCCGATTCGTACTCGCAGACCACGCAAAAGGTGACCACGGGCTGACAATTGCCTTTTCGGTTGCTCCCGTAGGACTCTCTAGCCGAGGTTTCTTCGACCGGTTCGATCCCCGTGTCTCTCCTTGCGCTTTGTCTCCTGTGCCGTCTGGCTCCTATCGGCTCGCTCTTCCAGCCGCACCCGCAGATCCAACGCCCCATCCTTTTGTTGAACTCGGTCCTGTGACTTTTCGTGTGATTCTTTCCAGAGGCAGGCAACAGACTGAATGGTTGGGGTTGGCTAAAACGGGGAGGCCTTCGATGCATTACTCAAGTTCTGTTTTAGCCGAGACAAGACCCAGTTTACGTGTACAAGAGATTCCTTCTGCCCGCGATTCTGCTCAGTATGGTGGTCGTTTCGGCATCGGTCGCGGGGTTGGTTCGACCAAACTCGTCCAACGGGGACCCGTGCGACGAATATGGGAACTGCATCTTCTCTTCATTGAGTTCGGTGCGCTCAAACCCAGACGGCACGCTTTACCTGGGTGACGAGTTCGTGGTGTCACCTTTCGTCTCTCTGGGCCCGAACACGACGTCATACTCGCTCTCCTGGTCATACGACGGCGGGGTATTGTCCGCTGTGGGAGGCGGGGAGTTTCAGGTGGTTGCGAACGTCTCAGGTACGTACTGGGTGACTGTGACCGCCTCCTTCACCGTGGTCGAGGTCGTGGGAAACTCCACCGTCACCCTCTCCTCCTTCCTCTCCACGAGCCAATCGGTTGAGACGCGAGCTTTCACCATGGCCTTTCATACGGAGATGAGCAACGTGACAAACTCACTGCGCCAAGTCCTCCGCAATCCCGACGGTTCGTTCTACCATGAAGATGAGTTCATCGTCAACTACACCTACAGCTTCCTCTTCATGCAACAGCGCCCCGACATCAAGGTCGTCGTCGAGCCCCAGTTCGATCAGAACTACGCCAGGCTGACAGAGTACAGCAACTCCACCTCGACGGGATACTTCCTCTTCACCGTGGCGAACAGCACGGGAACGTCTTCCATTACCTTGACTGCAAAGGCGTACGACTGGCAGCAAGCGCTGCTCGGGTCCAAGTCGCAGAAACAGCCCTTCGCCGTGGTCAACTATGACCCCTACTTCGTCTACTTCACCTACATGGACTACAACTCGGCTAACTCGAGCGCCTACGAGAGGCCTTTTGTCACACTCGTGAGATACGACGGGAACAACCCTGGGTATTCGTACGGAGGGAACGCCAACACCGCCCCGATTATCGCAGTGAACGACACCCGCGAGAGGGCCCTGATCAACTCCTTCGACTTCACGGTGACGGGCTGGGGAATCAAGGCGAATCTCACTTCAGGGGACATCAGCCAGGACGTGTCCTTCTGGAACGAAACTTCCGTCCAGGTGGGCACGAAGACGACCAATGCGACCTTTCCCATCATCACCTTCTCGCACAGGATAGCGAAGTTCTACTTCGCGTCGGGACTGCCCGAGATCGAAGACTACACAAGTCAGGGGTTGGAGTACTTCAACGTCACAGAGCTGGCCGTCTCCAAGGGGTTCGCCGGTGGCAACTACGGCCTCTTCAACACGTCCTATCTCTACCAACCTTTCTATTACAGTGGGTACATCACGGTCTTCACCTACGGCCCCTCGGGTCTCGATTCTTCGGACTCCGTCAGCATCTCGCTCGTCACGCCCGACCCGCTCGATCCGCACCTTCTGTCCTCCCTGAATCAGACCTTCGGCTCAGATCAACAGGTAGCGAGGGCCTTCGAGGACGACCTCTTCCCCGCCTATTCGAACGTGATGAACCTCAAGCCCGTTTCCTCTTCGGGAGGGAGGTGGGTCTTCCTTCTCAACGACACCAACCTCGCCATGACCAATGATACCGCGATGCCCTACCTCTACATCACTGTGACAGGCGGGTCAGGAAACTACTCGTACGCCGTCCCTGACGCCTTCTCCTCGTTCCTCGTCAACCGGACGCTGGTTCCGTCGCTTCCTTTTCCGAACGTGGATGGATACTACCTGGACCAGCTTAGGCAGCTGGTGGCCCTTCCTCTCAACTTCAGCCTCAGCCTGCCGAGCAACCCCTACCTCGCATGGGACTACAACGAGAGCTCTCCGAGCTTCATATCGCCGATTACCTACGAGCCGGGGAACCTGAGCAGCGTGTACGGCTTCCTCTACGGTGGGAACAGCACGATCTACGCGAACCTCGGCGGTGGCGGAGCGAAGCTGCTGAACGCACAGAACGAGCAGACAGACTTCCAGGCGATGGTCCTCATGGGACCGCAGACAGGAGGGGTGACGAATCTCTGGGTGAAGGACCCGAGCGGGGACCTGATCGTCAATGATTCGCTGACCCCGAACACGGAACCGCCTTCCCCTTCGGGATACTACGGATTCTATGAGCTGTCGTTTCGGATGAGCGTGAACGGGACGTACCAGTTCGGGATGACCAACTCTTGGGGAGTGAGCAGCGTATTCCAGACCTACGACAACGCCGCCCACACACCTCCGCCGCCGGACGAGGAGTACTTCCTGATGACCTTCTTCGGGTTCCTCGTGGTCGGGCTCTACTTCCTGGGGAAGATAGCGAAACGAAGTCAAAAATGAAGGAAACTAAGATAGCGGGCCCGATGGGATTCACAGCAAATGTCACTCGCCCGGCTGGAGAAGCATTTTCTGAGATCATGCTTTGGAGAGTCTGGGTCTTTCGGGCATGGCGTAAGGTGGAAGATTCCGTTTGTCAGCGGGAACGGATGCCGATGGGCTAACCATCAAATCCACATTCCTCCACATCGAGGCGACGAGATGACAGCTCAGACTGCGGCCCTAGCCTGATCCAGCCCTCAGGTTGGCCGAAATCCGGTCGATGGAGGTTGCGTTCAGGTGGAGGATGACAACAGCGAAAGCGGGGAAGAAGAAGTATGACGCGTTGTAGACCCAGTTGAACGACGGGGCTGCTCCAACCGAAGGAAACGCATACGAGACCAGAGCGGGGACGGAGACGCAGCAGGAAGCCCCCAGCACCAGTCCGAGCGCAGGCACGAGGAAGTAGGACCTCGCCTTCCTTCCCAGCGTGCAAAGCCTTCCGAGTTCGACCGTCTTCGTGACGTTGGCCAGGACGAGGACGCCGACCAGGATGGCGACAGCGAAGCCGTAGAAGCTGAGAGCCCCCGAGAGCACGGGCGGCAGAGTGAACGAGATCGAGGGGTTGAAGCTCAAGTCGAAAAGGGCGTTGAGGGCAGACGGAGGCATGAATACCTCCGTCGCCACGGTCAGGCTCGGCGACAGAGCAAAGACGACCCCGTAGACCGAGGCTAGTATCACCTCAAGAAGGAACCCGTAGATGAACAAGTGAATCGCGAGGAACGGCCAGAAGACCGCGGCCCCCAGTCTCGTGCGGAGGCCGCGATAACACACCTTCGCGGCGTCTCGGAGTGGGAAGGCCAGTAGGAGCATAACGACGGCATACCAGAAGAGCGCGGGGCCGATCACCTCATCCATGTTGAAGAGGGCGGTGCTCGACGCGTACCCCAGGTAGGAGACGGCCACGCCTAGGACGAGAAACAGAGTCCCCTGAAGGAGCAGCGTTGCATCCCTCGTTCGGATGACCCCGTGCACAACCACTGCGAGTTCACCCTTCAGGGGATTGATGGGGACATGGATTCAGCGTCAGATTCATCCCATCAAGAATTATCTTTCTTCATCACACCGTGACCAGCTTGACGGTCCGCATGTCATCTTCCTTCCGGAATTCGTTCGTCATCGAAGCGATCTTGGGACCCGGACCCTCAAGGAGGAAGAGTTCCACGCAATCCTTGCGCAAACCCTGACCGTGGATGTGCGCCTCGATGATGTCAAGGTGTGCGTGTCTGATACGACTCACAGGCTGCTCATTCTCCCTCGCGTGCGTGACGACGAGCACAGCCACCGCCTCGTCGGGCAACGCGTTCCTCGCATTGACATCCTGGAGGAGAAGTCGGACTGCGGACCTCACTAGCTCGGACCTCCCCGCGAAACCTAAGGATTCCTGAACCTCGTCCAATTCTTTGATCATCTGTTTGGGGAGTGAGAGGCTCACGACGGGCATCTTTCCCCGGCCTTCTCCAACAACTTCGTGCGCCACTCCGGGAGCCTGTACTCTTCGACGCGGTAGTTTGACTGGTACGGTTTGATGTCGAGGACCGGTGTGCCGTCGAAGTAGTCCAACCCCGAGACGAGGAGCCTGTTCCTCTCCCTGCTAAGGAGGGGGACGAGCGATAGGCCGATCGGGTTCGGACGGGTCGGCGAGTCGAGGGAGAATACGCCCACGGTCGGGAGCTCTTCTAGCTTCAGGCCCATCCACACGAATGCCTTCGGCTTCACCTTGAGGGGTCCGATCTGCTCCGGCCTGAGCCGGTCGAAGTACCCCAGGACGAAGATGTGGGAGAACCCGTCCAGCCCCTCGAGTGCGGGCTCGAACTCAGCGAACACCTCGACCACGGACTCGAGCCCGGTGGCATGGCTCCTTATCTCGTCAATCGTCGCGCTCGTGTGCACGACCCCGATGGGCCTGAAGACCGCTTCCTTCGTGGCTAGGTCACCGCCTGGTTGTCCAGCGTCCCGTTGATGTAAGCGTCCACGACTTCTTCAGCTCGTGCAATCTTTGTCACATACGGCTTGATCCCCATCTGAAGGATGCTGTCGTACATTGGTCGCCCCATTCCTCTTGCAACGAGCGCCTCGCAATCCTTGACGTTGGAGAGCATCTCCCCATGGGCGTGATGCTCGCTGTCACCTTCGCGTATCGTCCCGCCGTCTGCCTGCCCTTCTCCGTGATGCTGATGCCATTTCTTCGGCCTCATCTCCCTCCCTTTAATCACGCCGTCTCCTATCTCGAAGACTAGATAGAACTGCGCCATCCCGAAGTGGGGCGAGACCGTTTCCCCGTCGTCGGTTGCCACTCCGATCTTGACGCCGCCCGCTCCCCTCTCACTGGTAGACAATCGTGGCCACCTTCCTCTTCGCCTCAGTGAGTATCGCCTCTATCTTCTCCATCTTCCCCTTGTCGACGTAGTCGGCGTTCATCATGATCATCGCTTGGATGTCTCGGATGTCCCTCATGAAGTTGAACTGCCCCACCTTCCCGGCATACTCCTGCCCCGCCTTCAGCCGGTCGACGACTTCTTCGTTCTCCTTGAGGTAGTCCTCTCCTTCCTTTGTTATCGAGTAGACCTTCTTGCCATCCTTCTCCTCAACGACCACGAACCCCATATCCTCATGTTCGTGCAGTGCGGGATACACGATTCCTGGACTGACGGGACGCTGGTAGGTCCTACCGATGTCCTGGATGAGGGCGTACCCGTGCATCGGCTTCTGGCTCAGGGCCATAAGGATAAGGAACCGGAACTCGCCGCGCCTCGCGCCGAAGCCCATGCCCATCCCGCTACCCATATGCCCCAAGCCATGGTGTCCATTGTGGTGACCCTCGTGTTTGTCCATGTTGCGACCACGCATATATCAAAAGATATGATTATAAAGGCATCTATTGATATGTTAATAAACACCTGATTCCACCCTCTCTGGGGGAAGTGAGAGAAAATGTGTGGACACTGCGACGAAGAATGGGGTTGCCACGGAGGGCATCACTATCCGAGAAGTTACGGTCCTGGGCGAAGATGCTGGCAGGAGCCGGCTGCTAGGGACAGTCGCGAATATCTAGAAGAGGAGAAGAGAATCCTAGAACGAAGGCTCAAGGAGCTTGAGGCCCGCATGGCAGAAACTAACTAGCAGCAGGTCGCCGCCACTCGAAGTTGTACTCTGTCTGATAAATGGACTGTGAATCGAAAATGAAGAACGAATCTGAGAGCGAAATCCGCACCGTTGTCGAGTCCCGCGGGAATTGGTGTCCCCCAACACCTCTCATGGACCTGACGAAGGCGTGGCGGACGGCTAAGGTCGGAGACGTGATCGAGCTTCGGGCGACCGAGCCCGACATCGAGAAGGACGTCAGGGCCTGGGCGAAGAAGAGCGGCAACAGTGTCGTTGGGGTGACAAAGGAGAAGAACTACACGAGATTAGTTGTGCGCATAGGGCGGGTGGTCAGGAGGAGGGGCATGGGAGTGAAGGGGATGCCGGCGGTCAAGACGAACGTCAATATTCCTGACCAGACGAAGGTGACGCCCAAGGCGAAACTCCAGCTCTTCATCATGGGCGGCTTCCCGTTTGGACTGCGCACTCTCGAGCCGGGCTGGAGGTGGACCACCTCGATGAAGCCGATAATGAAGACAGACACGTGCGAAGTCCGACACGTCGGGTATGTCATCTCGGGAGCAATGGGTTTCTCCATGAGCGACGGCAAGAAGTTGGACGTGGGGCCAGGCGACGCTTTCGATGTGCCTCCGGGTCACGACGCATGGACCGTGGGAGAGGCTCCCGTGGTCTTCATCGACCTCATTGGTGCAGCAGAGCACGCGACAGCCACCGAGAGCGCCACCTGATTTCGTTACTGCACCGCCGAACGAGAAGTACTTCCTGATAACCTTCTTCGGGTTCCTTGTGGTCGAGTCCTACTTTTTGGTTAAAATATCCAGAAGGTGGGCGAGATGATCTATGCACGACCTATCACGCGGAACCTAATTCAGGCCAGTCATCTTGCTTATGAGACGGCTCCTGGTCTCTCGGAACATGGGCAGTAGGGGAGCAGGTCGTCGCGACCTCAAGAGAATCAAAATGAGACTACACCGCGAAAAGTCGGCAAGGCTCCGACAGGCCGAGAGTCTGCTCGCCAATCCAAGTGACGTGAAGGCCAGGATTGGTTTCGAGCAGCACAGCGCCAAGATCAAGAATCTGAAACAAATGAGACAAACCCTACTTTCCAATGAGCCCTCACCCGTCCCAGACTGGCAGCGGAGCGCGGTTGTGGAGCAGGCGGAGTCGAAACCCCATCAAATCCACAGCTCTCTGGTCGTCTCGAGCAGCAGACATGGCCCGATGCTCTACGTCTTCTGCCGCGACAGGAATTGCCGACGTAGAATACGAAAGGCGAAGTCTATCTCGATTTTAGGCTTGCCAGCCAAGGAGGCAATTGGAGAAATCAATGAGGAATGCGAACACCTAGAGGTTGTCTTGAAACGTGCCAAGCATTTCGATATCTCCGTCACCTGCAAGTCGTGCAACAAGATGGTTCTGGTCAGGAACGTGTATGTGGAGAATTGGAACGTGACGCGTCCCGAGACCAAATGGTCCAAAGGTGCGGGCGGGGATTCCAGGCTGCCCAAGGGGGACCCGAGGCTTCTGAGAACTCAATACTGAGATCCATGACTCCTCGTGACTTATGGACGAGGTGCCCCGAACAAGACGCAATGGACCCTAAGTGGTAACTTCTCTCGGCTTCGTGGTAAACAACCTCTTCTCTTCCTCACTCAATATGTTATAGAAAGGCAGTCGTCCTTCGGGAGTCACCAAGATTCCCTGCCCAATCCTAGCATTCACGATGAACTTCTCCTCCACCTCGCTCAGCCTGAACGCCTCCTTCAGGGTCGCGCTTGCAGCCTCGTCCTGCCTCAGGACTATCTTGGTCGCGCAGCTCTCGACCATCTCCCTGCCAGGGCCGACCTCGTTCCCCCTCCCCATGAAGTCCGAGACGAGCTGCGTAGCGATGAGGAAGCACGTCCTGTAGTGCCTCCCAGTCCTCGCGATCTTGGGGACGTAGTCCACGGCCATGGGAAAGTAGGGCTTGCCCGTGCCTGGTCTCTTCTCCACGAGCGCCCATCCCTCGTCGATGACCACCGCCTTCCTCCTACCGTCGTTCTCAGGCCTAGTGATCAGGCTCCAAACGGCCGACAAGGACAGAAACAGCGCCGCGTCCCTCAGCTCCGGGCTCTCGATGTCGTTCAGGACGAAGACCATCTTGTCGTAGAACGTCGTTTCTCCCCTGAAGAGGAACTCGTAGGGAGGGAGGCGGGCTTCGAGCTTCTTCCTCAGGCTCTGAGGTACGACGGAATACAACTCCTGGACGTTCGAGACCTTCCTCGAGGCGAGGTGGAGCTCGTCGAGGTCCTCCCCCTTGGGAAGGTCGAGGATGTCGCCGATGAATCTGGCCGCGAGGTCGCCGTCGCCGAAGACGCGGAAGGGATCCAGGCCCGCCCCGACCTTGGGGTCGAACCTGTGGACGTGGCACTTGGTGATGCCCGCGAACGAGCTCTCGTAGGTCCCGTCCGGGCCGACCGCGTACTCGGGGGAGACTATGCTGTCGAAGGCGTAGAGCATCAGGTCCTCGTTGAGGAGGGCCATCCTCGACATCAGCGTCTTCACCAGCGTGGACTTGCCCAGGCCGGTCATGCCCATCACGGCTATGTTGTAGTTCTCCTTCTCGTAGACGTCGTAGAGGATGGCGTTCCCAGTTTGCAAGTTCTGCCCGAAGAATGCTCCCGAA
This sequence comes from Candidatus Gagatemarchaeum stordalenia, assembly GCA_003164815.1. Lineage (GTDB taxonomy): Archaea > Thermoproteota > Nitrososphaeria > Nitrososphaerales > Gagatemarchaeaceae > Gagatemarchaeum > Gagatemarchaeum stordalenia. Next base: position 82,383 of record PLUF01000102.1, read on the forward strand.
GGGTCGACGATATCGAGGCCGCAGAAGGGGAAGAGGTTCAGAGCGCCCGATGTGGTGACGAAGAACCACCTCCCGGTCGAGTACTTCGGACCTACACCCGTGAGGAGGGGTTCCTGGAAGTATGACGGAGAGTCGACCCGCCCAACCATCCCGCCGACGAGCTGCCTGAGCTTCTTCCTGCTCTCGACGAGGTCGCCCAACGTCCTTTCACGCAGGACAACCCGTATGCGCGTCCTGAACAGTCTCTCCTTCCCCGCGCCGATGAGCTGGGCGGCTCTGCTCGCCCTCTCGAACTCTGCCTGTTCCTCCGGATCCAGCGACCTGCCCTCGTTCTGCCTTAGAATCAGCCTCGAGCCGAGCGAGCGGGCGTATGACCTGACTGTCTTCTTGGCGTCGTAGATTCCCACCGGGTCGACGTCTACGACGATCGAGTGAGCAATCTGGTAGAGTTGCGCCAGAAAGCCGGGTGCTAAGTTGCCTCCGAGGCGGGTTACCGCATACGTCTGGACGAACTCTCCCACCGAGTCTTCTATGAACTTTGGATGAACCGCACGAGGGGTGATTGCAGGGAGTCCATGGACCCGCGTCATCCTGGTGCCGAGCGTCGCAACCAGAGAATCCACCTGAGATTCAGTCCTGAGGAAGAACCTCCTGTACGGGATCCTGTAGACGGCACCGATTGATTCGACCTCCCTCTCGTCCTGCACTATGTGGAAGGAAATCGGCTCGGTCAGGGAGTCGAGGAACGATGCGAACCTGTCGAGCACCGAGCCCTGCTCCTTCTCGGGAAGGCTGGCGAGGTTGACCGACCTGAGCTCGTAGACCACTGAGGGATGAACGGCATGCGCGCTCTTGTCTTTCGTCATCTCGATGATCACCCGATCCTCACGATTGCCTCGTTGGCCTCGGTGCTCCTGCCCTTAATCGAGAGGCGCATCATGAGGAGCGGCACTGCCGACCCTTCGAGCCTCACAGTCAGGTCATGCGTCCCGATATCTTCGGGCAGAGGTCTGAAGACGAACCTGAACCTTGGCCGCTGTGGCGATACGAGATCCTCGCCTCTCAGCTGCTCGTCGAGGAGGAGCTGAGCTCTCGCCTCGTGCTCCACCTGGCTGACGGTTTCCGAAACGACCAGGGGAACAGGGGCCTTGAAGTCCTCTACGAGCATCTCTTGGACCGCAGGTTCCCGGTTCTCGATCTCCTGCTTGCTCTCCTCGGCATTTCGACCTCGCAGGATTGCCCTGAACTTCACCAACCCCTTGGTTCTGATGACATAGGCAAGCTGGAGTTCGGTGGGCACGAGCCTGACTGGCCTGCTCGAGATGAAGTACCCGACGCCGAAGACGACGCAGAAGACAGCCGCTCTCCCTCCGAAACTTGCGCCAGCTATCGGGAAGTTGAAATGGAGCGAGACGAAGAAGGCTGCGCCTAACGAGAGCAGTATCGTTCCGAGCTGCCGGAAAGAGAGCGTGATGAATCCCAAAGGAAGGGACTTCCTCTCATACCATGCTTCATCGGGCCACCAGATGGATTCGGACATTCGAGATGTGAACCGTCAGAGCCTTAAAACAGGTTGGACATCACCCTCAAACAATCAATTCAACATTCTAGCTGGGCGAGAAGAGGATAACGAGCCGATAGACTTCAACGCAGAGCTTACTTTATTGAACCTACACTTCCTCGTGTAGTTCGCGATGGGATTCGATTGCTTCTCTCGTCACGAATACGAGTATCACGGCCGTAGCAAGATAGTCAGCCCACCAGAACCCGAGAAAGTACTCGGCAAGAAGGCCGCCCAGCAGGGCAACCGCCATGAAGAGGCAGGTGACCGACTCCACTGCGTCGATCGAGAGGGGCAGGTTCCTCGTCTCCTTTCCTATCCTCTTCTTCTGCCACCAGAGGTAGGGCATGATTACGACCGCCCCAATCGCGATTGCGATTCCGAGGGGCGAACCTTCGGGTCTTAGCCCTGAGGAGTATGAGTAGACGGCGCCCAAACCGATGACAGGAATGAGGGCAAAGAGCAATCCGGTGGTCAGTAGTTCCGTTCGTCTGCTCTCAATCTCGGAGCCGGCGACATCTTTCCGAAGATGACTCAGGACCGCAAAACCCGAGATAAGCTCTATGAGGCTGTCGGATCCAAATGCGAGCAACGCAAAGCTTCCCGCCACCAGGCCGAATCCTACCGAACCCAGGGCCTCGACTATCATCCACGCGGAGCTGAGATACTCGACCTTGATGCCAGTCCCAATCCTCATACGCCTCCACGATTGATGAGCCGGAGCACAGCAGCAGGAGGAGCAGTTAGAGCAATCGGCAGTGGTCTGGCAGCTTGCGCATGAATTCATAGCACAGCCGCAAGACTGACATGAGGAAGACGAAGTTGCTCCAAACGACATCGGGAATGCCGCGACCTAGACTCTGACGCAAGATCTACTTCGGATGGCCGTACTTGTGTGGGTCCTTGTCGAATGCGCTCTTGCACGCAGAGGAGCAGAAGTAGAACGTCTTGCCTTCATGCTCGGACTTGAGCTTCGCCGTCTTCTCGTCCACCTTCATTCCACAGACTGGGTCCTTCATCATGGATATCTTTAGGATGGAGCCTCTCCCTTCCTATATGAAAGCTCGTCTTTACGAATGGCAAGCTTTTATTGCGGTGGTGCCTCGCACTTCTCGTGAAGCCGGATGCTATCGACACCAAGATACTCGAGGTCCTCATGGAGGACGGGCGGGCCTCGTTCAGGCAGATAGCGCAGAAGACCTCCCTCACCACCCCCACGGTCTCGTCCCGAATCGCAAGGATGACGAAGGCTGGTCTCATCAAGAAGTTCATCCCCATACTCTCCGGAGATTCGGTCAACCGAGGGGTGACGGCCTTGGTGACGCTCAAGTCGGGGTCCGCTTCGGTGCAGAGACTCGCTGAGGACCTAGCGAAGATGCGGGAGGTGGAAGCGGTCTACATGACCACGGGACAGAGCATCACCATGAAGGTGACCCTGAGCGACGTCCAGAGTCTTCAGTCTTTCCTGACAGAGAATGTCCTGAAGAAGCGGGGCGTTGAGGTGACATCGAACCAGATCATAACAAGTACGGTCAAGGAAGAGCCTCCCTCTCTTCTTCCAGGCACAATGGTCATGAACCTCAAGTGCGACTACTGCGGAGGGGATGTGACCAGCAGCAGGCCCTACACCATCTCAGCAGGCCCCTCCCACTACTACTTCTGCTGCAAGACCTGCAGGAAGGAGTATCTCGCAGAGCACGGCAAGAGGCTTGCGAAGATAACTCGCAAGCTCCAAGCATTATAGGCTTAACGTTCGTAAAGACGCTGGTTTAAGACGCAGCATCCGACCATCAAATTTCATGGCTTCGGACCCAATCTGCGGAATGTACGTCGACGAAGCCACCGCCGCGCTTAAGGCTGAAGTCAGGGGCGTCACGTACTACTTCTGCAGCGAGTCCTGCATGCACGAGTTCCTCGCGCCGGAGAAGGAGCTCCGGAAGCTCAGAATCGAGGTCCTCGCCTCGGCGCTCCTCTCGATCCCGATACTGCTCTTCACCTACGTCTCTCCACTCCCCTCGCAGTCCTCCTACTACGTCCTCTTCGCCCTCGACACACCGATCCAGTTCATCGTCGGCTGGAGATTCTACCGGGGAGTCTACGATAGCATCAAGAGCAGGATGGGGAACATGGACGTCCTCATCGCGCTCGGCACCTCTGCCGCTTGGGCCTACTCGACGGTCGTAACCTTCGCTCCAGGGTTCTTCCCCTCGTCGGGCGTCTACTTCGACACCTCAGCGATCATAATCACCCTGATACTGACTGGCCGATATCTCGAGCACGTCACGAAGAGTAGGGCCTCCGCGGCGGTGAGGAAGCTCGTAGACCTCCAGCCGACCGTGGCCCACAGAATCGACGAGAGCGGCGCAGAGGTCGACGTTCCAATCGAGCAGGTCAAGGTCGGAGACGCGCTGGTCGTCAGACCGGGGGAGAAGATACCCGTGGACGCGATCATCGTGGAGGGGAGGTCGGCCATCGACGAGTCGATGATCACGGGCGAGAGCATCCCCGCCGAAAAGTCGGTGGGGGACGAGGTCATAGGAGCTACGAGCAACAAGTCCGGTCTTCTGAAGCTGAGAGCGGACAAGGTGGGCCAGGACACCGCACTCTCCCAGATCGTCAAGTTGGTAGAGGAGGCGCAGGTTGGGAAGGCGCCAATTCAGAGGCTCGCAGACAGGATTGCGTCCTATTTCGTTCCCGTAGTCATCGCAACGGCTACGGTCGCCAGCCTGTCATGGTACTTCTTCGGCCACATTGGGTTCGGCTTCTCCATGCTCGTCTTCGTCTCGGTCGTGGTGATATCCTGCCCGTGTGCCCTCGGAATCGCCACCCCAGCAGCTCTCCTCGTGGGCACCAGCAAGGGCGCCCAGAGCGGAGTCCTGATCAAAGGAGGCGAGTACCTGGAGCTTGCCAGCAAGGTCGACTCCGTGATCTTCGACAAAACAGGGACGCTTACGGTCGGCAAACCGTCGGTAACCGATGTCGTTCCCACTGGTACTCTCAGTTCGGACAAGCTTCTGCGTCTGGCGGGCTCGGTAGAGAAGGGTTCCGAACACCCGCTGGGTCAGGCCATCATCAATGAGGCGAAGAGCCGCTCAATCGGCCTAGTCGAACCGCAGGACTTCGAGGCTGTCGCTGGGAAGGGCGTCAAGGCCAGGTTGGACGGCAGGACCGTCCTGCTGGGTAACAGGCGACTCGTCACAGAGAGTGGCGGAGACCTCTCGATGGTGGAGCCCGAACTCATCAAACTTGAGGGGGAAGGGAAGACCGCCATGATCGTATCTCTAGATGGCAAGGTCGAAGGGATCATTGCCGTCGCGGATACGGTGAAGCCCTCAGCCAAGGCGACCGTAGAGGCCCTGAAAGGAATGGGAGTTCAGGTGGTGATGCTGACCGGGGATAACTCTAGGACGGCTGCCGCAATCGCACGGGAAATCGGGATTGACAAGTTCGTCGCAGAGGTTCTCCCACAGCAAAAGGAGGAGACAATAGAATCCCTGCAAAAGGAGGGACGAGTGGTCGCCATGGTGGGCGACGGCATCAACGACGCGCCAGCTCTGGCCAAGGCTGACGTCGGGATAGCGATCGGCAGCGGGACCGACATCGCGAAGGAGACGGGCGGGATCGTTCTGATCAAGGACGACCTCCGGAACGTAGTCACTGCGCTCAAACTCAGCCGGAAGACGCTCTCGAAGATCAAGCAGAACCTGTTCTGGGCCTTCGCATACAACGTGGTCCTGATTCCCGTGGCAGCGGGGGCGCTCGTACCGGCCTTCGGGGCCCATGTCTACACCGTCCTGCCCTTCCTGGCGGCGGGCGCGATGGCCGTGAGCTCGGTCACGGTCCTGAGCAACTCGCTGCTCCTCTTCAGGTTCGAGGCGGATTTCGGTGAGAAAGCTTGAGCGAGAAGAAAGAGAGGAAAGCCAAGAGGGCCGTATTCTCGGTAAGGAACATGGATTGCGCGACCTGCGGCCTCGCCATAGAGAAGAAGCTGAGAAAGGTGGACGGCATCGAGAGGGTGGGAAGCGCCATCATGCTGGACAAGGTCTTCGTCGACTACGACGAGTCGAAGCTCGGCGTCAACGAGATCAAGAAGGCAATTAAGGAAGCAGGGTATGCCAATTACGTGACCGGCGATGGTTATCAAATGCGCTGACTGCGGCTGCGCCCCTCAAGAGTGCAGAACCGCGAGGTCCGCGGGTGATTGTCCTCACTGTACCCGTGAGGTCTGCTGTTGCTGGCAAGGTTAGCTCTCTCGGGCGGCCCAAGCTAGGCAAGCCGGAGAGAATGAAGGCAGCCTCGTTCTCTCGAGCGAGGCTGTTATGTCGTGATGATTGCTCCGTACATGCCGCTCTCGGCGTGTCCCGGATAGGTGCAGAGGTACCAGAGGTTGGTCGCGCTCGGGATCGTGACTGTGTAGGAGTAGTAGGGCGCCCAGCCGGCGGCGTAGTTCGCCGGGCTAAGGACCGGCATCATGTAGAGGAAGTCTCCTCCCCACATCATCCCCTGCATCATCATGTATGGATAGGGAGGGCTCAGGGTAGTCACGACGAAATCGTGGTACATGTCGTCGTCGAGGTTGACGACGGTCATGTGGACGGTGGCGCCCTTAGGTATGTAGAGCGTGGGGTCTATCAGGCCGCCTATGACGAAGACGTCGTCCTTCGCGTACGATGGCGGCTGCATGCCCGTCAGGTTCGTCGCGTTGTCGGGCATTATGGCGAACGCGGTTATGTTGATGTTGAGCGAGGTCCAAGTTATCGAGTCTGTGCTCTTCGAGACGGTCGCGCCGACCGGTGGAGTCTTCAGGAGCGTCTGGGCGGCGCTGATCGACATCGTCCCCGGTGGAAGGCTCGTCGAGGTAGACGTGGTGTGGGTGCTAGATGATGTGCTGGAGGTTACGGAAGAGGTAGCAGACGTGCTGCTCACCGTTGTCTTGGTTGCGCTAGTGCTCGGGGTGGTGGTGCCGGTGGTCGATCCGCTCGTCACGATCTCTCCCCACATGCCTCCCATGCCGTGTCCAGGATAGGTGCAGACGTACCAGAGGTTCGCATAGCTAGGGATCGTGACCGTGTACGAGTACGTGAACATCCATCCGCCAGCGTAATTGGCGGGGCTGAGGACGGACATCATGTAGAGGAGTCCCTGGAAGCCGCTGCTTGCCATCATTCCCATGCCGTACCCGCTCCACGTCATGTACTGGCTCATGTTGGAGGCGAAGGGCGGCCCGACAGTGGAGACCACCAGGTCGTTGTACATGGCATTGTCCATGTTGACTATGGTGAAAGTCACGTCCGAGCCAGTCGGGACGTACAGCGTCGGGTCGATCAGCCCACCGATGACGAAGACATCACCCTGGGCGTACGAGGGCGGGTGCATCCCGGTCGAGCGAGTGGCGTTCTCCTGCGTCATGGCGAACGCCGCTATGCTGATGCTGGACGAAGAGGTGAACGTAATCGAGTTGCTGCTCTGGGAGACACTCGCGCCCGCTAGCGGGGCCTGCATGAGCGCCATGGCGTCACTGATGGAGATGGCCCCGCTCGGAAGACCTGTGGCGGCGGTGCTGGAGCTGCTGGTCGTCGTCCCTGAGCCTGTGGAAGTGGTAGTCGCGCTGGATTGGGTATTGCTACCGGTCACCGTCTTGGTGCCACCCCCTCCCAGGTCGTAGGCGCCATAAGCGGCGACCGCGGCAACCGCGATGATGACTATGATCACTACCGCAAAGATGGAATTAGAAACTCCGGGCTTCCGCTTTCGCCTGAGAAGACCCGGCCACGTTGTTGAGACTCCAGCGCGCTTCAGTTGCTGTCCCCTCCTGCGTTCTGGTCCAACTTCATTGTACAGACTACTTTCATGAAATTGGGGTAGCCCATCTTCCTTTCTATATGAACGCTCGGCTTTACGAATGTCAAGCTCTTGCCCCAGCAGGTCCCTAAGTTCACGCTCGTTCTCGTCTCGGCAGTTCTGGAGGCAGCCAGAAAGGCGGAGCGTCGGAATCCGCGGTCGACCACTTCAATCACTTCTTCAGCTAGCGGTTCCGTTCGCCCCGATGCCGAAATAGTTGGCCATGTACTGGATGCAACTCATGAAGAAGCTGCCTCCGTTGGCCACTAGGCCATGGTCCCCCATCATCCGCCACATCCCTCCCATCATCCCGCCCGAGTGAGTTGACGCAGTGGTTGCCGCGTTCGAGCCAAGTCCCATCATCCCTCCTCCTCCTCTTTGATTCGTGGCCGACGTCTGCCCCGTGAGTCCGAATGCTGCTCCCGCGAATAGCCCGAAGGCTACCACGAGCCCCAGTCCGACGACGACTGCCTTTTCTGTTGTGTTCATTTTTGATGCACGGCGTATACTACCCATGGCGGGATTATGGTGGTTCGCTGAAACGAAACCCTGAAACGGTTTCACGCGCTTTTGAAACCGAATTCATGCAAGAATGCTAAGAACGCGAAGGATACCATGCAATTACGACGTCTGGTGCTTCGCCGGAAGGTCATGCTTCAGCCATGGCGACAGAGAGACCTCGTTGGTGTTCCCGCTCTTGGAGGCGCTCACAATACCCCTCTCTGCGAAGCGGGAGACTATCCTGTGCGTCTTCAGCTTGCTGAGCCCCGATTCCTTGACGATGAACTTCTGCAGGTATGTCCCCCCGTGTCCTGCGAGGACCTCCAGGACCTTCTTCTCCTCTGGATTCGAAGTGCGGACGACCGTCTCCCAGTTCTCCTTGGCTGATATCTGGTTGGGTGGCACGGATGCTGCTGCCACAGGAGTCGCGAAGGATGGGGCACCCGTCTTGATCTCAGGGTATGCGAGGTAGTACACCAGTCCTGCCACCCCGACTACAGACAGGATTGAGAGCGCAGCGACTGAGGTCCAGACGTACGCCGGCATCGATGCGACTGTGCCGCCTACCCCGGACTGGCCCCCCATCATCTGCTGCATCATCCCGCCGAGTGAGCCAGAGCCAGCCTGGTACGACGTCAGGTACCATAGCACGACAAGGAGCAGCGCTACGACGGAGACCATTAACATGGACACAAAGAGAATCGTTCTTCTCATCGGCCTATCCGCTTTGATTCACCCAGCCAAGGGGACATAAAAGCGTAGTGAGCCGTAATCCGGGAATCTCGCTCGCCCGCGCTTCTCCTGTTGTGATTCTGGGCCGGGTGAGGTTCGCTCAGCTTGTGCGGGAATCTTGTGTTTTAAGCTGGCCCCGCCAAGAATGACATGAGTTCTAGAAGCGCAAACACCCTCGGACAGACCCGCGAGAGGATAATCATCCTCCTCGTGGCGCTCTCGGTCCCGCTGATTGTCCAGTTCTTCGTCTACATACTGGCGAACGCAGCGGGAGCCGCATCTCTGCCGGTCGTGGGATACGGCATAGCGGCGTGCTCAGCCGCCGCATGCTCAGCCAACGGCGTGAGCGCCCTCTGGCTGCCTGGAGGGCCGACGCTCCCGACGGTGCTGCTGACGGTGCTGAACACAGCGCTCCTCTTCATTGTCGCGATAGTGACCGTGATCGAGGCGATCAGGCTGGTCGGAAGCCTGCTCGTGACCAGGGAGGACTAGGCGGGACAGCGGGAGGAGCGCGCCCTCCCTTCCCCTTCTTTTATCCACCAGAACGGTTCTTGAGAGATGACCATCAGGAAGATCGTCAGGCAGGTCGCATCTTACTACAGGAAGAGCGCGCGCCTCGCAGTCTTCATCATCCTCCTCGCCTCTTTCGCAATCCCCTCGGTACTTGCCAGCGGGCCCGGGTCCTTGAACCTCTCCCCGAGCATTAACCTGAACGCTGTCAGCCCCTTCGGCTGTGGGGTCCCTCTCTTCCCCTCCCATGGCTACTACCAGGCGAGCGGCGGGGTGGGGCTGTCTGGGACCTACTCAGGGAACGTGTACCTCACAGGCTCGATGACGATCTACGGCCACGACAAGGCGACGGACAAGCCCGAGACGCAGACTCTGACCCTCACGCAGGGGGATTTCAGCCCGAACCCCTTGAGCTTCCCGAGCCAGAGCCAATCCTCGGCCAGCAACCCGCAGGTCGACTCTAACTTCTGCCAGCCCGTCATAGACGGTTACACGTATTGGGTGGCCGCTTCGAACCAGCCCGGCTGCACCGGGGGGCCGTGCGTCCTCGCGAACTCCACGGTGACGGTTTCAGTGACCGGCGGGAGCACCCAGATGTTCCAGCTGGTCATGGAGATGCCCATGTTCAACGAGACGACCCTGGGCACGACCGTCCACTGCGCCCCGACGACATCTCCCTGTGGACTTCCTTTGCAGGGATTCTACGATTTCATCTTCATCATCGCAATAATCCTCGCCGGGGGAGGGTTCCTCGTCGCCCTCGCGAACAAGTCGTACACGGGAGACGAGAGAAAGAACGTCGTCCTCGACTTCGTGATTGCCGTCCTCTTCATACTCCTCTTCCCGGTCATCTACAACAACATCGCCCTCCTGACGAACTATCTCGACATGACCATCATTGCGGGTCCGAACCTGCCCTACACCGACTATAGCCTGCAGGTCAGCCTGGTCTGGGGCAAGCTGCTCTCGTGGGCGCAGGGAGGCGGAATATGGGGTCTTCTCGTCTCGCCGATAACGAGCGTTGCAGGCTGGATAGTCGCCCTCATCGTCTATCTCATGACCATCTTCCTCGGCGTCATCCGGATCTGGCTCATTACGGTCATGGTCATTGGGTTCCCCATCTCCCTCGCCCTCAAGCAGATACCCTTCGCGAGGAAGCTGAGCTCTATGGTGGAGGA
>PLUF01000050.1 GCA_003164815.1 Candidatus Gagatemarchaeum stordalenia
CCGCGGGCAGTGATACGCTTAAATAGCGCATCTTGGGAATAAATAGTTACTGCAAGTCGCAGTCTTGTTGATTCAGGACGATTACGCTCTGATTCTCTGACGTCGAATTGCCGTGGAAAACAAAAGAAAATGAACAGTTTCGAAGAAATGGATTTGCACCCTCAAATATTGAAGGGTGTGAAGTCGCTTGGATTTGAGAAGCCATTCCCGATCCAGGAACTCACGATTGGCCCACTTTTATCAGGCCGCAACGTGATAGGACAGGCGAAGACAGGAAGCGGAAAGACGGCGGCGTTCGGATTGCCGCTGTTGCAGAAGATTAACGAGGACTCCTGGGACGTCCAGGCGCTCGTGCTGGCCCCAACAAGGGAGCTGGCGGTCCAGATAACCGCGGAGCTGAAGAAGCTCGCATCGTTCACCCGGATCAAGCTTGTGACCATCTACGGTGGCCAGTCGATCAACGTCCAGTTCGAGGCGCTCGACCGGGGCGTGCACGTCGTGGTCGGTACCCCGGGCAGGATAATGGACCACCTCAAGCGGGGAAGTCTGGACCTCAGCAGGGTAAAGTACGTAGTACTCGACGAGGCGGATACCATGCTCGACATGGGCTTCATCGAGGACATTGAGTTCATCCTCGACTCGGTCCCCGAGCCGAGGCAGATGAGCCTCTTCTCGGCCACGATGCCGAGGAGGATCATGGACATCGCCAACAAGTACATGCACGACGCACAGAAGATACTGGTCTCTGCGGACGAACCCACCGTCGACACGCTGGAGCAGTTCTACGCCATGGTTGAACAGAAGGACAAGCAGGGCGTTCTCCTCGACCTGCTGGAGAAGGAGAAGCCCAGGAGCGCCATCATATTCTGCAGGACGAAGTACGGCGCCCACAAGCTCGCGAAAGAGCTGCAGAGGAACTACATCAACGCGGTCCCGCTCCATGGGGACCTGAGCCAGCACCAGAGAGACCACTCGATGGGAGTCTTCAGGTCGGGCCACGCAGACGTCCTGGTGGCCACCGACGTGGCGAGCAGGGGGATTGACATCTCGCAGGTCGACTGCATCATAAACTACGACGTCCCCGAAGACCCTGTGCTCTACTTCCACAGGGTCGGAAGGACCGCCAGAGCCGGCGCCTCCGGCAAGGCATTCACCCTGGTCTCGTACGAGGAGGACACCGACTTCGCGAGGATCATGGGCCTGACAAAGGCCGTGATCAAGCCGATGCGTCCCGAGGACGCGGAGCACAACTTCTACGTGAGCACCAGGGGCACGATAACCGAGCTTCAGAACCAGAGGCACGGCGGCGGCGCAAGGCGGGGCTACAGCAGCGGCAACAGGGGCCGCGGGAGGGGAGGATACAACAACAGCGGACGCGGGAACAACAGCAACAGCGACGAGAGCAGGGGCGGATCCTGGAGGGGCTCTCGATGGTGAAGTGCTACAACTGCAACTCCGTGGCGAAGGTCCAGTGCGGGGAGTGCCTGCGCATGGTCTGCAGGTCGCACTCGAGCATCATCTTCAATGAGGATTCCAGAACATTCAAGAGCCTGTGCGGGGCGTGCTACTCCCAAGTGAGGAGATTGAGTTGGGTAAGAGAAAGGTCCTGAACGAAGCGCACCTGAAGGAACTGGTCATGCCGCAGCAGGGAGAGATCCTCGGCCGAGTGGTCAAGATCTCCGGAGGGAACCAGGTCATAGTCGCCTGCGTCGACGGGATGACTCGGCTCAGCAGGATCCGCGGGAAGATGAAGCGGCGGATGTGGATCCGGGAGCGGGACATCGTCCTCGTCTCGCCGTGGGACTTTGACAACAAGAAGGCTGACATCATCTGGCGATACATCAAGGACCACGCCGAGTGGCTCGAGAACAACGGCTACATGACCAAGCCCGAAGCAAAGCCTGTGGCAGCGGTTGCCGCAGCTCCGGCTCCGGGACCCGTCCCGGCACCGCAGCCGGTGGCCGAGCCGACTCCGTCGGCGCCTCAGCAAGAGATCCAGTAGAACCAGCGCGTCTCAGAGCAGAGGCGCCCAGCCGGCCTTCTTCGACCACGTCGCTACTGCGTCGTGTGCGTGTATCGACTCGAAGCACCTGGCCCGGATGAAGAGCGAGTTCGGGAACCTCTTCGCGCACTCCCTCACGAGGTCTTCGGCGAACCTTCCGTTCTCCTGGGCCTCGAGGATCTTCCTCGCCTCCTCGACCCTCTTCATCTTCTCGGTGGGCATGGCAGAGAAGCACTCCTCCACCTTCCCGATCGTCTCCATCATGTCCAGCGAGCCCTTCCTGTCGAGGACCATTGTTATCTCTGCCCGCTGCATGTGACCAATCCCTATCATCTTCTTGCTGCAGGGACAGGCGGTCATCCCCTTGGCGTTGAACTGGTATCTCACGGCGCCCTTCTCGGTCGTCCTTATGGCGACTGGAATAAACTGGTCTGAGTAGGGTATCTCGAACCTGCATGTGACCCAGGAACCCGGCTGTGTCCTGTTCACCTCCCGGCAGATCGACTTCAGCCACCCCTCGATGCCAGACCCGTCCTTCGCAGAGGCGGCGTGGACGAGCCTGCTCATGTGGACCCCCCTGTGGAGGCCCGTGGAGGTCTGGATCGTCAGGAAGACCGGTATCGAGGTCTGGCCGTTGTGATAGAGGATCTGGAGGTCGGACACGCCTGCGTCTACGACCACCTCGGAGGGTTCGCTCTGGGTGTCGGCCAAGACGTCCACTAACTGAGTCCTGGCAACCCGTTCGTCCTGATCCTTTCCGCGACGCACGAATCTAGCCGGCGCGAACCCGTTTTAGACCCTTTCGGTCTCCGGACGCTCTCAGAGGGTCGACGACACCCGCCTCGCGGAACGCCCGCTCCCTCCCCAGGCAACCGTCGCACTCCCAGCAGTGGACGCTCCCGGCCCTGTGACAGCTCCAGGTGTCCTCTAGGGGGACCCCGAGCCTCGAAGCGAGGGCGACGACCTCGGCCTTGCTCATCGCCCTGAGCGGCCTCCAGATCCTAAAGTCCTGCTCCCTGAGCCTGGCCGAGCCGGACCTGAGGGTCCGCTGCAGGTTCCGGAAGAACTCGTCGCTGGTGTCCTCGAAGACCGCCCTGTCCTCCCTGTTGTGCCCCCCGGCGACGCGGGAGGCCCCGACCTCCTCCGCGAAGGCCGCGGCCACGTTGTAGTAGATCGAGTTCTTCATGGGGATGTAGGTGGAGGGCAGCCCCGAGAGCCGTTCGAGCGGACCGATGTCGCCGATCTCCCTCAGCTCGGGCATAGAGAAGAACCTGTGGTCCTCGACTCCCGCAGCGGCGCCCAGGCGCCTCGCGGCCCACAGTTCCCCCTTGGCCATGCCGTGGAACCTTATGGTGAGGGCCCTGTTGATGTACCCCTTCCTCTTCGAGAGGAAGAGGCAGGCGGCCGAGTCGATGCCTCCCGACAGGAGGACTATTACTTCCGTCGACGCTCTGCCTCTCTGGAATGGATGAGCGCGAGAAGGTGGGTCCCCTTGTTCAGCCCTTCGTAGACGTAGACGCCGACGGACTCGACGTTCTCGGGCATCCTGGGGGCTATCCTCCGGACCAACTCCTGCGCCAGGTTCTCCACGGTCGCCTCCTCCTCCAGGAGGACGGTGGTCTTGGTGGGCACCTTCATCTCGAACCTCCCATGCACCGTGTCGAAGCCGATCCTAACGCTCCCCTTCTCCCTGCCCAGGACGTACCTGCTGCTGATGAAGAGCTTGTGGTCGAGGGCGCGGACCGCCTCCCTGATTATCGGCTTGGCGTCATTGAAGTCGACGACCATCCCGTCCCTGGGCGAGCCAGCGAGCTCGACCAGCACCGACGAGGTGTGCCCGTGCATCACGGAGCACTTCTCGGTCTTGGGGAGTATGTGCGCGTAGTCGAAGTTGAACGACGGGTCGTCGAGGAAGATCGTCTGGAGCCTCTCTTTCGAGCGGTCGCCCGACCGGCGCACCCGCGTCCCGGAGTCGAGGACGTCGCTGCGCGAGTCGCTCTGCGAGATCACCACGCACTCCCTCCCGGCGCGGGCGGCCTTCCTCCTCTCCTCGGCGCTCAGGTCATCCCCGACAAGAATCAGCCTGTCGCCTATCGCAAAATCAGCTCGCCTTGGCGACCCGGTGTAGATGGGCACGTCCGTCCCGTACTCGATGCCCGAAGCGTCCAGGACCCTGCTCACCAGCGCGTGCAGGCCCGTCGGGTACTCCCTGCCTCCGCTCATGTAGACCCTCGAGTAGCCTCCGCCGTCGAGTTCCTTTACCCTCGCCGCGATGCCGTCCAGGAGGTCCTTTTGCACGATGGCGCGCAGCCGCGGTTTCATTTATAGTGTTTACTCAGGGACTTTTAGATGTTGGTGCGGCGTGCGGGATTCGAACTCGCGCGACAGGCTTGGGAAGCCTATATCCTAACCACTGGATCAACGCCGCTCCAGAATCTTATCGAGCAAGTTGCTCCGAAGAGGGTCAGTTAAACCTATTCTTGCCTTGAGTGCCCTTAGATCACGTGTCCCTCTTACAGTTACGGAGTGAAGGGGGACTCTGCGCATTCTCTTCTTCGAACTATGCCAATGGCTACCAATTCCAAATGACTTGAGAACCTCAGCGTACTGCTTGGCCAGTCTCTTCGAGGTAACGGCAAACTCAACGCGTGCGTTCTTCAGGTTAACTGAACCATCCCCCACAATCAACCCGCGTATTATACCAAGGCGAAAAGCGTCGCCTAGATTTAGCGATTTGCGTCTGAATGCTATGGTATGAGTCTTGTTTCCAGTCCAGAACAGAAACCGTTTCAAGAAGTCGAGAATCTCCCTGCCATGAATAGTGATTCGAACAGTGTGTTGCTTGGGATACGACCAAACCTTCGGTCTTTTCCCCAAGACCTTCTCCATCTTGTCTGTTAGGACTTCGGCATAGATGGCTTGGTCCTCTGAAAGCACAATTGTAACTCGGTAATGATGCGATTTCTTGTCAGATTGGAAATTACCATCACTTGCGAACGCCCCTAGGAATTCCCCGAGGTCTGCATTTGGCTCGAGTTCGAACTTGAGCGGAAGATATCTTCTTCCGAAGTTCTTTCTTACGTGATAGTATACCGTAGTCTTACTTCGACCCAATTTCGAGGAAATCACATTCAGACTGAAGCCCATTCTGCTTAGCTCGAGAATCTGCTTTCGTTCCGTTTCATCTAGTCTTTTCGTAGAAGAGGAAGAACCACGCGTAGTTAAGCACCCATTATTGGTATCCTATGCATTCTATGCCATGGCTTAGCCGAACCGTCTGGCGTTAGCCCCGTCCTCCTGGCGGCCCCGGCATCGGCCCCCCAACGGGGCGGGCGATATCCCAGCCACACCATCATATTCTTAAGACAGAATCGGGCCTAGCGCCGTGTTGAGCTCGTTCAAGGGTATCCTGGTAGCGGTCGACGGGTCGGAGAACGCGATGCGGGCAGCGGAGATGGCGATGGACCTCGCGAAGAGGAACGACGCAAACCTGTACGTGCTCAGCGTGATCCCGACCCCCGTCTACGCGGCGACGGGCGTCCAGGGCGCCGTGGGGTCTGGCCCTGTCTCGGAGGAGTTCTTCGACAGGGCGAAGAAGGACGCGGAGGCTTTCGTCGGGGGAATTGTCTCTAGGGCAGAAGCCCAGGGTATCAAGGTGAGGGGCGAGATAACGGAGAACGTCCCCTCCGTCGTCGAGGCGATAACCGAGTACGCGCAGGAGTGGAGGGTGGAGCTCATCGTCGTGGGGACGAGGGGCCTCAGCGGGTTCAAGAAACTGCTCCTAGGCAGCGTCTCCGGGGCGCTCGTCTCGCACTCTCCGTGCAGCGTCCTCGTGATCAGGTAGTCTTCGGGGCTTCCTTCGCAGTCTTGAGGGCATCCAGCGCCTCTCTGATGTGCTTCGTCGGCCGGAGCTGGGATGAGTAGACTAGCCGCACTATACCTTGCTTGTCGATCACGAACGTCACCCGTCCGGCGAGCCCCAGGGTGGACGATACGCCGTATAGCTCCCGCAGCCGCTTTCCAGAGTCGCTGAGGAGCTTGAAGGGTAGGCTGCACTCCTGCGAGAAGCGGCGGTGGGACTCGACGGTGTCGGAGCTGACCCCGATCACTTCGGTCTCGCCGTCGCTGAATGCCTGGTAGCTGTCCCTGAAGCCCTTCGCCTCGGCGGTGCAGCCCGGAGTAAAGTCCTTCGGGTAAAAGTAGAGGACGACGTTCTTCTTCCCAAGGTAGTCGCCTAGGCGGACTTCCTCGTCGCTCTGGGAATGGAGCGAGAAATCAGGCGCCTTGTCGCCGACTGATATCTTCGGCAAGTCGACGGATTATCCGTACCGCCGGTATAACTGCGTTTTTCCAAATCCCCGCGGAGGGCCTAGGTCCCTTCGGTTGACTTCTTGAGGGTCAGGCTGCCGTTCTTGATCTCGAGCTCGTAGACGTCGTTCACGTCGAGCCGCAGTCCGAACATGTCGTACTCGCTCTCGGTCAGGACCATCGTCACCTTCGGGAAGACCATCTCCCGGACCTGGGGTACGAGCCCCATCGACTGCAGCTGGTTGACCATGCTCTGGACCATCCTCCCCTCGTCGCCCATGCCATAGGCCTGGCTGCCCCTCTGCTTCACCTCCACGAGCTCAATCTGCTTGGCCGGCAGACCAGTGAGCGGTTCGGTTACGCTGCTAATCCTGTGTACCCTGACCTGAACCATGTTCCGACTGAAAACGCGCCTGTATTAAAGTAGGGTGAACGTCTTATCCAGTCTCGGCGTCGTCGTCTTCCTGTCTGGGCTGCGCTGGCTCGACGCCAAGGAGCTCTGCGGCCGTCTGCCCGGCCTCGGGGAACGGGGGCTCATCTCCGGAGACCCCAGGTTCGCTGGCATCCTGCTCCATGGGCTCCTGCGGGCCCCCTCCGGCGTTCTGGATTATCTCCTCGACCTCCTGCGGCGTGAGTATCCTCGCCATGGACATGTTGACCAGGCTGTTGTTGCTGGCGTCGCCGGTCAGCCGGCCTATCGGACCCCTCGCCTGGCGCCACTTCAGCTTCGTGTTCCCGCTCTTCGAGGTGTAGATTATCCCCAGGATGTCCTGGGCGTTGATGAACGTGATGTCCCTGATCTTCTTGAGGGTCACCTTGTCCGCCGCCTCGATATAGATCGAACCAGGGTCCATCTCCTTCTCGGGAAAGACCTCATCGTCCCTGAGGTACGATTCGGGGATGAAGCTCCTGCACGTGCTGTTAATCAGGAACCTCCGGAATCCCTCTAGATGGCATGTCAGATCAATCTCTACCACCGTTGACCCCTCCAACTCAGGAGCGCTATTCGCCCGTATTTGAACCTAGGGCCACCGTGCCGCCGGCGTTGGAACCCTCACGCTTATGAGGTCCCGGAGCGTCTCAGCCGCCCATGAAGGCAGACGCCAAGACCGAGAAGGCCATCCTGAGTCTACTCGGGGGATTCAGCGACAGCTTCTCGAGACAGGACGTCGAGGGCGCGCTGGGCCTGTTCGCCCCTGATGCGGAGGTCGTCATGATGGGCTCGGAGGACTGGGAGACGGGGGTGGGCCGCGAGAACATACGGTCCGTCTTCAAGAGGCTCCTCTCGAGACGGGAGACGTACCGGTGGGAGTGGAAGTGGCACATGCTCGCCGAATCCGGTTCGGTGGCCTGGATACTGGCCAAGGGCGAGTGCCACACCAGGGCCGGCAAGACCGAGACCGTCTCGCCATACCGGCTGAGCGGCGTCTTCGAGAAGCGCGGCGACAGTTGGCTCTGGGTGCTCTTCCACGGATCGGAGCCGATGCCCGCCGCGAAAGAATGATATGCTGGATGTGAGTTCTCCGGGAGAGGCGGGCAGTGACGACATTAGCCCTGGTGATTTGTGATCCACGATCTTGAGTTCCGAGCCCGTCATCTAGGGACACCCGCTCGCCCATGAGGTTCCTGGTAAGGCTCGTACCTGGTGACGCCGACCGCCAGGCGTTCCTCGCCGCTGTCAGGAGCATAGCGGCCAATCTAGGGGCAAACGCGGTTAACCCGAAATGGACCTCCTACGGCGCGCTCGAGATGGACATCTTCGCTCCCACACCTCAGGATTTTCAGCTGGTCCTGGCCGCGCTGGAACCGCTTGGAGAGACCGAGTTCGCCAAAGACCTGCAGGAGCCTCAGCGTCTCATGACGAAGGAGAAGGCGTTAGAGGAAGCGGTCGCGCTTTTCAACGGCGAGAGGTTCTGGGAGGCCCACGAGGTCCTCGAGACGCTCTGGAGGGCCGCGGAGGGTAACGAGAAGAAACTGCTCCAGGGCCTGATACTCGTGTGCGCCGCGTTCGTGCACCACCAGAAGGACGAGGAGCGGGTGGCCCTAGGGGTCGCGAGGAGGGCAATCCCGCTGCTGGTCTGGGGTGGTTCCTCCTATGGATCGATCGACGTCATCGCCGTCATCGACAGGTTGAACCGCCTCGAGGCCGAAGGAAAGCTCTCTATCTTCGAGCTCTAGCCGTATTGGAGATCTCTCAGCTTGAGCTCTGCCTCAATCATCTTGCGCTTGACTCTCTTCTTCGGAGTAGCCAGCATTCTTTTCAACTCCTCTATTCTTCGAATCTTCTCCGGGTGCCTCCTCCAAGGAGCGGTTATCTCCAATTCTTTGGCGACATTTACAATACCACTAATCTCGGAATAATAGGTGACGATGTTGTACGGAAAGTGCCGAGTCTTTTTCCTTGGCTCGACTATGACCCTGCAGACGACACCATCAAGGTCTGCGCCTAGGCGGTAAGCCTCCAACATGCTCCTTTCTTTCTGGAATGTTCTGATTCGATACATGCTCAGCAAAGAGTTGAAGTAGAAGCAACCTTCCGCGTCCTCCCAGACAGCCCTTTCGCATGCGTTCATGGGCCTCATGCTTCCAGACCTTAGACTGCTGTATAAGCGCCCACTCCAAATGACCGAAGGACTCGTCCTGAACGAAGTTCTGCTAACTGGGGTCGAATCAACCAAAGACAGGGAGGTTGAGGGGATGGTCCTCCTCCGGGATGAAGAGCTTCCTCCTTGCGGCGAGGATGTCTAAGGCTATCACAACGAGGCCCAGGATGAGAGACCCTGCGAACGCCGGACTTGCGAATTGGACCCTTCCTATCGCGATGTCCAGGACGATGAGCAAGGAGACGGCGGCCGAGGCGTACAGCGCCTCGGTCCACCCCACGTAGCATGCGATCGAGTCGAGCAGCAGGATCGCACCGAGCACAATGAGGATGATGTTCTCCGAGCCGAGGCTGGTCTGGATTGGCGGATTGACAAACTCGAATATCCGACTCCAGTACGCGCCCGCGGCGACCGACCACAACCCATTGACTAGTGTTACTGCGGATACCGCCGACCTCAGCCTCAACTACTTCAGCATCCGGAGCTTGTAGAACCCTGCCTCGATGTGCTTGTTGATGTTGTCCTTGACCATGAAGAGCCTGTGCACAGACTCGCCGTCGTCGGGCGCGATGGTCCAGTCCTCCAGCACGGTGAACTCGTGGGGGGCGCCGTCCTTGCACGTGTGGGCGATCTTCTTGCCTGGCTCGACCCCGAGGCTCATCATGTAGACCTCCCTGATGTTGGTGCAGGTCAGGATCGCCCACTGCTCGTTGAGGCCGATCTCCTCGAACCCCACGCTGGGACGGAGCGGCTCTCCGTACCTCTTGTCGTCGCAGAAGAGCCTCCTGCACGACCTGCACCTCCAGACGTCGACCGTTCCCTGCAGGTAATTGTCCCTGTTGACATTGACCATCCCGATCATGACGATCTCGTGCTCGTGCGGCGGCTGGCTCATTCTCTCCCTCTCCTCGCTTCGTAGGCCGGGATGAGCTCCAAGGTAAGCTTGTCGGCCATCCTCCTCTTGGCCTTCATCGGGGTCGATGTCCTGTCGGGTAGAGACCGGAACAAGTTGGATATTGCCAGCCTCGGGTGGACCGGAAGATAGACCTTTTCGTCGGCGCCCCGGATGAGCATCCCCCTCGCCAGCAGCGGAAGCGCCGCCCTGTCTCCCACTCGTAATGAGCCCTCCTTCAGAGCTTCGATGTAGGTCTCGGCCTCGCCTTGGGTAAGACCGAATTCGAGCGTGAGCCTCTGGAGGACGGACGCCTCGTCTCTTATCAAGGGACCTTGGTGACCGGCCATTGCCTAAGCAAAAGGCTTTCCGCCCCGGGCGCGCCCTACCGCTTCTTCGACGTGTCGGGGGAATTCCAGAGGATTTGGAAGTAGTCTTTGGCGAACCCGGCCAGGCCGATGTGCTCCGCCCAGATCGCCAGCGCGGAGCTCGCCGTCTCCCCGCCGCCGAGCAGCAGGACAACCTGCTTGGAGTCCGCGATCACCCCTCCGCCGTAGAGCACGGTCCTGGTCTTCACCTCTGCCACCGCGTCGAGGACCGTCAGGGTCGGTTCGGGGATGTCCCTCGAGGTCAGAATCTCTATCTTGACGCCCTTCTCCTTCAGGGCCGCGAGGATCCCCGCGATTTCCTCCGCGTAAGGGGCGATGACCAGCGGCAGCGCGATGAGCAGCTCGTTCCTGCAGTCCAGGACCATCGTCCTGAGCCTCGAAAGTATCTCGGCCGTGCCCCTGAGGATCCAGATCTCGGGCCTCTCCTGCTCGCCCTTCTTCTCGTAGATCCCGGTGAGCTCCTTGAGGACGAGCTGCTCCCTCTCCCTCCTCTCCGCGTCGTGCCTGGAGTTCATCTCCTCAATCGCCGTGTCCGGGGATTTGGCGGTGTAGAGTATCGGTCTACTCTTCTGTTCCTCTATCCACCCGTTGGCGCGCAGGCCCTCCAGGGCCTCGTAGACCTTGGAGTATGGTATCCTCGCCGCCTTGCTGACCTCGCTCGCGGTCATCGTGCCCTTCTCGATCAGGGCGACGTAGGCCTTGACCTGTGTCTTGGTGAGACCAAGAGCCTCGAGAGCCGTTCCTGCCTTCTCGCTAAGGCTCATTGGAGCTTTCGCTGTCTCCGGTCGTCACGCCACCGTAACCTGACTTCGCTATGGACCGCGGGTCGGTCTAGGGGCTTCCCTTCAGGTACGCGAAGACGTTTCCGTCAGGGTCGTCGAAGCTAGCGAACTCCCCCCACTCGGCCTTGGTGTAGTCCTTCGAGAAGTTCACGTCCTTCTTCTTGAGCGAAGCCACGGCTTTCTCCAGGTCCTCGACGTAGAAGGCGATGCCCGTGTTCCCCGGCTCTAGCTTCCCCTCACAGAGGTGAAGCTTCCAGGTCGCGCCCTTGGGCCAGACTGTGACCCAGTGATCTTCAACCGAGGCGTTGAAGCCCAGCTTCGACTTGTACCACTTCGCCGATTTCTTCGCGTCCGAGACCATTACGGCCACGCTGAAGCTCTTCGAAAACATGGAAGAGCGTGAAAAACACCCTCTTTTCGGTCTTTCCCTCCCCTCTGACCACGGAGGCACCGGGGAAGGCCGTCCACAGCACGACGGAAATCGCTAAACCTTATCTTGAAGAATCATGCGCGTTGGAGCAGCGCAAGGAAGTTGGCACCAATCTGGACGATACTGGTCATCGGCCCTCCGACATCCGGCAAGAGCTTCCTAGCGAAGCGCCTGCTCCAGAGCGTTCCAGATTCGGTCCGGATTAACCCCGACGAGGTGCGCTTCATGCTCTTCAACGACCTGGCCCCGGCGCACGACGAGGACCTCGTCTACAAGACCCTGAGCAGCCTCCGGGACCTCTCGCTGGCATACGGCCACTCGGTCATCATAGACTCGACAGCTCCCAGGCACCTGACCCGGGAGTACTTCCTCAGCGGGAGCAATCGGAGCAGGCACCTGGTCGTCGTCATGGACGTCGACAAGAAGATCCTCCAGGAGAGGGCGAAGAAGGAGGGCAAGATCGGGCCGCTCAAGGCCTTCGAGGCGGTCTGGCAGGAGCCCCCGCACAGCCTCCCCTTCTTCAAGTTCAAGAACGACAACGCGCAGCAGTTCGAGACGAGCTACTACCTGCTGATGGAGTACATCAAACACGAGTACGTCCACCACAGCGGCGTCATCGACAGTCTCTTCCGCAGAGGACGAAAGGAGGAGATGATACCGGAACCTAGAACGGCGAAAGTGCCCCCGGCCTGAACAGCGCCTGCCTCCCGTGCCGACTGCTAGAGCGTCGTGCCGGCGACCATTAGGACAGTGATGAGGATCATTACTGACAAAGTCGCTGTCGTGATGACCTTTTGCCGGTTGGCAAGTACCATCAACTCCGGTGGAGGCGGCCCAGGAGTCTTCATCATCGACTCGCTGATCCTGATAATCTTGCGGGTGACCGGGATGGTTACGGAGTAGGAAACTGCGAAGACAAGCAGCGCGAGGACGGCACCGACCGTGATGTACAGCCCGAAAGGCGTGGAGAGGGAGACCTTCGAGAAGTCGCCGTTCAGCAGGACAGCAGCCGTGGCTACGCCGAAGACGATGGTCATCCCGGAGAAGACCTCGAAGTAGCGGAGGTACTTGGGCACCACCTTGACCATGAACTCGCCCCTCGCCTGGGGGGAGAGCTTCGCGAGCGACGGAGCGAGGATGATGCCGAAGACCATGGCGGCCCCGAGCCAGCCGATGGCGCTGAATATGTGGGCCCAGAGGACCACCGTGAGAAGGACCATCTGACGCCGACGCCAATTACATATGTGTTAATATCTCGCGCGTCCTAAACGCCGCTATCACCTCACGGATGTTGACGACGGTCAGGGCGACTATGGTCAGCAGCGGGATGAGGGCGTACCAGTAGAGCGGGGTGGTGAGGCCGCTGGTGAAGAGCATAGTGAGGAAGCCCCCGCCAACCCCGGGAACTAGCAGCGTCGCGTTGGTCGCAAGCAGGGTCGCCGCGCCCGCCCCGAACGCTCTCCTGAGGCTCGGTCTGTTGTACATGAAGAAGAGAGGGAGCGCGACGAGCGCGAACCTCGGATCGAACGCGCAGAGCCCGAAGGCCACCCCGGAGAGGAGCGGCCTCTTGGTCTTGCCCAGGTAGAGCCCGAGCAGAAGGAGGAACGTCTCCAGAACCTTCGACTGGCCCTCGGCCCACTGCCAGTAGTACGCTGCCGAGAGGCTCCAGTGAGGGCTCGGGGACGGCAGGAGGAGCGCGATTATCGCGACTATCGCTGCGACAGCGACGCCTTTCTCCTTCGTCAGCTCGTAGACCAGGAGGGCGACCAGCGGCAGGAGGAGGAACTGGAAGACGTCGAACGCTGTCAGCGCCTGCTGATACGGAAGCGCCGTGAAGGGCAGTACCATCAGCAGGAACGAGGGCAGGTACTTGTATGATTCAGGCTGCGGGAGCACGTGGTACTCCCCGTCGTTGACGTAGCCCGATGTGTAGACCTGACCGGGGTCGTGGATGAGCCGCCAGGCTGCCGTGTAGAAGGCCGAGAAGTCCTTGGCCAGCAGCCGGTCCCCGCAGCAGCCGGAGTCTATGGTCATCGTCTCCGGATACGCTGCCGCTAGGACTACCAGGTTGAGCGCGAGCAGGCAGAGGACCGCCGCGACGAAGATCGTCCTCGACCGCGAGGTCCAGCCGGCTACCAATTTCCTACGGTGGCCCTGATGGCTCGCGCATCTTAACGATTGGGGTCTCTCGGCCGGCTCCGCCTCGCCGGACTCGCGGAATGTCCCGCTTGTCCTGCGTCGTCAGGTCGCGCGCATGCGGTTGCCCTTCGGGTTGTGCTCGACCTCGGCGGTCCCCAGGGCCTCCATGACTGGCGGTACGTACATCGCGAATCTCCCCCTCAGCCCCTTCTTCAGGCCGTACCACCCGCCGACGGGGTTCTTCGGCGAGCGCCCCCACGCCTCGACCGTCCCCTCCTTCGCCGGCTTCTGCTCGTCGGCGCTACCGAGCTCAATCCAATCCCCGTGCCTCTTGAGCATCGAGTGCAGGTCGACGAGGCAGCGCAGGTCGTACTTCAGCTGCGTCTTGCCCACCTGGACCACTAGCACCGCAGGTACCGATGTTTCGTCCCTGTACGCCTCGAACTCAGAGGTTCCCGAAGGGGTCTTCAGGAGCCACGGCTGTTCCTTCGTTCCCTTTCCCTTGTTGACTTTGGACATCGACGGCCCGATTCTGACCCCGCCGAGTAATAAGAGGTGCGATGCGCGTTTGACCCTCAGTTGCTAATTCTCGCAATGCAAATCCGGGCTTCCGTCGGCCTTCCACGTGCGCGGATCGGTCTCTCGGCAGGCCCTACTCGTCCGCTGTCCTGAGTCCCCCTAGGCGTGGCGAGCGTCCAGTCGGAGGGCCTTCAGGAACTTCTTGTAGGCCGGGGGCGTCATCATGAAGCGGGCAAGCTGAAGGCGGTCCAGGATCTTGGCGTTGTCCAGCCCAAGCTTTCTGCCCTCCTTCACCATGGCCGCGTACGCCTTGAATACCGCAGGGTTCTCGGCGAAGTCGGCCTCGGGATCTGGGGCCCCTCCGCCCTCGGAGATTGCCTTCATGAGGTTGAGACAGAGGAACGCGTCCAGGTAGAGTGAGGTTACAGGGCCCTTCCTGAAGTAATCGTTCGCCACTATCAGGTGTCCATCGTCCTCGTTCGGGTAAATCGTAGGGAAGGGGCTGTCGATGAACTCGACCTTGACGTCGCCGAGGACCTCCTCGGTCGAGTCTCCGAAGAGCTCTCTCACGGCTTGGACCTTCTCGAACCCGAGGAAGTAATCGGAGAACGAGCAGAGCCTCGTAGGGGCGTCGCGCTTTATCTTGACCGGGAACTTCGTGACTCGCGTCGCCGGCTTCGACCCGCGCTTCTTCAGATTCATCTCCTTGAGGAAGCTCCGCCAGACCTTGGGCGGTGCCTCGCCCATCTTGAGGTACTCGGTTATCTCTTCGGGGGTCATTCCTATCCTCTCTGCCTCTCTAACCGTGTGCTCGTAGGCGGGTATCTCGATGGGGCTGGCGTAGTAGAGCGACCGGTCTTGCATGAACTTCATGAACTCCCTGTGGAAGAACTTCTCGTCGGTCATCCTCTGGTTGATGTGGAAGAGCTCGTGGACGACGTCGAGGTAGAGCGTCCTCAGCGGGCTGTTCTTGAGGTGGTGGGTCCCGACTGCGACGTTTCCGTCAACGTCCCTTATGCCCATGTACATCCTCCTGTTGGGCATGAACCCTATGCGGAGGTTGCTGAGCACTTGATCGGTCCTGTCGCCGAAGACCGACCGGACGGCACCGACGCGCTCGAACCCCTGAAAGTACTCGGTGAACCGTTCGAGGGAAGGCGTCGGCGAGTTTCTGTTGAGCTTGACCGGGACGGTGTATTCCCCGCTTGTCTGTTTCACGGCTGGGCGTCCCGGTCGCCGAGGTCTAATAAGCCTGCCTTGGGGTTTTTCCGTCCCCGTTCTCATTAATATTTTTGTCCGACTAGAGATTAGAACAGCTGTTCGCACACTCAGGATTATCCCCGGTGGGGTGGTATGTGTCTGCGACGAAACATGCAAACAGCACCAAACTCGCGGACGCAGAAGTTCATCGCGGTGGGCGCCGTCCTGGCGCTCGCACTCATCTCCCTCCAGGCGTACACGCTGATGACCGACGGGACATTCAGCGCGGCCGGGATCCAGAAGGTCGGCGGGAGCACAGATCCGCCCACGAACGGCACCATATCTGTGACCGGCAGCGGACAGGTCGAGATCCAGCCGACCATGGCAATCCTCACGATCGGCGTGAACACCCAGGACCCGTCAGCCCAGACCGCGGCCCAGCAGAACGCGAACATAATGACAAACGTGATCAGCGCGCTCGAGAACCTCGGGATAAACAGCAGCAGCATCCAAACGGTCTCCTACAGCATCAACCCCCAGATCAACTACGACGCAAACGGCAAGTCTTCTGTCGCCGGCTACCAGGTGGACAGCCAAGTCCAGGTGACGATAACGACCCCCACCACGACAAGTCAGGCTGAGGTCCAGCTCGGGACCAAGGTAGGCTCGGCAATCGACGCGGCGGTCGGACAGGGTGCCAACGAGGTCTACGGGGTCCAGTTCACCGCATCGAACTCCGCCGTCCAACAGGCAGACCAGCAGGCCCTCCAGCTTGCGGTCCAGGACGCGTCCAGCCAGGCGAAGTCGATCGCGACAGCGCTCGACGTGACCGTAACCGGTGTCATCTCGGTCAGCACGAACCCATCCTATACTCCCTCCCCCGTGATCCAGGACGCCATAGCATCCGGATCGAGCCAGACTCCCATAGTCGCACCCCAGTCGCTCACCGTCTCCGCCACAGTACAGGCCGTCTACGCGATCAGCTAGCACCCCCTGTGGGTGCTCCGCTCTTCTTTTTTCGGAAAGTCACAGTTATTACAAAGGTCGACCGACCCGATGCTCGACCGTGATTCCCGAGGCAGTATCCAACATTAGAGCCCAGATAGGAGAGGGGCCCAGCTGGGACGCGAGGAAGAACGTCCTCTACTGGGTCGACATCACCGGCGGCGTCGTCTACGCCCACACGCCCAACAAGCCCTACGACGAGGTGATCAAGAGTGTGAATGACGTCAGCTCTGTCGTGCCAAGGAAGGGCGGCGGGCTGGCGTTGACCTCCCAGCATGCGTATTTCGGGCTGGACCTGAAGAGCAGGGACCTCTCGCCGCTCACCGCTTCTGTGGAGGGCGAGATAGAAACGAACAGGTTCAACGACGGCAAGTGCGACGCGGCGGGCAGGTACTGGGCCGGGACGATGGACAGCCTGGAGAAGTCCCCGAGCGGGGGACTCTACGTCCTTGAGAAGGGCCTGAGGCCGAAGAAGGTCCTCTCGGACGTCACCATCTCCAACGGGCTCGGCTGGAGCCCTGACAACACGACGATGTACTACATCGACAGCCCCACGAGGAAGGTCTCTGCCATGGACTACTCCCTGAAGACCGGGAAGGTCAAGAACAGGCGGACGATAGTCGACTTCTCAGTCAGCAGGCAGCCGGGGTCTCCCGACGGGATGTCGGTGGACTCGGAGGGGATGATATGGGTGGCCCACTGGGGAGGCGCGAGTCTTACGAGGTGGAACCCCTCAAACGGGAAGCTCATTGGGACCATGGCGGTGCCTGCCGAGCAGGTCGCGTCGTGCTGCTTCGGCGGGAGGAACCTCGACGAACTGTACATCACCACCGCCTCGATAAGGCTGGACGCCAAGACTCTGGCCGCGAAGCCTCTCAACGGCGCCCTCTTCATGGTCAAGCCGGGTGTCAGAGGGTTGCCCACGAACGAGTTCGACGGCTGAGATACTAGGCGCCGCCCCGGCGGGGTCCCTCAACCAGTTGAATCGCCCAGCGGAGGGGTAACGCCCTCGACGCCGGGTGCCACCGCGCCACGGGTCAGAGGAGCGGCCGAGATGGCTGTCACAGGGTAGCCGCCCTCGACTCTCAGCGACGAGGCCGCGCTCTCCTCCTTCTCGAGGGACTTCTGGGCTATCGTCGCGGCGCCGAACGCCCCTATGATCTGAGGCTCAGGCGGGATGAGCAGCTTCGTCTTAAGCTCCTTCTCGAGCGCCGCGACCATCCCAACGTTCTTCGCCACACCGCCGCTGAACACAACCGATTCTCTGACCCCCACGTACCTGACCATTATGGAGACCCTCCTCGATATGGACTCGCAGAGTCCCGCAGCGACGTCTTCCCTGCTCCTGCCGTTGGTG
Source organism: Candidatus Gagatemarchaeum stordalenia (assembly GCA_003164815.1). Taxonomy (GTDB): domain Archaea; phylum Thermoproteota; class Nitrososphaeria; order Nitrososphaerales; family Gagatemarchaeaceae; genus Gagatemarchaeum; species Gagatemarchaeum stordalenia. The sequence continues at coordinate 17,627 of PLUF01000050.1, forward strand.
AGGAGGGAGATCACCTCGGACTCGGAGAAGACGGTGCACATGCTGTTTATCCTGGCCGGGTTGGCGCTCTTGAGGGCGAGCTCGCCCATCTTGGCGACGCGAACGTGCAGCACCCTGGCCATCACCTCGATGAACCTGCCCGTGCCGGCCGCGCACCTGTCGTTCATAACGAAGTTCGCCACCTGGCCTTCCTCGGTAAGGCTGATCGCCTTGCTGTCCTGGCCGCCGATATCGAGGATCGTCCTCGCCGAGGGGCAGACGGCCTTTGCGCCCTCCGCGTGGGCCGTGATCTCCGTGACGGACTTGTTGGCCTCGCTGAACACCTTCCTCCCGTAACCCGTCGAGACGATGAAGTCAATGTCCCCCCGGGCCAGCTGGGACTCCTCGAGCGCCAGTCTCAGGGCGCGACGCGCGGCCCCGTTGCCGTCGTAGCCGGACGGGAGGATCTGGATGGAGAGCATCTTCCCGTCGGCGAGGATGGCGACCTTCGTCGCCACCGCGCCAATGTCGACTCCCGCGACGGCCATCCGGGCCCACCTCTGCTCTTACACAGGGCTGAGCATCTCAGTGAAGGCCTCGACCCTCGTCCTGATCTGCTCTACGTCCTCGGAACCGTAGTCGGTCTCGACCTTCAGCATCGGGACGCCCGCCTTCTTCAGGGCCTTGTCGACCTTGATCGCCTCGATGTTGTAGGTGTGGCAGTACTGTAGCACATTGTAGACGACGCCGCTGGCGTTGTACTCCTTGGCCATGTCGACGACCTTGGTCACCCTGTCGTCGTTGGGGGTGAAGCACGCGCACGAGATGTTGTGGTACCTGTCCCAGATCGCCTCCAGGAGGCTGTCCATGGAGTCGCCCTTGGGCTCGACCAGGTCCGTGAAGTACCGGGAGCCAATGCAGCTCTCCTCCGCCACCACGGGCACCCCCGTCGACTCGATGATCGAGTGCAGCTTCCAGTTGGGGATGGCCATCGGGCAGCCGGAGAACATCAGCCTCGGCTTGCTCGGGTCGCCGACTCCGACGCCGTCGGCGTTCCGCTTCTCCAGCTCGTCGGCCAGTTCGTTGGTCTTCAGGGTGAACCTGTTGACGTCGTCGTAGAAGCTCATCTGGTTGACGAGCAGGGCATCGAGGCCGCTTATCGGCGTGGGGGAAGCCCTGCGAGTGTCGCTCACCCTCTTCATCGCCTTCTTCTTCTCGTTGATCAGCCGGATGGCCTCCTTCAGGGAGTCCTTCTCGATGACGTTGCCCGTCAAGGTCTCCATCTGCTGCTTGAACAGCTTGATCTCCGAGAGCCAGAGCGCCTTGGACTGCTCCGTGTCCACCTTGTGGGGGATCTCCATCACGTAGGTGGGCGTGTAGTCCGCCAGGACCTCGTAGACCTTCTTCTTCGCGTCGCACGTGGTCTCACCCACGACCATGTCGCAGGAGTTGAAGTACGGGCAGGTCGCTCCGACCTTGAACCCGAAGAACGACTTGACCAGCGGGCAGATGTTCCTGGGCAGCACAGTCTCGGCGTCGGGTATGGAGAAATCGGCGCCTCCGCAGAGACCGACCATGGTGGCGTCGGCGGCGTAGACCAGCTCCTCGGGCACGTAGAGGCAGAAAGCCCCTATAATCTTCTTTCCCGCCTTCTTGCGGTCGACCAGCTCCTTGATCCGGAGCCCGTGAACCTCCGAGATGACGAAATCGAAGTATCCCATCCCGGCCGGCCGGTTCTTCTGCGTCATGAACAGGTCCCCGTATCCCTTCGCCAGGGCGTTGAGGAGCACGTCGTGCTTCTCGAGATTGAGTCCCAGGTCTTTCCACATTTCGGCGTATTGCTGGTTTGTCAAGCAGTTTCGCTTACCGGTTCGGGATTGTTTGTGATATTTACGCAGAGTCCCGAACTGATTGGGGAGCGTCGACGCCTGAGCGTGCTCCGCCTGGCATGGCTTTGTCCCGAACAGGTTCGTGCCGAGTTTCGGGCTTTAGAGATCGGATCCGCTGAGCCGTCGTTAGGGGCTCTTCCCTAGGCGCGGAAGTCCTTCGGGTTGGCTGTCCCCTCGACTACGTCGACCGACTTCTCGGTCCACTTGTAGTGGCAGTGCTCGCACTCGTAGGTGGTCTCGAACGTCTCCGTCTCCACCGCGACCTCCTCGGATAGCTGGTTGGGAGGGGGAGGCTGGAGGCTGGAGTCGTGCATGAGGCCTTCGGTGCGGCTCGCCAGGTCGAGGTCCACGTGCTCCATGTGGTGTTCGGTCGAGACCAGCTCCTTCCCCTTCTTCTCGACCGAGAAGTGCTTCCCGCAGTTCGGGCATTTCTTGAGCAGGTCCATGTTCCTCGCCTGAGCCTACCATGCGCCCGCGGCATATAATCGCGTTGCAACACTCCGCCTTTGCGACGGCGCCTAGACTGGATCGTCTAACCGAGTCCCTCCACCTTATATTTCGCGGCGGGGAGACTCCGATAGGAATGCCACACCGATCTGCCGGAGTGCGCCATCACAGTCCGAGCCTCTCATCGGTCACATCCGCCCTAGCCGACCGCCTCGCAGATTCAGAGGACGCGCGCCTGACGTCCGCTCTCAGAAAGAGGTAGTGCCTGCGCCCTCGAGATAGACCGTGAAACGATGCCAAGCTCCCACAAGTCCCTCTGGGTCATCCCTATCCTCATGGCCTGCCTGGTCGGGTCCTTCGTCTTCCTCCCGGGAACCAGCGCTGCGTCCGGCTCTGTGAATGCGACGCTCTCGTCTGTCAGCCTCGGGACCGTACCCAGGGGCGTCGCGGTCAACTCGAACTCGGGCGTGATCTATACGTCGCTCTTCCTGAACGGGACGACCCTGGCGCTCTCTCCCGTCACTTTCACGGTCTTCGGTAGGGTCGCGACACCCTCCCCTTACGCTGTAGCCGTTGACTCCGTCACGGGCCTGGCGTACGTCTCGCAGGGCGAGCAGGCGTCGATCATCGTGCTGGACCGCTCCGGGAACACGGTCCTGGCGAGCATCAATGGAGCGGGGACGCCGTACGCGCTGGTCGTCGACGAGCCTCAGAACCTCCTCTTCGCCGCTGACACGAGCGCCAACTCCCTCTGGATCGTCAACTGCTCGTCGGACACGGTGGTCTCCCGGGTGCCAATGGGCGACACCTCGGCGCTCGCGTTCGACCCCGTCAGTCACGAGGCCTTCATCGGTAACGTCTCCTCCGGCTATGACGGCGGCTCCGTCTCCGTCGTGAGCAGCGACAGCATGAAGATAGTCAAGACCTTCTCGGTCCCCGTCGCCCCGATGCGGTTCGCTGTCGACCCTGTCTCCCACCTCCTTTTCGTGACGGGGACAGGGCCCAACTCCACGTCGCCCAACTTCCTCGCCATCAACGACGAGACCTTCCAGACCGTCTACGCGCTCCATCTCGGCGACTCACCGCAGCTGATGACCGCCGCCTCCTCGCCCGATGTCTACGTCAGCGACCCCGGAGTAAACAGACTCTACGAGGTCGACGGAGCCAGCGGCCAGGTCCTCCTCAACTCGACCGGCGACCCGACCGTCGGCATCACGTTCGCAGGGATCACATCGATGGCCTTCAGCCCAATCACCGGGACCCTCTACGTGACCGAGAACGACGTAACAAGCCTGATAGTCCTGAGCACCTCAACGACGACTTCCTCCTCACCGACCCTCCACGCCCCCGTATGGTACCTCATCGCGCTGATTATCATCGGGGCTTCGCTCGTAGTGGCCCTCTTCTTCGTTCGGAGGCGGGATCGGATAAGACGAAAACCAGCGGCGGAGCGACCTGGCGGTCTGTCTACCGCGTCTTCAGGGGCGCCGGCATGGACTCCGCCCCGGCCTGCATCCCATCGCTAGCCTCTTCGGTCGAGATGTGGGTCTTCTCGGGCCTCTCGAGCACTCCGGTAAGGCGGAGGTGCTTCAGGGACCCTCCCTTCCGGGCGTGTATCACCTCGGCCATTATGCTAACCGATATCTCCTGGGGCGTCACGGCGCCGATGTCGATGCCTACCGGAGCAAAGACCGTGAGGAGTTTATCGAGTGGCGCACCCTGCTCCAGCAGCTGCTTGAACGTCTGGTTGACCCTGTTCTTGCTCCCGATCATGCCGATGAACCTCGCCTTCGAGTTCAGGACCGTCTGGAGCGCCTCGAAGTCGTACCGGTGGTCGGTCAGCATCAGGATGCTGTCGAAGGGCGTTATGGGTATCTCCTTGATCTTGTGCAGCACGCCCTGGGTGTAGATCTCGCAGCCTGGGAACGACTCCTCGTCCGCGAAGGGGTCGAGCACGATCACGTCGTAGGCGAGCATCTTCGCGATCTGGGCGCAGCTCTTCGCGATCCCTCCCGAGCCGAAGATTATCAGCCTCTCACGGGGTTCGACCAACTGCATCAGCATCTTGAGCTTCCCGCCGCAGGACATGCCGATCCCGCTCCAGCTGTCGTCCCCGAGGTTGAACTCCTCGACCTTGGTCTTGCCGTCCTTGAAGACGGTCCGTGCCGACTTGACGATGTATCTCTCAACGCAACCGCCGCCGACCGTCCCGCACGTCGGGCCGTCCTCTGATATCGCCATCGCCGCCCCGCTCCCCTGGGGTACAGATCCGTCCGACTCGATGACGCTGGCAACGACGACCTTCTTCCCCTCGGCCAGCCTCTTTCCGACAAAGCTGTAGAACTCTTCCATCTCGTCTCACCTGTGCCTATACTCCATGCCGATTAGTCCCAGCGCGCGCCGCACGGGCCGACGACCGGCATCGGCTTCTCTACCCTGACCTCGGGCGACTTCTTCAGGAGGATATGGAAGTCCGGCCCGCTCTCGTACGACTTTACCACCTGCTGGCCGCGGTTCCAGCAGTACTTGAGGACATTCTCCTTCGAGACGTGCTCGTTCACGACTATCTCGAGGACCTCGCCCAGGGCCGCTTCCGAGAGTGCCTTCTTGACCATGAGGATGGGCTTGGGACAGAGCTCGTCCCTGCAGTCTACGACCCGCGCCACCGCTCCCTGGGAATCGTTAACGTCGGTTGGCGTTGACGCCGCGGCCCCTTCATATTGAACCGAGACTGTCTTCTCCATAGAGGAAGGACGCGCTTCCTCTGATATATATGGGCGACGGTTTCGTCAAGGCAAAGCCATTACGCTCTTTCTGGGGATTCCTGTCCATCTTTGAGGCAAGGCGCGCCAAGAACTGCAAGCTCACTCGATAAAGTGCACGCGATCTTGCGAGAGTCGAGGGAATGCTATTGCTCGTCCACGGTCTTCCTGACCGCTTCGCCGATGTGGTCCACTATCTCGAAGACCCTCGTGGCGGGAGTCGGATTGGAGAGCGCCCCGGCGAGCCTGTTCGCCTTCGATGCGATCAGCCCCGCTTTTACCGGGTCGAAGCCCGCGGAGATCAGCGCCGAGACTATCCCGGTCAGCGTGTCCCCGGTCCCCCCGATCGGCTCCATCGCTGGAATGTTCGGCTCCGAGACGGTGTGGATGATCTTCCCGTCCTCGACGATGAAGTCGGTCGGCCCCTTCACCAGGAGGTAGCGGGGAGTGTTCTTCGCCGCGTATGCCTGTGCTATCAATCTCGGCACCTCGGTCGTGTCGACCTCGAAGAGGGCCGCCTTCACATAGGCCGGGTGACCGGCGTCGGGGTCGGCGAGGAACGATATCTCGCCCGCGTCCGGAGTGAAGAGGTCAAACTTGTCGCAGACCCTCGTCGCCTTCGCTATGAGGAGCGCGCCGGCGTCGGCCACAAGGAAGGGCCTCTTCGCCCAGTAGTCGGCCATCTCGACGAACCCGAGGAACTCGTTCCTGAGCGGGAGTATGTAGTGCAGAGTGACAATCGAGGGCCCTAGTCCTCCCGCCTCCTCGGTCAGGTACTGGTAAACCAGCTTCGACCCCGCGCCCTCGCCGAGGTCCCCGGCGACAACGCTCATGGGTGGCTCCCCACCGAGGGCCTCGGTCGTCTTCACCGCCGCAGCCATCATCGCCGTGGCGCCGATCGAGAGCATCTCTGGGGGTACCTCCCTGTCGCCTATGCTCATCCTCCTCCCGTCAAGCTTCACCCGCCCGACCGTTAACGAGACGTCTGACGTGGGCAGGGTCCCCGAAAGGAGGAGCATCTAGGCCACTTCCTTCCACTGCTTGAGCGCCACCTCGTACGCCTTCTGGAGCGTGTAGGCGCACAGGGTGAACCCGGTCTGGGCCGGCGGCGCAACCTCGTCCAGGGTTTTGCCGATCATCATCACTGCCAGCAGGGGGATGTCGGGACAGCCTCCGCCCGAGACGTTCACGATCACGCCGGACTTCTTCTGATACGTCAGCTTCATGTTCCCGACCCTGACCATGACGTAGCCGCCATAGTCGACCTTCTTGAGGAGCTTGCTGATCTGGAGCTCCGGGAGGTTTCCGCTGAACTTGAAGATCACGTCCCAGACCTTGATCCCGTGCTCCAGCAGCTTCTTCTCGGCATCCACCGTCTCGCTGGTCGGCACGGAGATCGAGAGGTCGCAGCCCGTCCTCACGTCCGGAGGCGGGGCACCGGAGCGGGTGTGGAACCCTGCGGTGATTAGAATGTCCTCCGCCCTCATCCCGTCCCTGAAGTGCTCGAAGAGGAAGACGGAGCGGCCGTCATCCTTGGAGGAACTGGGCACTGATGCCACGGTCAATCGTCCCTCTGTCCGGACGTTGTAACCGTCGGGGCTATCGTTCCCGTTCCAAGGCAGCCCTGCCCGAGCAACGCCAGGAAACCCTTATCCTCAGCATTTCAACCCTTCGCGATGCCTTGACCGAGTTCGGGATCGTCCTTCGCGGCGGCCCCTACCAGACGCAGAGGTGGGAGACCGCCTACGGGATGGCCGACGCCGCCCTGAAGCGTTCCGACGGGGTCACCATCTTCCTTTACATGGATGGCGTGTACAACGCGCTCGCTCCCCAGGACTTCGAATCGATGAAGAAGTTGCCGAAGGACCACATCGAGGCCCTGCTCGACCGGGGCGCCCAGATATTCGCGTGCCTGACATGCACAGACAACAGGGGGCTCGAAGACGGCAGGGCATACCTGAAGCGCGTCCAAGTGACGGGGTCGACCGAGGCCGGAGAGATGGTCAGCAAGTGCGACCGGATCATAAACCTCTGAGGGTGGTGGCTTGACAGTCTATCTGGTCGATGAGCCCTTCGTCGATATCGCGATCGCCTATGCGGCCAAGGACAGCACCGCGCAGATCGTCCTCTTGCAGGACGCCGTGTACTCAGCGGCACATATGCGCGCGTCCGGGCCGGTGTACGTCGTGGCCGACGACATCGCCCGCAGGGGGCTGAGCTCGAGGATGCCTCCCTCCGTGCACACGATCAGCTACGACGAGCTCGTGGCGATGATGGAGAGAGAAAGGGTAGTCAACTTCCTATAGCTGATCAACATGCAAAAGAAAGTCTTCATCTCGATTCTCAGGCCGCCTGTGGGCACGTCATACTACACGGAGGGTCTCAGGTTGGCGCTCGGGGTCCTCGGGGGGACTTACGACCACGAGGTCACCATCGCCCACGTCGGGAAGGGAGTCCTTTGCGCGCTCAAGGGCGTCGACAGGTCCTACGCCCAGGGCTTTTTGGAGCTGTTCCAGAAGGACGGCGCTGGCAACGTCTTCTACGTCGAGAGGGAGTCGCTGGCGGAGGAAGGTGTATCCAAGTCCGAACTCGCTGAGGGCTTTGGCATCGCCTCCCGCGACGAACTGAGGGAGAAGATGCTCAGCTCGGATGCGGTCTTCAGCTTCTGAATTCGGCTCGAGGACGGCCAGCCCCTACGCCTTTGACTCCAAGCGCCTAGCCGGACGAAAGGGCGAACGCCGTGACCCGCCTCACGAACTCCCTCGGGTTGGTGACGTGAGGCGAATGACCTGCCTCTGGGTCGAATTCGACCTTGGATTTGGGAATGGCCTTCGCGATCCTCTCGACGACCATCTTGGAGCCGCGCATCCCCCTCCCTCCGTACGTCAGCAGCGCTGGTCTGTCGAAACGAGCGAGCGCTTCGAGGTCGACGCTCGACCCTTCGCCGTCCCGGGTCTCATCCAGCCATGTATCGGCGTTCGCGACCATCCTCTCCCTCGCCTGGGGCGACATTCTGTCCCACGCCCCCGGTCTGGAAGTCAGGGTCTCGACGAAGAGCCTTGCGGCACCGATCCTGTCCCCGCTCTCGAGCACCCGGACCACCTGATCCCTCCGCTTGTTCCCCTCGGCCACCGCTGTCTGGACCAGCGGGTCGTCCGTGAGAAGTTTGAACAGGGGAGGCTCATGGGCCGTCAGACTGCGGAATACCTGCGGTTGAGCCGCGGCCAGCTTGAGTGCTATCGACCCCCCGGAGGAGTTCCCGACGATATGGGCCGGTGACATCTCCAACCGGGCGAGCAGCGCCGCGGCATCCCGGGCGTCCTCCTCCCCGCTGCCCTGGGTCCCGGGCTTCTCGCTCAGCCCGTGCCCCCTCCTGTCGTAGGTCACCACGCGGAAGCTCTCGGAGAGACCGGCGACCACAGGATTCCAGTTGGAGTGGTCCGTCCAGGAGCCGTGGATGAGCAGGAGAGGGTCTCCGCGGCCTCCCAGCTGTTCGTAGTACAGTTTGACACCGTTTGCTTCCGTAACCGGCAAATCGCAAGTGGTTAGCAGGCCGAACAGTTAGTCATTGCGGCCCCAGCGATTTCACTCCGGGATCGCAGAGAGCGGAATCTTCCCTAGGGCTAATCGGACGATCCAGGCTGCAACCTGTTCTCAACCTGCAGCTGATCGTCGGCCGGCCTCAGGTCCTTCCGGATCACCGGTTTCCCGTACTTGGTCGCCACGACCTCGGCCATGATGCTCAGCGCGATCTCCGGCATCGTCCTTGCGCCGATGTCCGCGCCGACGGGGCCCTTGATGGAGGAGACGAACTTCTCATCGACTCCCCTGGCGCGAAGCGCCCCGGTGTCGTCCCTTATCCTCTGCCTGTCGCCGAGGAGCCCGACATACCTGAGCTTGAACCCCGAGAGCGTCTGGAGGACGTCGGCGTCTCGCTCGCTGTGGGTGAGCACTATCGCCGAATCAGACTCTAGGAACTTGAATGAGGCGATGTCGTAATCCGGCGCGGCGAACAGCTGGTCTGGCTGCGCGCCAATCATCGGGCTGTGGTCCATCACTACCACCTCGAAGTCGAGAATCTTGGCAAGCCTGACCAGGGCATCCTCGAGATCCCTTGTAGCTCCTTCGCCGATCAGCACGACCCTCTCTTTCGTCTGGTTCATGGCTCCTCCCGCGCGTCGACTTGGCTATCTATTCATTCGCCCGGCCCGTTCATCGTCTGGGCTGTCCTGTGAAGCTACCGTTGCCGCGCGCATGTTCTCTTCAAAGGACCGGCGTGAGCATAGGATAGGGAAAGCCGCGCTCGTAGTCGTAGTACACGTGCACTATCGGACCAGGCGGGTTTATGCTATGGACCGTGAGGGAGTCATCGATGATCTCGAACTTAGCGTGGAAGTCGCAGAGGCCCTTGAGTTGGCTCGCCAGCCTCGAGGAATTGCCGCACGCGAGGGCCAGAAGATCCGCGTTCCTACGGACGAGCTGACACGTCCTTGAGATGTAGTACAGCAGCTCCCTCTCTCCGAAGAGCGACTCCAGCGTGTCCAGCCCTAGCATCACTACAAGCGGACGCTTGGTCTTTCCCTTCAGGTCGGCCATCTTGGTCCACAGCTGGTTGAAGCAGTCCTCGATGGAGACCGACGACAGCGAGAAGAACCAGGGGTCGTCGTACTTCTCGAAGGCACCGACGGCCAGGTTCTTCGAGACGCTCTCGGCCGGGAGGATGAGCCTTGCGAGCTTGGCGATCTCCGTGTACTTCCCGCCTCCTCCCGGGACCTTCAGGGCGCACCCGCCGTTGAGGATGAAGTTGCAGAAGACGATGTTGTAGATGCCGTAGTGCACGGCCGAGTTGAGGTTCTCCCCGAACTCAAGGAGGTCGACGCTGCCCTTCTTCCAGCCGCCGGGGGAACCCACGTCAAAAGCCTTCATCCCCGATGAGTAGACATGCTCAGAATGGGGGATGGGGCGGAACTCAGCGCTCTTCTCAAAGGAGGCAGGGTGGGGCGGACCTGCTTCGAATTCCTTGAATCTCCCCCCTGCGAGGGTGAAGAGCGCCTTGGGGCGAAGGATCGGGCCCCCTCTGAGCTTCTCCGTCTCTATCGTCCGCACCACCGCTCCGTCATGCAGCTCCTTCGTGAGCGTGACGATGGCGTCCACCAGGTAACTTATCGTCGTCTCCTCAGGCTCCTCGCTGAGGAACACGAGTTTCTTGTTACGGGACTCCGCCACCACCAGGAGCGTCTTCTCGATCTTCACCCTCTCGACGCTCGAGACCTCCTTCGCTATTCCGTCCCACGAGTCCAGGACGATCACCTCCTTCACAGGCTCTCGGCCCCCCTCCACTATCTGGCGGAGGACATCGCTCGGGGTGGCCAGCCTCATGTCTCCCATCTCGACCGAACCGGAAGGACCCTGGGTGCTTCCACTGGAGATTATGAGCTCCTTAACGCCCGGTATCTGCCCCAGCAGCTTCTCCCTCGAGACCCGGGTCGAGATGTAGACCCCGCCGCCTGCAGCCCGCAGCAGCTCAAGAGCGAAGGTCGTCTTCCCGCAACCGGGCTCGCCCTTTATCAGAATCGCCTGCACCGCGTCGGAGAGCAGCGAGGTGATGGTCGTCAATGTGAACCCTCGGCAGCATCCCTTATGCGTCCGTCTAGAATCATCCCTATCTGACCCGGCCGTCGCAACTCAGGTCATCCCCAACCGTCGATTTCCGATTTTTCTCTTCCTTATAAGGTCACGATAGCGCCCATTCTTGACCGCTTCTCCCGATTTGCACGTATTCCCGTCTTCCTCATCCGGCCTTCCGGGAGTGAACCACGTAAATATTCAAAAGAACTCGAAGTGGAGGGGACAACATATGGTCGCACAGCATTCGAAAGAAGAACTTGAGAGCAAGCTGAAGGAGTGGACGGACTACCAGCACAAGGTCCGTGAAAAAGGGGACGAGTTCCGGAAGGAGCTCAACACCATCACGTCGAAGGTCCTCTACACCAAGAAGGACGCCGACAGGGTGAAGGAGCTGGTCGAAGAGTTCGCCAAGGTCATGCACGAGATGCCGAAGCCTCTGTGAGGCTGGAAGCGCACCCGGCCTGACACCGAACGGCTTACATGACGCTGCGTGAACGCGGTCCTCCTCTCGCATGTCTGAAGTCAGCGAACTGACGCCCCACGAGGCCAACTACAACCTGATCGCGGCGGCCATCGCAACTGCCGCCGCTACGATGCTGACCCTGCTGACTACCCTCGGCACGGTCGACATCGTCTCCCGCAGCTCCCTCCTGAAGGGGCTCCTGGAGGCGGAGCTGCTCGTGATCAAGTTCTCGCTGATAGTCTCGGTGATCGCGCTCCTGCGGAGGAGGCAGGGAGAGAAGAGGAAGCTGGTCCTCGGGACTGCCTTCCTGCTGATCTTCGGGACCCTCCTGCTCTGGCTCAGCGCCACCACCATAATCTTCGGCTAGACACCACCGGATGACCGAAGGCTGCTCTCCGGCGCCTACTATCTTCGCAGCTGACCTTATTCTGGGCGTCTGCGGGCGCATCCAGAGTGCGGATATGTCCCCCTCCGGGACCTCAAACCCTTAATATTCGCGCGGCACTGGAACGAGACATGCGTTTCATCGTCACGGAGAAGGTCCGAACCGGCGTCAGCGGCGACAACAAGGAGTTCATGAAGACCGCCGAGGGTTACCTCAAGTACATGGCGAAGCTCCAGAAGAAGGGGAAGGTGATCGGGGGTCCCTGCCTGGACGTCCTCTCGAACGGGTACATCCTCGAGACCAAGACGATCGAGGAGATGGGTGAGATCTTCTTCAACTCCCCGGCCAACTTCTTCCTGGATAGGGAGGTACATCCCATCGGCAGCTTCGCGGACACACTCGAAGGAATGAAAGAGCGGTGAGGGCTCTACTCCTCTCTCGACTGAGGTCCAATTCTCTTAAATACGGTCGAGCCTGATCGAGGCTGTTGTACCGAAGAGAGAGTGCGATCGCGCGTCCTGTCATCGCAACGGCAGTCATCGTAATCATCGTCATCGCCGCCTTCGGCGCATACGACGTCCTGTCATCCTCCAAATCGAGCCCGAGCACCTCGATGAGCTAGTCGTCCACGACATCCGCGACCGTGTCCATCTCTTCCCTGCCTTCTTCCTCATCGTCGCTGGTCACCTCGTCCTCATCCACGACCTCCTCGACCACCACCCAGCAGACCACCTCTAGCTCGACGTCGAGCTCCCCGGCTTCGACGATCTACTCGCCGCCCACGAGCACCACCACTTCTTGCCCGGGCGGCCACGCAGTCAACCTAGTGCCGATACTCAGCGCGTTCTCAGCCATGACCGTCTCCTACAACGGGACGTCCGACGGTCAGGCCTTCTATGTGAGCGCAGACTATACCGTGGCCTACGCGAGCGCCACGACCCTGAAGGTCTCGGTCGCCTACGACACCCAGGCCAGCACATCCACTGTCTACGCCGAGCAGCTGACCGCCTGGGTCCTGAGGAACGGGACGATACTCGCGGTCTACACCCCCTCGGCCGGGAGCACCGGGGCCAACCTCACGGGCACCACGGGCCAGCAGTTCGTCCTGGGGGTCTTCGCCGGGTTCTTCGCCGAGGCCAACGACGGCCAGTCCCTCGTGGACTACACCTCGAGCTCCTCGGTCCACAGCACCGGCACCTCCAAGGTGACCCTCGGCCCGACCACGATGACGGTGACCAACTACGTCTCCACCGGGATCGAGACCATATCGAACACCTGCACCAGCGACAGCCTGCAGTCGCTGTCACTCTCGGTCGGCAAGCCGGCCGGCAGCGGCTTCGACCTGATCACCCACCTCGTCGAGTCCGGGTCGTTCACCTCCGGAGGTACGACCACGACAGGCACGGTGGAGCTGCAGATAGAGTCCGTCACGGTCGCCTGAAGCACCTGCCGCGCCGGTCTCCCCACCATCGCACACCCGCGACCAGTCCGCCCTTCAGGCTCCCGTGGGTCTGGGTCCAGCCCCGCGGAGTCCCGGCTATCAGAGGCGAAGCTCGAGCCCGGGCATCCTCTTGAAGTGGTCAGCCCTTGTGACGAGCGATTCGTTGTTCCTCAAGGCGACCGCCGCTATCAGCAGGCCGAACTCCCCTGCCGTCTTCCCCCCGGCGCGCTAAACCCAGGGTCGAGGCGCATCAGTTCTCGACAGAAGCGCTGAGGATTTAACAGGGCCTCGTGGCCACACGTAGCAGGTTCGATGTTGCTCATCTGCGAGCCGCGGGACAGACACAATGGCTAGACGCGGAGATGATGAGGGGGAGAGACGGCTCGACCCCCTCCTTTGCTGGGCCGTCGTCTTCGCCGACATAGGGACCTCGGTCTACTACGTCCCCGGCATACTCTATGGAAACGTCGGGAGTCTGGCGGGCTTCTTCGTCTTCATGACAACGTCGGTCTTCGTCCTCCTCGCGCTGAAGTACGCGGAGGTTGTACATCGGTTCCCTCAGGGTGGCGGGGTGGTCACGGTGGCGGCCCAGGCGATGAATCACTGGGTCGGCGCCCTGGGGGGCATGTTCATCCTCGTCGACTACTCTCTCACCGCCGCGATCAGCTGTCTTTCGGGGATGCTCTACTTCAGCGTCGTCGTTCCGGCGCTCGAGCCTTTTGCCCTCATGGCTACCATCGGGACCCTCGTACTGCTGGGTGTCCTCAATTGGCTCGGCGTCAGCGCGAGCGCAAAGGTGAGTCTGGCGGCGGCTTCCGTCGCGTTCCTCAGCGACGTAGCTCTCCTGCTCACGGTCTTTTCGCACCTCTCCCTCTCTCAGTTCCTCTCCCTCTTTCCCAGGATGTTCGCGGGCCATGCGCTCACGCCCGTCACCATCCTCATCGGCTTCGCCGGCTCTTTCCTCGCCTTCTCGGGCCTGGAGAGCATCTCCCAGCTCTCTCCCGTGATGAAGACCCCTAGGAGGAGAGTCGGTGGGATCGCTCTCGCCCTCGTCGTGGTCACCATAGGCCTGACCAGCCCCCTGCTGACGATGTTCTCTACGCTCCTGCTCCCGGGGAATGTTGTCGGAGACCCCGTCCTGTCCTCGCAGCTGGTCTCGCTCCTCGGAGGGCAATCGGGAGGCATGGTCCTCCAGACCGAGGTGGCGCTCAGCGCCAGCGCGCTGCTCGTCTTCGCCGCCAATACGGCCATCATCGGGGCGTACTACGTGTTCATGGCCCTCGCGCGGATGCAGTTCTTCCCCGCGATTCTCCTGCAGAGGAACAAGCGGCGGGGTACGCCCCACTACTCCATTCTTCTGGCAACGGCCATACCCGTCATCCCCCTTCTGGTCACGGACGGAAAAGTCGGCCTCCTGGGCGACATGTACGCCTTCGGCTTGCTGGCCGCCTTCACACTTACCTGCCTCGGGCTGGATATCGTGCGGCACCGGGAACGGAGAGCTGCGCGAGCCGCTCGCGGCCTCGCGTATCCGGCGGCGGAACCGCTCGGAGATAGAAGCGGCCCCGAGACCAGGAGGGACGAGGCAGCCGGCGCCATCGCTCCTCCTTCCTCGACGGAACTCCCCGCTACGGTCGACCAGCTGAAAGCTGAGATTCCAACCTCTCCCTACGCCGGAGGGACGATGCTCGGCTCCTGGCACACCTTCAAGTTCTACATAGGCCTCCTTACGACCGCACTCGTATTCATCGCATGGACGACGAACCTGGTCGCGAAGCCGTTGGCGACGGCGTTCGGGGGAAGCGTGGTCATCGTGGGCATGAGCATAGCTTACTTCAGCTACGCGCGAAACATGCGTGGCGAACGCCTGCCGGTAGTGATCACGCACGGCGAAATGTACCTGCCGGGTTCCACCCTCGCGGTGCTGGCCCCCGAGAGTCCGCTGAATGACTCGATCATCCGTTCCGCGATCAAGAACGCCGGAGGAAGGACGGTCGTCTTTCTGTATCTGGGGGCCGTTCAGGCGCTGCGGGGACCGAAGATCCTGGAGGTCCACGACCCCTACTATGACGACGAAGGGGCGAAGAAGACCTTCGGCAGGGCCGAGCTCCTGGCGCGGGAGTCCAGGGTGAAACGCCTGTACCTGTATCGCCAGGCGGGACCGCATTCGATCGAGAGGGTGTTGAACACGGTGCATCCATACGACACCCTCATCGCGGCAGACGAAGTCTCGCAGGTGCAGGGTGTCCATCCGGACCTCATTCGCTACGAAGACACTCCCGATGGCAGGATAGCTCACGTGCGGGAGTTCCGGGCGCCCTGACGGCGGTCGAATCTCCAGAGGTTCATCCGTATCTTCCGGAAGGTGACCTTTGATTCGCCCGCGTCGCCAGTACACTGCCCCAAGACTTTGGCCTGCGCGTCCGACTGCCGGAGAGGCCAGAATGCCCTTTCCACATCGGGGAATGCCTCCGCACCACAGCGTCGTCGAGCGGGATGAGAGGCGAAACATTTCTCTGGTGCATTTGACCATAGGTGCTATCAGTCAGATTCCCTATAACTGGACGATTGAAATGACCGACACCCCAGACGACCTCGAGAAGATCCTCGGACCGAACGAGAAGGTTCAGTTGTACATGAAGCAGAAGATCTACCACCCCAAACTAAACGTGGACTCCGTGGTCCTGACGAACGAGCGGATCATCCTGCGCCATCCCCACGCGCTCGGTCTGAAGAAGGACTACACGGACTACAACTATCAGGACATCGCGAACGTCGCGCTCGACAAGGGGGTCCTGAGGTCCACGGTCAAGTCTACCCTCAAGCAGGGAGGGGAAGCGCTGGCTCTGGGCGACCTTCCAAACTCCGACGCAGAGAAAGCGTACGGAGTTATCAGAGGAAACATAAACAAGCAGACCGCCAAGTAGCACGGCAGCGTGTCGCTCCGGCCTCCCGCGTGGGAAGCTGACCTCAAAGCACGGCCCGGGACGCTGGGGTCACGGGCGCAAGAGACGGACCCGGGCCTTCGGCAGGAACTTCAGGTAGTCCGTGTCGAGCGTCCAGACGCTCGCGTCGTATCTCCTCGCCGTGGCGGCGATCAACGCATCAAGGAGGTCCTCTCTCCCCGGCTTCATCAGAGCCGCCTGGGCCGCGTCGACCTTGGTCAGCGGGACGACCTCGGCCTTGGTCGCCTCGAGAAACGCCTCGTAGGCCCCCGGAGTCATGCCTGCCGTGGAGTATCCCCAGAGCAGCTGGAAGTGGGTGACCGCCGAGACGTAGAAGGCGCTCCCGGCCGCGACCCGCTCCGCGATCTCCTCCGCGAACTGGGAGAGCCCCGCGTCGCTAAGCAGAGACGTGTCCAGAAAGATCTTCAACTAGCGCCCGCTCCGCGTCCTTCACCCTCGGGCCGACCTTCTGCATGTCGCCGGCCAGGCCCTGGATCGCGGACAGGAGCCCCTCCCTGTCGAACTCCGCCCGCCCGGCCCTCCTCAGCGTTATCGCTCCGCCGGCCTCCTCGAAGACCACCGAGTCGCCCGGCCTTATCCCCGTCTTCTCGGCCAGCTTCTTTGGGATGGTGACCTGGAGCTTCCTCGTCACCATGTATTGCTTCATAGTACTACTTCCTTACTGTAGGATTTAAGCTCCACGGTCCTCGGCCATCGTCAATCGCCATAGAACTCCCATCTCTCTCAATTCACCGTTCACTCTTCAACAGGGGAAGATGGGTTGCGCTTATTACTCGCCTGCCCCTCGTTACCCTGATGGCGAAGACGAACCCTCGATCCGAAGACGACATTTCATACGAGAGGGGGATGAAGAAGCTCCAAAAGCTACTCGCCGATCCGGAGGAGTTCGAGAAGTGGGCGAATGCGATGCTCGACGAATCGAGGCGACGAGGACGTTGAGCGAAGAAGATCGACTCGTACAGGAGCTCGTGAGGGGCCTCATCCCGATTGTGAAGAGGCGGATCGGGGTGGTGCTAGACCGGTCCCGTGAGAACGTGGAAGAGGAGCTGGCGACGCTGGCCGACCTTCTCGTCATCCAAGACCATCTGAGAAGCATCCCCTGAGGTTACCCCTCAACTACGGCGGTCACGCCGCCGGGCCCTCGAGTCGCCTCCCCACGCTCAATTCACCATTCACCCTTAGAGAAGTTAAAAGGCTTATAACGTAACTAATACGGTGGATACTCATGGCTCAAATCGCAGACATCTCCCTAGAACTGAAGAGGGAGGTCTCGAAAGGCAACTTCATCAGACAGACCCAGTCAATCTGCCCCGACTGTAACAAGATACTCCCCGCGATAATCTTCGAGCGCGAAGGCAAGGTCTTCATGACCAAGACCTGCCCCCAGCACGGCGAGACCGAGGAGCTCTATTTCGGCTCCTACGAGATGTTCGCCAAGTTCTCACGCTACTGGAAGGACGGCAAGGGCACCCACGCCGCGAACGTCCCCATGGACGTCTGCTCGTGCCCCGCCAACTGCGGCCTCTGCTCGAACCACCTCTCGCACACCGGCCTCTCCAACATCATAGTCACCAACCGCTGCGACCTGACCTGCTGGTACTGCTTCTTCTACGTCAAGAAGGGCCTCGAGGGCGCCTACGTCTACGAGCCCACCCTCGCCCAGGTCCGCGAGATGGCCCGCACGCTCAAGGCGGAGCGGCCCGTCCCCGGCAACTCGGTCCAGATCACCGGCGGCGAGCCCACCATAAGGGACGACCTGCCCGAGATAATCCAGATAATGAAGGAGGAGGGCGTCGACCACATCCAGCTCAACACCAACGGCATCAACCTCGCCCTCGACCCCGGCATGGCCCAGAGGCTGAAGGTCGCCGGCGTCTCGAACCTCTACATGTCCTACGACGGAGTCTCCCCCAAGACCAACCCCAAGAACCACTGGGAGGCGCCCTACGCCATCGAGGCCTGCAGGAAGGCCGGCATCGGCGTAGTCCTCGTCCCGACGGTCATCAAGGGGATCAACGACCACGAGCTCGGCTCCATAATCAACTTCGGCCACAAGAACCTCGGCACCGTCCACGCCGTGAACTTCCAGCCAGTCTCGCTCACCGGCCGCATGACCGCCAAGGAGCGGGGCAAGTACCGCATCACGATACCCGACTGCATCAAGAGGATTGAGGAGCAGACCAACGGGGAGATAACCTCCGAGGGCTGGTTCCCGGTCCCGTCGTGCTCGCCGCTCACCTCGTTCATCGAGGCCTTCACCAAGAAGGAGCAGTACGAGCTCTCCATACACTTCGCCTGCGGCGCCGGCACCTACGTCTTCGAGGACGCCGAGACCAAGAAGCTCGTCCCGCTGACCAACTTCGTCGACATCCAGGGCCTCGTAGAGTACCTCGAGGAGAAGACCGACGAGATATACTCCGGGACGAACAGGTACGTCATAGCCGCCAAGGTCCTCACCCAGATCAACAGCTTCGTCAACAAGGAGAAGCAGCCCAAGGGGCTCTCGTTCGGCAAGATGATAACCAACGCCCTGATACGCCACGACTACGCCGCCATCGGCGACTTCCACCTAAAGTCGATGTTCCTGGGGATGATGCATTTTCAGGACAAATATAATCAGGACGAGGAACGCCTCCAGCGCTGCGACATCCACTACCTCACGCCGGACCTGAGGATCATACCATTTTGCTCATTTAATGTCATACCAGAATGGTACCGCGACAAGGTCCAGCAGAAGTATGGCATGCCCATCGAGGCCTGGGAGAAGAAGGTCGGGCGCAAGCTCGAGGACGGTCTCTACCGCGGGACCCTGCGGCGCGGCGGCCATGTGGCCGGCTGCGGTTGTGCCCTGGGCGAGAACGGCGAAGAGATCCACATCCAGCCCATTACCGGGACCTAAGAACCCGTTCGAGAGAGTTCAAGACTCTTTCAAACCCCTTCGTTCTTTCGGGATTCCATGTCACGGTGCGGACATGTTCGCCCCCGCTTCCCTTTCTGAACGAAAAACTTAGGAAGTAAACAGTCCCAGAAAGTCCGGTGCACCGCGCTGAAAACTAAGCTCAAGAGAAAGGGAGAACGAGCCTTCTTCGGTAAGACCCCGCAGTACTTCCAAGAGGTTCGTCTCACAAAGCAATGCGCTACAAGGGACCATAGCCTATGCAAATCGACGACCTGCAACTGTCCATGCCACAACAGAGTATCACCTTTCATCAGAGACCTGCCAAAACCGGACAGATAGCGCGGTCGTGTGGTCGGCAGTGCTCTGGGCGAGAACGGCGAAGTGATCCATATTCAGCCAACTCCAGAGAAAGAGCTCGTTCCGAAGTAAGAGGCATTCTGTTGCCCGCGTCTTTATAGGCGTTCGAGTATCCCTGATACTATGGAAGTATCCGACATACTCGGGTCAACTGGGTTTGAGCGGCGCATCCAGTCGCTCTTGACAAGTTGCCATTTTGATAGCGTGGTTGCCAATTCTGATCTCCGCATCATGGGCAGAGAGGTCAAGGCTTTGGCACTTCACCAGTCAATGGGTGGCGCTAACAACTTCCTAATCATTGATGCATTTCAGAAAGGGGAAGGGTCAAGCGGAATAAGTTCGAAACTCGAGGAATTCAATGAAACAAAACGGAGAATCGAAGTTGAGACGAGGAGGAGAAGGATTCGCATCGAAGCCTGCCGTCTGGGACCGAACGAAGTCTACGATCAGGTCCAAACAGTGCAAATAACTCGTCAGTCGAAGCTCTTCTTCATCCTAGTGTCGGCCGATGTTGAGTATGACGATGCGGATCTCGAATACGCGCTCGCCCACAAAATCAGCCTATGGGGTCCAAAATACTTCGCCTTAAGCAAGAAGCTTGCAGACATGATCGGGGTGTATGCGAAGTACACAATCCTACGAGAGCTTAGTGAAGTGGACCTAAGATTCGAAGATGAAGGAAAAGACGACTACAGATACACGGCATTCAAGATCGACCTTTCTGGAGGCGCGCAAGGTTACACCTACGTATTCCCAATGCTCCCTGAGAAACTGTTGAAGCTCGCCTACGTCTATCGAAGGGAAACGTCAAGGTCGGAGAATTTTGGAAAGGGCAGAAGGCTGTATAACACCTATCAGCGGATGCTCATTCCAAAGAAGCTGAAGGACATAGGAGAAAACTTCCTTGGCACGGGGAATGGTTCATTCAAGAACAATATAATCATCGTATTTGAGCAAGATCCCAAGCAAGACAGGCAAAAATTCGATTCCATTACGGATTCGTCCATCGGGCTAGTCAATATTCACTTGCCGAAGGTGTACGCGTCAATACGCGTACTTGACGGACAACATCGTCTCTATGGGTACCTGAAAGCAGCAGACCAGAGTCAGATGAGAAAGAAGAGCCTCATCGTCGCTGGAATCGTCCCTGTCGGAAGCGAAGAGGCCGAAACCTTCCTTAGCATAAACAAGAAACAAACCGCTGTTA
>PLUF01000018.1 GCA_003164815.1 Candidatus Gagatemarchaeum stordalenia
GTTCGGACAAAACTATTAATCGAGAATCTCAAGCTGACCTTCAATCGGAAGCCTTCGGAACGACCGAACAGAGAACCGCCCACCAGGAGAGGTCGAATTGAAACTTTGGACAGTCGGGCTCGCAGGTGCCGTCGGACTGGTAGCAGGGCTGCTTCTCCTCTATGCCGGAGCCACCTATATCTGTTCGGACATCTCGTTTGGCACATGCCCCGAACCGGGCCCGGACACTCTCGTGTCCGCAGGGCTCTCGCTGACCATGGTCTCTTTGGTCGTCCTCGTCACCGTCGCGGCTTACTCGGTTCTCGGAAGGCGCGGCCCGAGCCCGACGGAAGCCGCCCGCAGCTACCTCGTCATAGCCGCGGCCATCGTCATCGCGGGGATACTGATCTCCGCGAGCGTGCTGGTCGCCATCAAGCAACCAGCAACCGTGACCACCACGAGCACGGTGGTAGAGACAGTCGACTGCCCCCAACACTTCTCCAACTCGACGATATCCGTCGAGACCGACTGCGGGACGGAGCTTTCCCTCGGTATCTCGGCCAGCCCGGTGATAGCCGCCGGGGGAAACCAGACGGTCGAACTCCTGTTGACGAACGACCTCTTAGAGCCGAGGAGCGTCAACTACACGGCCATACCGGCGCTGCCAGACGGCCTCTACCTCGACCTACCCAACCCCAACACGATCGACTATTTTCTGCCCGTTCTTGACTGCGGCATCACCTCAGGCGAGCCTCCCCTGCTCATGGCCCTCATCAACGCCTCGGGCGACCGGATGCAGCTTACCGACCTCTCCCCCAGCGCCCTGGCCTGCCTGAGCGGTCCACCCAAGTTCTCCTTCGGCCCCCTCCAGACCGTGTCAGATACCCTGAGCGTAGGCGGTTACTGGACGAGCCCCGACACCGAACAACCATGGATTAACGCGACGTACCATCCGCTCCCCGCCGGCGTCTACACCATCGTCGCCTTCGACCCGTGGGACCAGCTCACGCAGTTCAGCTTCTCGGTATCTTTGGCGACTCCGGGGTGAGAGGGCCATGAGGCGCACAGGCAAGCTATTTTTGGGTGCCTTCATCGTTCTTGCCGCGGCGCTCTTCGTCTTCGCCCCGATGGTTCCGCAGACAGCACTCGGCCCTTGGAGCCTGCCTTCCGGATCTCTCTACTGTGGGGGAGTCTTCTTCCCCACACCTCAGATTTCCTACTTCGTCTCGCCCTCGTATGCGGTATTCCATTTTGGAGTCGTGTACGTCCCGCAGGGAGGGAGCCTTGGATGGACTCAGCCGAAGACCGGTAGTGTCACATGCGCGTAGAAGCGACAGTGAACACCCTGACGAACCTCGCCCATGAGCCGAAGAATTACCAGAACCGTTCGGACATAACTATTAATCACGAGTGGCCATCTGACGGACTGACTTGAGATGGAGCGGCCGCGAAGGGCGATTGGAACAACTATCGTCGCTGCGCTCGTCATCGCAGTCATGATCGTTGTGTCGGGTGTCGGGTCTTACATCCTCACCGCCCCCCACCCCATCTACTGCTGCACGACCACCACCTCTTCCGGTCAACAGTCTGTAAACACCGGTCCAGGCCTTCCAATCACCAGCACTCAAACCTCGAGCGCAAGCTCGGCCGTTGAGCAGGCCGCTCCGGTCAACCTGACCGAGAGATCTCCGTCAGGGCTCGAGCTCCAAGTCTACCTGGATTCATCGGTGTTCGCTTCAGGGACGGAGGTTGCGGCCCAGGTTACCCTCTTCAACTCGCTCGACGAAAACCTCTCGCTCGCCCCGAGTTCCCCCACGAACTCGAGCATCCAGAGCTGGAACGGTTACGATTACTTCTGCGACGGGTACGGCAGGATCCCGGAGGTCGGCTACGCTCTCTTTCAGGGGTACTACTCTCAGAACAACCTCTCTCTAGCGGGGACGCCCGTGCAGCTGGCCCCCTTCGTGGAGCTACCGTGCGCCACGTGGGCTGGCCCTTCATCAATCGTCTTCCTCCCTCATAGTGACACCGCGGAGGTCTACGGGACAGGAGGCGACGGGGTCGTGGAGCCGATGAGCTTCCCTGCGACCACCGAGTCGTGCTCCACCAACGGGGGGACGACGCAGTGCGGCGTCGGCACGGGGCTGTTCGGCTACTGGAACACCTCGGCTCCGCTCAACTTCCAGCAGGCCGCCATAGGCTCTCCATTCTTCAGGTACTTCGCCCCTGGCGCGTACACACTTGCCGCACAGGACGTCTGGAACCAGACGGTCTACGCCCACTTCCTGGTCACGCAAGCCTCAGCAGGAACCACCACGACATCAACCACCTCCGGCTCGTACACCTCGCCCCCCAGCGGCAGCTCCATCACCACCATCACCGTATCGGCCGGCCAAGTTCCTCCCTGCGGATGCGTCCTGGTCGATTCGAACGCGAACGGAAGCCTCTACGCCTCCCCGAGCCCGGAGGTCGGCGACGTCCTGTCCATCACGGCGTCCCTGAACGGCTCGCCTCAGGTCTACCTGAGCGTCACGAACGCATCAGGCAGCGTTGTGTTCTCGGGTCTGTGCGTCGCCACTCCGCCACCAGGAGCGCCCACCCCCACGGGAGACGAGTGCACGGTCTATTGGAACACGGCGAATCCGGACCCGCAGGGAAACGCGATACGGCCTGGAACCTACCTGCTCGCCGCCAGCGATTTTGAGGGTTCCCCGCCAGTCCTGGAAGCGAATCTCGCCCTCTCATCGTCGAGCAATGGCGACAACGGTACCTCGGCCGTGACCTCGACTGCAAGCTCGAGTCCGATAGGAACCAGCTCGCTATCTCTGGATTTCGTCGCGGTGGTCGCAGTCACAGGTATCGTAGTCAGCGGCGCCGCGATGCTTCGGCCTCGGGGCCCTGCGCGATTCGCAAGTAGACGCCCGTAGTTCACATGCCGTCCTCTCCTAAATCCCTGGACTGCACGACCCAGAGATGCTCTGAAGTTGCCCAGAGATGCTCACGGGGAAACTGTTGGCTAGTCCGCCGTAGCCCTGTGTGCCTCCGGGTACCTCAGTGTAGAGAGTCGGGTAGATCGCCACGTTCCTTGCGATCGGCGGCATGATGAGTATGGAGACCGTGTATGTGGCACTCGAGTAGGCGCCCAACTGGAGTGTAGGAGCGTCGACCCGCAAGGAGCTGTTGAGTCCGTCCTGGAAGGTCGAGAAGGACTGGTCAAAGAGCGAGCTGCTGTTGGTCGGATTCCATGAGCAATAGTCGTTCGGGGGGCCGATGTCCGAGTCCGGATTTCCGTTGTAAATCCGCAGATTGCTCTGGCTCAGAGACAGCCCGACCGTGAGGGGGTAGCTGAAGCTCTGGACGCTCATCCTGAACGTGACATTCTCGGCTCCCTGGGAAGTCGGGAAGCTGGAGACTGACACGCCCGTGATGTTGTCCTGGAGGTTGAGCTTCGATTCGTTCGTCAGGTAGGCGATGCTGGCCCCCGTATAGCCGACGATCGTCGAGTACAGCGTCTGACCCGGACAGAAGTAGGAACCGAACGACCCGGGGAAGTCTGAGGCGTTGACCCGGGAAGGCTCGTCCCCCACCGCGACGGGGACCGAACCGCACGCTTCTGCCATGGATAGGCTGTAGAATCCGGTCGAACCTTGACCCGAGGTGACCGTGTACTCGATCACGGTGCTCTGCCCTGGGGGAATAGAGATGAGCGCCGGGGACGCAGTGACGTTCAGATTCTGGGCCGGCTGGAGCTGCTGTCCGCCCGGTCCCCACGCAGAGATAGAGCTGGAGGCAGGTATCGAGTAGCTGGCACCGGAGGACCCGCCATAGTACACGCACACGGACATCGTCGAGCCGGGGCTCATGACGAGCGCGGGAGATGTCACGTGGGTGACCTCGGTGCCGTTCGAGAATGTCGTCCGGTTAACGGCCGACTGGGGATAGGAGCTCACGCATGGCGCCGGTGACCTGGTGAGGGTGGACTGGCTCGTCGTCGAGTTCGTCAGCAGGTAGGCTGCTCCTATGAGGCCGGCCGCTATCACCACAATGAGAACGATGGACAAAGCGAGCCTAATGTGACTTCGGGGCTTCTGGTTGTCCATGCAGGCATGACTTCCTCGTCGATTGACTCGGCTTTCTCATTAATAGTTATGTCCGAACGCCTAGCGGGGCTGCTGCTCACCAGGCCCGACCTGGCGTTCGGAACGTTCCAGTTGATGGGATTGTGCCCAGATGGGAATGTGCTTTGAGCATCTAGCCCATTCTGTTTGATTCTCGCGTGCTTGAGGAGTGTGCGCTTCTCCCCAGCATGAATCATCACAACTAAGTCCTGAGGATGACGCACGAGTACGCTGCGTCGAGGGAGGCCTTTGAAAGGCTTACCC
>PLUF01000093.1 GCA_003164815.1 Candidatus Gagatemarchaeum stordalenia
CACTGCCCGCGGTGCGAAAAGGAAGATGCCGAGGTAACCGAGAGATGCCAAAAAACGCAGAGATGGAAACCACGTTGGCCCGCATGCAAATCAGAGGTGCGCTTGTTTCCAAGCTGAAGCGGGACGTCAAGACTCTCTGCCGCTCATTCTCGGATGCCTCTCTCAAGGAGGATGTCGAGAGGGCGTTCACCCTTGACCGAGGAGCGCGCTGAAGAACCCCGAAATCACGTCGCGCACCGAGAGGAGGAGGGCGTGCTTGATCTCGCCTCCGCGGGCGGCGATCTTCGACAGCCGCTTGACCCTGAAGTAAATCGGCGGGTGGGGGTCGAACCTCAGCCAGTCGATGAACCGAGCCTGCGAGGAGTACTTCTCATAGTAGAGCTGCCTGAAGCCTATCTGGGTGAGTGCGGAGGCGAGCACGCCCGGCTTTCCCAGCACCGCCACGGAGGCAGTGTCGGCCCGGGTCTCTAGGAACTTTCCAACCATGTAGATAATCGCGAAAGCCAGCAGGAAGTAGAACAGTCCCAGGTCCAGCAACAGGGGAAGCCAGAGGTACAGGCCCCCGACGTACATCACGCTCATCACCACGAAGAGGATTATCGGGTCCCTGCCCCTGATGTGCCCAAGCTCGTGGCCGATCACCGATTCGAGCTCCTCGTCGCTGAGGTCCTCCAGGGCGCCGGCGGTGATCGTCATCGAGGACCGTCCCGGCGATATGCCCGTTGCCGCCGCGTTGTTCACCGGCGTGTTCACGATGGCGATCCGGGGGATCGGGAGGTGGAACTGCTCGGCCGCCTTCTTGACGAGAGCGTAGGGGTTCCTCGTCCTAATCTCTATGTCGTCGATGCTGCAGTTAACTCCCGCCTGGACGAGGATGTTGTGGATCGCCATCTTGGTCTCGGGGCTGTCGACGTTGCTCGCGAAGACGGTCTTCCCGAGCTGGTCTCTTATCTGGTGCATCACCTGGTTCCCCCGCTTCGACAGTGAGCGTGTGGCCTCGGGCGTCGACATGACGGTGACCACGGTGACGTCCGGCTGGGCCATGGTGGGGCGGACGGCGCCGGCGCCCATCACGAGCCGGTCTGAGAAGAGGAGGGCGACGGCCTGGATGACGAGGAGCGCAATCAGCGCGTTGTCGCCCAAGCTGATGATGAAGAGGAGGCTGACGAGGACCAGGACGAGGTAGAGGTTGACGGTGTTCCCCGCGAAGATCCTCTTGATCACCTCCCGCCGGAAGCTGGTACCCGTCTGGCTGGGCGCCTCCATCTTCTCCTCCTTTCCCAGCGAGAAGACGAAGTGGAGGCTGGTCCGCTTCGCGTTCGTCAGGAACGCGACGATGACAGATTCGATGTCGTCGGAGACGCGGGCGCAGATCGAATCTATTCTGGGAGCCCCGCGGTCGTAGTCGTTGAAATCGACCGTAACCCCCGACGACGCCAGCGAGAGACGGACAGATATCGTCGGTGGGAGCGCGATGACCGGCTCGCTGATCCTCTCCAGGTCGATGTTCCACGAGAACTCGAAACGTGCGTCGTTCTTGGAATCGGAACGCTGGAAGGAGTGCGGTCGGAAGAACCGGAGGTTCGGGGTCAGATAGTAGGTCTCTATGAACGCGGCAAGGCCCTTCAACGCCGCGGCGGGGACGTTCGCTCCGACATCGATCCTCTTCTCCGTCGCCCCAACGCCGCTCCCCGAGCCTTCAGAGGTCAATCCAAAAACTCCCGGTTTAGCAGAGTGATGAGATTTGCGGGCCCTTATTTGAGTTAATGGAACGCGTGAAGCGCTGGTCGAATGGTCGCTCAGGATGAGGTCGACAGGAAGTTCAGGACCCGCTCGTTGAACTCGGGCGCGTTCTCGATGTGTGGGAAGTGCCGGGACTTGGAGATAATCGCGAACCATGCGTGGGGCAGCGAGGTGGCGGCCAGCTTGCCGATGCGCCTTAGCCAGAGGGCGCTCTCCTCGCCGTTGATCACGAGAGTATTGCAGGTGATCTTGCGGATCTGTGCCTTGAAAGGTGGGAACTTCGTCCTGAGCTCGGCTATGGTCTTCGCGTTGTCGAGCATCATCTGCCTCTGAGATGCAGGCATGGCGGCGAAAGAGCCTGGCGCTCCCTGGACGCCGTCCACGTTCAGTCCGACCGCCTTCGCCGTCTCCCCTGCGTCGAGGGCCATGAGCGAGGGGTATAGCGACTTGAGCTGGAAATCCCTCGCCGAGATCGCCACTGACGGGCTGCGGATGAGAAGCGAGAGCATCTGGCCCCGGCTGCGCTCGTCCTCGACGAGCAGGGTCGAGATCGCAGGTTCCACCAGGACGAGCGAGCGGACGAGTTCGGGATGGTCCGCCGCCAGCTGGGCAGCGATGAAGCCGCCGTACGAATGGCCGATGAGGTCCACGGGGCCCGCGCCGAGCTTCTCTATGAGGCCCCTAAGGTCTTCGGCGTTGTTCCCGACGGTGCTATCCGTGACGTCGCCCTCCCTCTTGTTCGGGTACGCGTACCGCCTGCTGTAGGTGACGACCCTTCGGGTCTTGGAGAACGGTCCGGTCTGTGCGCTCCAGGCACGGTAGTCCGTGGGGATTCCGTGCGAGAAGACGATCGGCTGTCCCGAGCCGGAATCCTCGTAGTATAGAGCCACTCCGTTGACGTCGACGCTGGGCATTGGTGCCGACCGTCGTCTGGCGGCCTATAAGCTGTTCGAGCGAATCCCGGCGTCGGACCGCCCGGTCCTCATGACTGAGCCGTTCTCTGCGGGCGCGATACGCAATGTCAGCCGACGGTTATGGCGCCCGTCATCCACCCGGGCGTAATCATCGCGCCCTGAGAGCCATCGGCCCCTGACCCGCACGCGGACTCGCATAGCCAGACGAAGGACCCGGCGGCTCCG
The DNA here is from genome assembly GCA_003164815.1 of Candidatus Gagatemarchaeum stordalenia. GTDB lineage: Archaea > Thermoproteota > Nitrososphaeria > Nitrososphaerales > Gagatemarchaeaceae > Gagatemarchaeum > Gagatemarchaeum stordalenia. Next base: position 2,883 of record PLUF01000093.1, read on the forward strand.
GTCTTGAAGTATGCGACGATTGTCGAGTCGGATGCCATCGGCAGGTTGAGACTCAGTCCGGGCACCGTGAATGTGTGGGTGATCTCGGAGGTGGGCAGGGAGGTCACGCTCTGGGATCCGCTGAGCGTCATGCCGTTCGGCCCCTCGGTCGAGTTAATCGCCGTGTTGTTGTAGACTAGCTCCGACCCGGTCGTCGTCCCCATGACATTGGCGTACTGTGGTGCGGAGATGTTTGCTCCACCATTGTCGAAGTTTGTGATGACGAGCTCGATGAGGCTGTTCGCCGGGAGCGTGATGTCCGCCGAGGAGACCAGGCCGTTCGGCCCAAGTAGGTAGAAGGCCGGCTGGTCGCCTATCGTTGAGTTGAAGGTGTTGCCCGTGGTGATGACCATTGAGAGCACATACGGGGACGAGGAGTTTTGTCCGTTCGCCCCGGTCTGGGTCACGGTACTCCCGATCCCGCCGAAACCGCCGTTCTGGGACGCGATGAATCCCGCCCCCACTCCCGCCAACACGCTCGCTACAATCAGACCTATGACCATGAACGCCGAGATGCCCTGGACCATAGTCCTACCCCCCCTGTACTTTCACTTAAGATGTTCCAATCGAGCTCGGAGCAGGCCTCTCGGTTCAGGTGTTCACTGTAAGGAGCGCGAACCATTCGTTGCTGTCGTCTTCGAGGAGGCCCTCGTACCGGGCGGCACTCTCCGGCCTTCGCTCCTCTGGCATCTCCTTCCACCTCTCCATGTTCGCCTCGAGCCTGGTTCGGGAGAGAATCTCCATCGACGAGTCGACCTCGAACCCGGACGAGCCGTACTCGCTGAGAATCTCCTGGATCTCCTTTACCAGTTCCGTAAGCGATGAAGAACCTCTAGCAATGGTGACTTCTCCCATGTCTGCGCTGAACGGGCCGCTTGCTGTTAAGGGTTCCCAATGGGCGGGCCGAATTTCCGACCGCCCTCGGGGAAAGGGATTAGAGAGAGGATGTCCCTTGCGCTGAGCATATGACGATGCCCGACGAGCCCGGCCGTCCGCCAGCCCGGTACCGGATAGTGGGCACCCTGCTAATGCTCCCCATCGGGATCATAATTGCGCTCGTCCTGCTCTACGTGGTCGCATTCAGGGGCGGCTACTTTCCGGGGGAGTTCCTGCTCGTCTTCGTCGCCATCTTCGCAGTGCTCTTCCTGGTCCGAATCTTCTTCTGGAGGTCCAGGAGGAGGTACTACAGACAGCGCTGGCAGAGCAACTCGGCGGTGCGCATCCTCCGCCAGAGGTATGCCCGCGGCGAGATAACCAAGGAGCAGTTCCGGCAGATGCTCAGGGACCTGAGAGAAGGCGACGATCCGGCGTCGGACCAGCCTACCCCTTGATCTTTCGAGCCGCCTGCTTCGGAGAGCGTCTGGATTCTCCATATTCGCTTTCGAGGTATCTGGTAAAGACAGCCCAGAGCTCATCAGTCTCTTTTTCCCATTTCTCCTTCGTCTCGACCTCGTCAGGGTCGTCGTAGGTCATATGGAAGACCGCATCGAGGCGCGTCTTGTCCTTCCCAATCGATGTGAGCTTGTAGTCGCCGACCTCGCGGTGGTCGCCACAGGTGTCGAGATGCCAGGAATCGGGTGGGCGCAACCACACAACCCTCAACCCCTCCTTGGGTCTGCCCGCCTCCGTGTAGTTCACGGTCCAGATGATCCTCTTCTTGGTCCGTTCCAGGATTCGGCGTTCCGTCTTGGATCCGGTCATCTTGCCGTCGTCTTCGCGGAAGTCTGTGCACCATTCGAACACGAAGTCGATGGGCGCGTTGAAGGTCCTTGCTAGCTCATAGGTCTCGACTATCGCGGGCTTCAATGGGACAGAATCCTGCCGTCGGCCTCTTAATCCTTCCGGGGGGATGCCGGGCCAGGACGCCGCTAGAATCGTGGTTCCACGGGAGCTCGCCAAGCACACAACTCATTTATCCGGACGAAAGCCCTGAATCAAACATGGTCTCGGCGTTCAGGGGCGGCTCTGGATGAAACTGAAGTTCAGGACTCGGTTCGAGATCAGCCCTCTGCCGCCCTTCGACTTCCGCCTCACCGTGAGGAAGCCCGCGGGCTGGAGCCTGTTCACTTCAGCGGAGGTCTACGAAGACGAGACTCTGTGGACGGGCATCAGGTCGGGCGCGAGGCCTGTGGGGCTGAAGATCAAGTCCCAAGGAACGCTGGAGAAGCCGAGGGTGCTCGTGGGAGTGTACTCCGGTCGCGCGGTCTCCGGGGCGGAGTCAGAACGGCTTCGCGAGATCCTGTCAGTCTGCCTGGGGGCTGAGCAGGACCTGACCGGCTTCTACGGCTTTGCGCGGAGCGACGGGATACTGAAGCACGTGGTCGAGAGCCTCTACGGGATGCACGACACCCAGGCCGCCTCCCTGTTCAACTCGGTGATCCTCGCAATCTGCCTTCAGATGGCCAGACTCAAGAGGAGCAACCAGATGATGGAGGCCATAGACAGGGAGTACGGCGAGACGATCGAGTTCGATGGGAAGCGGATCCTCCTCCAACCGACCGCGGCCAGGGTAGCGAAGCTCGACCCGGTCGACTTTGCGAAGGCCTGCAAGCTAGGCTACAGGGCCAAGTACATCGTAGCGTCTGCGAAGATGATAGAATCGGGGTTTCCGGAGATGAGGCAGATAATGATGATGCCGCCGGAGAAGGCGAAGGAGGAGCTGGTAAAGCTGCCCGGGATTGGCGACTATGCTGCCGACATCATCAACCCTCACGCAGGGTTCCCGATCGACGCGTGGTCCGTCGATGTCTTCGGGCTCCTCTTCTTCGGGAAGCAGCCGGAGAACCGGAGGGATGCGATTGAGGCGGTGAAGGAGGAGGGCATCAGGCGCTGGGGCACATGGAGCTGGATGGCCTTCTTCTACGTCGCTCAGGACCTCAGGAACCTATCGAAGAAGCTTGGCATCAAGCTGCGGCTCGAATGAAGCCCTAGCGCTAGTCGCCCGCAACAGAGCGACTACCGTCTTGTGGACCAAGGTTTCTCTAGGCCGAGGTCCTCCCTGCTCAACTTAACTCTGAAGACTGGCGAAAGGGACAAGGGTCGTCAGGGGTCACTCCTCGGGCGGCGATTCTGCCAAGGAGATCAAGCTCTTGGTCGTCCTCCAGTTTCTAGTCGTGGCGGTTGTCTTCAGTACCCTTTCGAAGAATGTGTTCGTGAGCTTGGTCTTGCCGTAACCGTTGGGACAGAACAGATAGACTTCTCTTTCGGTCACAGAGAACGCTTCTCCATTGCCGACCGCTTTATTGATCCTGTCAAGTGGGAAGACACCATGCTTGCTTGACAAGAAAGTCACGTGAAGCCTTTCTTCGTCTCTGCCTGCGAAGGGGTTGTGCTTAATCAGGAGCACAAGCTCGTCGCCTGTCCTGATAAGAACGGGAACATCAAGGCCAAGGCGTTGCTTCAGGCTCTTCTCGATCTCCATCGCCAAGCTATCTCCGCTCTTCTCGGCACCCTCGAAGACGACGTTGCCACTCTGAAGGTAGGTCTTCACATTCCGGTAACCAAGGGAGAGGTAGATCCGTTTCAGCTCCTCCATCTTAACCCTGTTGTGTCCGCTGACGTTGATGGCGCGGAGCATCGAAACATAGGTCTTCATCGGCGAGTCCGGGTTGACGACCCGGAGAGGATTACTTAACATACCATCCCAGCTCTGCCTTTCTGCATCCAGAGGATTACTCGTGCCGGATGACCGCTCTGTCGCCGGGACATCCGCCCGAGTTGTATTGGAGGATATGCGATACGTCCTTCCCCGTGCGTGCGACCTCCGAAAGCTTGTAATCCACCCCGGAATACGCGAGGTGGAGAGTTCGGCGTCCTGAGAGAGGCGCGACCACGGATGAGCAGCTCTCCGAGCCGCTTCGCGGCCGTGATGAATGCACGTTAAGCTCCGAGGAATGGAGAGATAACGGCAAAGACTGAGCCGCGAAACCGAAGGAAGTTACAGCTTGAACCCGTGCGCGGCGGCAACAGCGAGAGTAACAACAGTCATGATAATGAAGGCCTTGGCGGCCTTCTGGAGGATTCATGACTTCCTCGGCTACATCTTCCACGCTTTCTAAATCGCTGGCCTGGTTGTCTACGCCAGAACAGGAGACCATCGGATTACCTTCGGCATCAACGGAGTATTCTCTTGATGGATCAAGTGGGTCGGAAGGTATCCACCCGGATATTGGTATGAAACCTGACCATAGGGCGCGCAGGTCTTACCAAGACTCGGCAGGCATCGCACTTTGTACCTATTCACCCCCCGAAATCACGTTAGTGTTTCAAAATCGTCTCAAAACCAGACGAAATAGCCACTCAGGTGCTTCAAGAGCCGCTCAACCTAAGCGACATTAAAGAGAAGGAGGAAGGGCGCCGACGTTGCTGCGCCCTTTAGGAGGTTCCAGAACTCTTGCCAGCGATCCAACCGAAGAATGTGGCGGGACCAACCGTTGCTCCGCCTCCTGGGTAGGCGGCTCCGAACGGAGAGGCCGAATCGTTCCCAGCGGCATAGAGTCCAGGGATTGGGTTGCCCAGCTTGTCGAGGACTTGGGCGTTGGAGTTGATTCTTGGTCCTCCCGAGGTGCCTATTGTGCCAGGATCTATCTCTAGCCCATAGTATGGAGGAGTCGAGATTGGCCCGAGACATATGTTCTTCAGGTCTGTTCGAGTAGGATCACCCGTCGTATTGAGGTCGAAGCTGAACACTCCGCGATTGAAGTCCGGGTCAACTCCGTTCGCCGCGTACTGGTTGAATTGCGTTACGGTTGCTTGAAGCCCACTTGGGTTTATGTTAAGAGCAGTTGCCAGCCCTTGGAGCGTGCTCGCTGAGGAGACATAGCTTGGCTGTGGAGCGCCGGGCAGGTACGTTACGAAACCATAATGGTTCACACACGTCTGATCCAAGATCGCGTACGCGGGCAAGTTCGGGTAGCCATAGATTGCGTTGGACCATTCGTAGAATGTTCTGTTGATTACTGGGTACGCTGACGATTCGTTCGTGAACCTCTCCCCGGCACTGTTAACGATTATCACTCCGGGTTTTCCGCGGATGAGGCCCCAGTCTGCAACGCCGCCAGTTGGAGTGTTGTAGTGAGGGCAGCCCCACGCGTTGTTCATGTTGCGAATGTCCGCTCCCGCAGCCATCGCCATTAGGATGCCGTCCCCGGTGTTCCCGACAGCGGCGCTCGTGAAATGCACCGGTCCGCGCTGGTAATTCTCCATCATCTCTGTGTTATGGTCGTATCCGCCTGCCGCAAGGACGACCCCCTTGGTGGCTTGGATGTTGATCGTTGACGCGCCAGAAGTGGCCTGAAGACCCAAGACGCGTCCAGTCGCATCCCTGTAGAGTGCCACGGCGGGTGTTGAGGTCATGATCGATCCGCCCTTGCTCGTCACCGCGGCGTTGAGAGTCTGGATAATCCCGGCCCCGGCGGCACTGACTCCAGGGCCACCACCTGTTGGAGAGACCTGAAGCCCAGTTCCTTGCGCTCCGGGTACGTTGTAGTAACAAACGAACGTGGTGGCCAACACGAACTTCATCCCGTATACCTGAATGAGGTGATCTACCCATCCAGGCGACCCCTGAAGGTAAGTGGTCATGAGGGTCTGATCCATCTCGCTTTCCCCGATTGCACTCAAATATTCCTGAAGGTTCGACGCCGAGATAGTTGCAGGCGAGCCTGCCGCTACTGCCAGACTTGAGTTCGGAACCCACATCCCCCCGCCTGAGACGCCCGTCGTCCCGCCCACTGCCGCTGCCTTCTCCAGCACAATAACGCTCGCTCCAGACTCCAGTGCACCGACAGCAGCCGAGAGCCCTGCTCCACCTGCACCCACGACAACCACATCGGCAGCGTGATCCCAAGTCGAAGGGATGCTGAGTACGAGATTAGAGGGTATTGTCTGCGTCGAAGTCTGAGTCACTGTGCTCGTGACAGCGGGTAGTGTACTAGTCGAAGTCGAGGTTACGGTATTGGTCTTAGGGAATCCATATGCGCCGATCGCGGCCCCGGCTACAGCCCCGACGACTAACCCCCCACCGACACCCGCTACGAACTTCCGCCTTGACATCGCATTCCTCTTGTCGTTATCAGAAGAGCTCGTTGACATGATTGAATCGGTAAAAGCCAAATTAAGTATATAGAGAGCATAGATGATTCTCAGGAAATGAGAATAGTCGCAGAATGGCTGAGGGAACGACGAGAACGTCGTACCTCGACAGACTCACGATCTTGCAGGGGATGACGAGTCCCCTTTGAAGGTGGAATATCACTGGTTTGCCCACAAGTCGGCGTATAATCTCGCGTTCGTCCTTCCCTAGTCCCGGTGGGTTCTTGATCTTCACCTGCAGTCTGTCCCTAGTCGCGGCCAGTGGGACCGCACTCCACTCGCCTCTACTATCGCCTGGCATGCTTCTCGCCATCTAAAACGGCGCTTGTTTGGCGGGCGGCAGGCAGGCTCGCGGTCGACTCCATCCGCTGCTTGGCCTTTGATCGTCGCCGTGCATCTATCTCTGCCCAAACAAATCACCGTCGACCGTCCCATGAGAGAGGGAGGTCCTTCGTGAACTACCCACGGCTGAAAGTCCGTGGGATTTCCTGCTTGCTTCCGTTAAATACCCCGGTCGGTTGGGTAGTGTGAGTTTAATCACCAATGAACATCAAGGATCTCCGCGATGGAATGCAGACCGTCGAAGCTGAGGGAGAGATAGTCGAAGTGTCGTCTCCCCGTGAAGTCAGCCTCAGGGCCGGAGGACAGGCTAAGGTTGCGGACGCGACGCTGCGCGACGAAAGCGGCTCGATCACGCTCTCGCTGTGGGACGCCCAGATTGAAGCCTTCACGAAGGGGGCCAGGGTCAAGGTCAGCAACGGCTACATCAACACATTCAAGGGAGAGCTGCGGTTGAACACCGGCCGGAACGGCAAGCTCGAGCTAGTCCCGTAAGCTGGTCCACCTCCCGCGGTTATCACGGCTTCATAAAGTCCAGCTTGCACACTCGCAGCTGACCGAGTCCAGGGGCGCCGAGAAGCAGGCTTAACTATCAAGGGACACGAGCCAAATTCGGTTACTGTAGTCGCTCCCCGCGAAGACCTCAAGCCCGGCGGAATGGAAGGCCGTGTCATCGGTCATCAAGACGCTGGTCGAAGAGGCTACGTTCGAAGCGAGCGGCGAGGTCCTGACCTTCAGGGCGATGGACCCCTCGCACCTCCTCAACACTTCGAAGGCCGTGGCGAGCGCCTCGGATAGCGTGGTCTGCGAGTACTCGGCCAAGAAGCCCTTGAAGCTCTACCATGACCAGGGAGTCCTCTGCGTGAACGTTAGGCAAGTTGTGCAGGCCAGACCCTGAGGTTTCTTGTCCTACTCGTTCCAGCTCAAGCGACCGTTTGCCCCAACAGCTCCTCCCTCCAGAAGGGTTCGTTGAACCTC
>PLUF01000025.1:0-7322 GCA_003164815.1 Candidatus Gagatemarchaeum stordalenia
CTCTAGACCCTATTCGTTTGAGCTCTGTTGACCGTCTGGAGATGGGTTGCGCCGTCGGTGGGAAAGGCTAAATCACAACCATACGATAAAGCGGCGAGTTGCCCCAGTTCAAGATCATCTACAAATCGCGCAGGCGTTGGCTTCACACGGAAGAGACGCGGTCCGAGATTATCGAAGCTCCGGACCTGAGCGAGGCAGAGACGATTGGCCGCCTCAGACTCGGGAACTATCCACGCGATTGGACCGTGAGCGTGGACCAGATAACTCCGTGAAATAGCCTTGGACGACCTCACTCGGTTCGCGGGGCTTGCCGGGCCCGCTTTTCGCATTACGGCTTTACGTCCAAGGCAGCTCAACTTGGTGAGAATCCACGGTTTAAGCGTGAGTTACAAGGGTTTGAAATACCGGACGTCCATTCCTTCAACAATGTTCGGCTCGGGCATTTGCTCGGGCCGCAATTTACCGGCCTCTACGGAACCCTGTAAGTTTGAGTTGCTTTGGCTAAGAATTCCCTACTCAAACTGACTTCTGACTCAATCGTGCGAGGTGAATTCTTAAGTAACAAAAGGCACCTCCCAGCGCATCAAGGTTGCGGGTATGGCCAAGCACTGGTGGTCGAGGAACAAGAAAAGCGAGAAAGTCCAGATTTCCCAAAGCCGACAGAGCGAGAGATGGGATGAGCGGGAGCGCCAGTTTAAGGCTGGAAATCGCAAGAATTATCCAAAACACGAATGGGGCTACGATCTAACGAAAAAGGGGCCCAAGAAGAGACACTGGTGGTCAAAATGAGGCGTCGCCAAACTCGCACCACCCTCTCTAGGTTGAGGTTGTGGTAGCAGGTTTGGTCGTCTGTAGCTCCTGCCGTAAATATATCGAAGACGTTACCCCTGCTTGGAACAGGGGCTTCAATAAGTACTACAGCTTTGGGCCCAACGCAATCTTTTGTCTGGCTTGCGCGAAATGCGCAGTGTGCGGGAGCGAACCTAACTACGGTTATAGACACTTCTTCTATGGCAAGGTCGTCTGTAAGACATGCTTTGCTGGGAGGAAGATGGAGACATGGCAAAGGCAAAAGAAAGCGACGCGGGAGGTAATCTCAAGAGACGATGTCAGGATAAGTTACAACCTTGCATCAGTAATCGGAGAGGGCGGAGGATTCTTTCGGCTGGCCTTCACCTTGCCACCCGAAGAAATAGACCGGAAACAAATCGAAGAATTGGCAAAGACGGCCTTCGATCAGATAACTCTAACCAAATACGAGAAACACGATCTAACATTCGAGTGGTTCGATACGCCTTTCAACATTGACACGTTCCAGCAAATCTTCTCCAGTGCAATGCTAGGTAGAAGTGTCAAACAACACGAGGTGACTCCTTCCCTCGTTGAGATGTCCAGCAACAATTACTTCCGCATGACCAACCACTACGACGGGACCGATGTTTGGCGATGCGTTGCGTGCGGCAGTGATTTTGACACTGAGGCTTCAGTAAGAGAGCATCAGCGTTCAAAGCATCCATCCGAGGTGACCGGACTGAAGGATCATCCTGTTACTGAGTCGCCTCCAGGAACTCCGATACAATCCGCGAAACTACCCACGAGTTCCGAACGGCAACAGGCCGCCACTGACGTAAGCCAAGACGAAGAACGGATAGCCTTCCTACGAAAACGTATCAGTCAACTAGAGCAGGAATACGAATCGGCAATCCGAGGCGGCAAGAGAGAAGCAGAAATCATACAGGATTCAATACGGCTTCTCAAAGATGAACTGTCACAGCTCTTGCGACCTCCCGACGGCGACAATCAAGTGATAGTGGTAAGCGATGCTCCAGCAGCAACGAAGCAGGTTTGCAACTATTGCGGCAAGGCGTTGGGCCATGGCGAAGGCTGGAACCCTGTTTCCTCTCGATGCGACCTTTGTGCGCTCGGCTTCTGCTCCAGACATAGAAGTCCAGAGGCCCACCACTGCAGCGGCCTGAATAGGGTACGAGACTCACCCAATCTCAGTCCAAGCCAACCAGAATCTGTCCCCACACCGACATCGGATAGCGAGTCAACGGCATACCCTGCTCTCGGTCCGAACAAGGCAGCCCCCGGACAAGAAAGAGTGGCATTCAATATCGTACTGAGGACAAGAAAAGGTGGTCTTCTAAAGAAGAAAACGATCTACGAGCACTCTCTGGAGGTAAAGCTCCCGAGAGGCACCGACGACGAGGACCTCTTCACGAAGTACCTTATCTCGTGTCTCGAAGCCAAGTTCCCATACAAGTTCAAACCATTCAAGAACTACATAATCTGGGAATCGGAAAGAGAATTCAAGGAGCCTGAGATTTCTGAGATATTGAACTCGACCGTTCGCACCTTCAGGACAAGAACCCAAGGTCGATCAGAAAGATAACGGTAGAGCTGAAAAGACGTATCTACGCTCACCCTTGAAGGCGCCAATCATGACGAGTGGGGGAGCCTAAAATGAGCTACTCTGACAGATTCCCTCAACAAAGGACTCGTAGATTGCCGCACTTCAAGTGGTCTTACTTCCTTCTGATACTGTGGGTTGCCCTCTTCTTGACCGCCTTGTACGTAGTCCCTGAGGTTACGTTCTACTATTCTGTTGCAATATCACTGTTCAATGCCATGGCTGTACTTGCGATAACGTACATAATAGCAGGGATACGACGTCGAAGACTCTCTTCTAAATTCCTAGCAATACTCGTGATACTCCTAATCGCAGGTTTCTTGTATCAAAGCAGAGCGTCCTTGAATGAGAGCTCTCTCAAGACCACGTTTTCCGATGAGGCAAACTTCCTGAGTTCGATACCCTCTTCCCTCGAAGCCCTCTCAGCGACGTCGCCCACCACCACTTTTGCAACAACTGCTGGAGGACCCTCGACTCAAACTGAGACTACGTCTTTATCTCAAGCAGCGACCAGCGTCTCGCAATCGCCCTCGCAGTCCTCGACCTTGGCAACGTCGACACAGAACACCGCTGAGAATGCCAATTGGGTTCCATCCAACCCGTCAATCTCGAACGACAATGCGACGATAAGCTATCCTCCGAACTATGACACACTGGTGGATTATGCCCTCGCACTCATCAACAGCGACAGGGAACAAGCAGGATTACCCGCAGTCACGCTGAGTTCAGTCCCATCAGGCCAGCAACACGCAGATTCCATGGACTACTTTGGCTATTTCAGCCATTGGGATACGCAGGGTTACAAGCCCTACATGCGTTACTCCCTGCTTGGAGGGACAGGAGCGATGTCCGAGAACATCGGACTAACCTACTGTACCGACTCTTCCCCGAGTTCCACTCTTCTAACCCTTGCGCCTTGTAATCTGCAGACCATCGAGAACGGCATTAGCAGTTCCGAATGGAGCATGATGAATAACGATGCGGTCTGCTGCAGTAATGGGCACCGCGACAATATCCTGGACCCCTTACACAATGAGGTATCGATTGGAATCGCTTACAATAGCACCACGTCCGCGCTCTACTTCGTAGAGGATTTCCAGAACGACTACATTACGCTCAGCAGTCCAATAGTGAACCCGGGTAACCAGATTGTGGTCGTGGGGTCGATGACGACCGAGGAAGATGTCTCGCAGATTACCGTGTACTACGATGCCCTGCCTCAAGCCATGACCACTTCACAACTGGATTCCACATCCGCATACGGTCCAGGCACGTTCGTAGGAGGGGTCTTTCCACCCTGCAGCAACGGATGCGAGTACTATCCTAGAGCAGTCACTGTTTACGCTTCATCATGGCAGGTGAGTTCCACTTCAATATCGATTGATTTCTCTTTGAATAATTTTATTCAAGCAGACGGACCGGGGGTTTACACAATATACGTTCAAACTGGCAGCAGTACGGGAGACAGCATATTGACGCACTCCATCTTCATGACTTCTTGAGATGGACCATCTCTCCACAACGAATGCGTGGAGGCGCCGATTATGGATGGGTAGGTTCTGCAATGATATTTCTGATAGGGTTTTTGATGTTCGCCCTCGCCTTTCCGGCAAGAAAACTGGAAAATGGGTGGCAACATTTGGCTAACAAACTTCAAGAAGCTCATCTTCCAGCTCGTATCAGCGTGCGGTAACTCTGAACAAATGTCCCTGAAATCACGATTGCTTCGATATGAGCCCTGATCGTGGTCCATTAGTCCGGATGCTGAGTGACCATTAAATAGGGACTGTTGTATTACCGGGGTTATACTTGTACTGTCCTAAATGCGGCGCAAAGAATGAAGACAACGCCGGCTTCTGCGCATCCTGCGGAGCCAACCTGAAGGCTGAATCTCCCTCTTCCCCGCGTCCCACGGGCTCGCAGCCTCCATCCATGCAGATGGGTGCCCAGTCAATGCTCAACGGAACCTTCTTTTGGGAACGGCTTGTCTCGGAAGAAGGAATCGTAAGCGTCAGGGTCCTTTCGCAGACGGCCTTTTGGTCGATTCTCTTGGCTACGGAAATCATTCTCTTTCTGGCGTTCGGTGTACTGATTGGGTTCATTCCCGTCGCAATCGTGTTTTGGGCATACACACATTCCCGAAGGAACGGTGTGAAGAGGGCAGCGGCCTCGGGAAGTCTTTCGCAACTGGCGTACCCACGTAAGATTGTGAAATGGGAAGAGATCACGTCGGCTAAGATCAAGAAGACCCGCCTAGAGATTGTCACGACGAAACACAAAGAGAAGTTCGAGTTTACGAAAGCCAGCAAGGAGAACTTGGTGTCGTTCCTCTCCTCCAAACTCGGTCCCAAACTCACAGTGACGAAATAGCTCGATTACAGGCTCACGCCTTGGGTCGTTCGTAAGTCCTGACAACCGCCTCGGGCCCTTGATTTGGTCAACTGTCGTCACAGCGGAAATTGTCCTATTGTTTCTCCACCTCGAAGCGGCAACGAAGTTCTTGTTCTACTGCCATAACTACATGGTCGACTGGGGCTTTTAATGTAGGATTTGGCTTCCATCGAATCCGATCCCTTCAAGAGGTGTTTCGTGGGCACTGTTAAGTCTCTGGGTGATGGAGAGTGAAACGTGTTCGTCACCACCTGACAACTTTACAACGCCGGCTGTTACCCAGTTTAAATATGCGGAAGCCGCAAGAAAGTTCAACCATCAGTATCCCGCCGGACTAGCAAGTCATACCGGGAAAAAAATCAATCTTGGGGCATACGGCGCCGACAGTCTTCCGGTCGGGGATGAGCCACTGGCGCCGGCTGGCTGGTCCTCTGTACAATGGGACCAGCGGCCCCGGAGGGAGTATCTTTCGGTAGTGCTTCGTCTTCGGGTGATTTGTAGGGATGCTTCACTTCGGGTGATGGCACTCAGGCCTGCGACTCACCCATCAGCATTGACGTGCACCGTGTCCATTGATGGATATGCCTCGATTGGCTACAAGTTGACAGGCGCTGGCGCACTATCCAGTCCACCCTATGGTTACTATCTGCTCAGTTGACATACGAGGGCTGATGGGGGATGATTAGTATTGGGGATAACTGGAACAAAATAAGCAAACAGCAACACGGCCACTACCGCGACCACAATCATTCCAGACTTGCGCATTGTCATTGTGAGCGGGAAATTGGGTGACTGATATTGGTTGTGGATGAGTCGTCTATTGCTTCAATGCCTCGTTGAAGCCCAGAACCTTCAGAAGAGATCTCTCTGTAAGATTCCATTCCTGCCAGAGCCCGTCTTTAGTCTGCTCGCTTTCAAGTATCACTGCCCGCGTCTCGTCCTTGTGGGCCAGAAAGAACTCCAAATATCTGTCCATCACCCGTTCCCACTCTGCCTTGGTCGTGATGTTGACACCCTCGACGGGATTAATTTCGCCGCAACCGCTGCACACCATCGAAGCGACCAGGAAGTACTGATGCAATTCCCCGTGGATTATGCTGGCGTCCATCGTCGCAATTTACTGCACGCGCATATTTAACAGAACGCGAGCGGTCGGCGGAATGGTTCCGAAGATAATCCAACCTACTGCGCTGTGGATTGAACCTTCCTCACCGCAGCGTCGTAGAGAACGTCATCGCTGATGCTGCTCATTTGTGCGCTTCCCCTGCTTCCACTGCGACCTGAGCTCNNGCCTCGTCCATCCGTCCGAGGAGCCTCGTCAGCACGGCCGCCTCGACGCCGGTGCCCCGCATCAGCCCGCACTTCCTGAGCACCTTCAGGGTCCGGCTGGCGGTCGCGTCGCCGAACCCGAACCTGACCAGATCCTCTGGGCGCGCCCCGCCATTGAGCATTATCATGTACGCCGCGACGAAGGCCGCCGCCGGCTTGCTCTCCAGGGACGCCCTCATCGCGTTCGTCACGACGTTCCTGACCACCTCCTCGGGCTGGACCAAGCGACCCTCCTTCATCGCCGCTATGGCCTGCTTCAGCTGGGTGTGCCCAAGGCCCGCTCCGACCAGCGCCTTCTGCTGGCTGGGGCTCAGCTGCGCCAGCTCCCGCGCCTCCCCGATTGATATTTCACCGGCGTTTCCGGTGGGTTTGTGTCCGTCAGCGGCGACCTTCCATGCGACCTTCTCCCTGACTTCCGGCATGAGCCTGTCCATCGTCGACACGAAATTCCTCAGATTCCCATAACTCGCGTCCGTCTTCTTCGCCACAGCGGGGAATGAGCCGTACCTCCGCTTCAACTGCAGCGCTTCGTATTCCTCGACGGGGCTGTACTGCTTCCTCGCTATGTTGACGTCCATGACCAGCGCCGCCTCCTGCCGAGGCGTGATGTTCTCGAAGACCCTGTACTCCCCGTCCTCCAGGCTCAGCTTGGGAAGGAGGAACATCGCCTTGAGCCTCCTGTGTCCGTCCAGTACCCTGTGGTGGGCCCCGTCTACCTCGTCGCAACCGCAAGGGGTGATCGTGATCGGGTTGAGGAGGCCGTTCTCCCTGATGCTCTCCGCGAGCCCGTCCATGTCGCCCAGGCTCTTGCGCGGGTTGAGCTTGTTCCCGTGGATGCGATAGACGCTGATCGCGGTCACTTCTCATCTCCTCCCTTCTTCCCTTTCGCGCTGTCGTCCTTTGGCTTGGCTTGCTTGATTTGGAAGAACTGCACCATCGCACCCTCCTCGTTCATGGTGCCCCAGCAGCCATTCGCGTCGACCCATACCAGCCGTTCGGGCTTGTTGACCTTCTTCACGCCGGGGAGCGGGTCTCTGGCCGCCTTGCTCGTTTCGACGTAGTATCGCCCCTCATCGTCCCGCTTCACCTGGAAGTGATACTGCTCGGCGCAGCTCTCGCACTCGGCCTTCCCATCGCCTGCCACCTTCTCCATCTCGAACGGCACGGGAGACCCGTGCAGGAAGGAGAC
>PLUF01000025.1:7440-16999 GCA_003164815.1 Candidatus Gagatemarchaeum stordalenia
TGGGGGAAGAGCTCTCTGAACCACTTCTGACCGGCGACCTCATCCATGTACTCGTTCGCCTTCTCCATCGTCCTCCCGTAGTACCGCTTGGAGGCCATCTCCCCGGCGGTCTTGTACATCTCCCCTTCCTTGCCGATCCCGCCCAGGTATTCCAGCGCTTCCAGCGAGAAGGTGAACTTCGTGCGCTGCTCTATCTTCTGGAGGTTCGCCGCCTGCTCCGGCGTCACTTTCAGCGCGTAGACCCTCGCGAGGTATGCCGGCAGCTTGGACTTCGAGAGGTCGAACTGCTTCATCACGGCGGACTCCTCGAGGGGCGTCAGGTCCTTCCTCGTCCCCGTCCTGTTCTCGTCCAGCGCCCTGAGGAGCATCTCCTCGTCGGTCAGGCCGCTGTCGACGAACGCGGAGAACTTCCCGAAACGCTCCCTGTCCTTCTCAGTCGTGGCCTCGTCGTGCAGCCTCTTGAACGCGGCGTACCTCCTCATCCCGATGTAGAGGATGTACCCGTTCCCGTCGGCCTTTACGACGGCCCTTCCGGGCTGCTCCTGCCCGTGGCGGCGGATGGAGGCGGCGAGGTCGTCTATGTCTTCTTCGTAGCTCGTCCTCATCTTCAGCTTCGGATGGAGCTCGATCGTGCCTATCGCGAGGTCGGAGACCTGTGTGCTGAAATGCGCTGTCATGCACTTTCACTCCCTCCAGACTTTTAACTCGCTCTTGACCACGAACCCCTTCCTCCCCGTGTACTTCCTGTCGTCGTCGCTCAGCTCGCGCTCGTCCGCCAGCCTGACCACGGTCACCTTCGCGTACGGCGGGGTCGCCGACCACACCTCGGCGTCCGCCGCAAGGAGCACCTCCCTGGCGAGGATGCGCGGGGACCGCAGGAGCGGCCCGTCCCTGGTTCGCCCGTCCCTGCCTGCGACGATCCAGCACTTCTTTCCTTCGTCCCAGGACGCCTTCTCCAGCTCCTGCTTGATCCCCGCGGCGTCGAACTCCCTCCTGAACAGCTCGGAGTACTTCGACCTGAACAAGGCGAGCATGCCCGCCTCGCGCAGGAAGTCCTCTGTCAGCGGCAGCCTCTCGGTCCAGAAGCGCCTGAGAAACAGCCCCACCGCCGGGGCCTCAACCGCCGGCGGGGGCGTGTATCCCTCGCTGAGCTCTATCTTCTTGAGGAGCTTCAGGAGGGCGAAAGAGCGCCCGACCCTGACGACCGCCGTGTGGGCGTCCCTCACCTCCAGCCTTTTCTCTCCCCCCTCGCACACGGACCTTCCGTTCACCTTCGTGACGAACAGCAACGCGCCCCGCAGCTCGAGCACCTTCCCGTCGTCGGTGGTGTAGACGGGGATCCTGAGCAGCCTGTTCACCTTCGCGCCGTTCTGGAACTCTTCGACGCCCCTCTGCTCTCCCCCGACCCGCACGCTCACCTTCGCGTCCTCCGCTCGGTCNNCTTTTCCAGAAGCACCCCGATGCGCAGGTCGTCCACCGCGGCCACCCGCCTGTCGATCACGGCCAGCCTCTCGACGGCCTTCTCGAAGCTCCAGCCGCGGGCCCGGGCCGTCTTGAGGACGGCAAAGAAGGCGATCTCGGTCTCGGTCGCTTCGCCGTCTTTCTTCACCCTCCTCGCCCAGCCCTCGGCCTCCTGCTGGAAGCTCTCCCTGCCGCGCTGCTCGAGCCCGAACTGGAAGACGCACTCCCGTATCTTCATGACGAGGTTCTCCTCTGCGGCGTCCCGGGAGTCGGCGTTCAGCTTGTTGGCGTACCGCTGGCTCACCGGCCGGTGCACGATCCTCCCCACGTCCCGCCTGGAGTACGACGCGGCGCCGCGTGGGCTGTTCGTGTCGGAGAACCCTCCTTCCGCTTCCGGCGGTACTTCCGATTCCGACGGCGCTTCCTCGGCCGCTAAATAGCCATCCTCGCTTGTCATCTCAGTCGTCTCCTTTCGTGTCTGCGCACAGGGGCGATCGGGCGGTGAGAGCTCTCCGCCCTCGGTCGGGCAGCATAATTCAAACTAGAACCAGTGTTTCCGGTGGAATTGTCACCGTCAGTGACAATCTTCTTTAGTGCTTCCCCACGGAGTTGTCCAGCGGGCAAAGTCTTTGCGAACGCGCCCGGTCCCCCCAAGGTTGGAAAGAAAAATGGGACTTTTGAGCGTGGATATCCAACCCGTGTTTCGAAACACGGGGTGGATAGGGAGCGACCAGCGTTTCCTGCGGGATCGTCTTCTAGGGGGGAACCGCATTCTTCGCAGAGCTCGGCCCCTTCGCGATCATCGCCCATGCAGAAGGAGGTCGAGCCCGCTTTTAACGGAGTGGGACGGAACCCAGGAGGGACAAGGGTGCAGAGAACTGTCCTGGTGGGTTTCATCGTAGCGTAGTTTGGAATTTCCATGTATTAAATATTTCCGTATTATGCGGAACCACACGGAAGAGTAAGGAGGAAACGGCCCCTCGCAATGTTTATTAGTGTTATTCCGTATGCTACGGAACTATGCCAAAGAAAGGGTCTGGCTACATGAGCCTCACCGTCGCCGAAGACGTTTACCACCACTACAAGAAGGACTTCGACACTAGGAAGGACGAGCTCGCGAGGAAGGGGATCACGAGCTTCGCGGGCTACATCACCAGCATGCTCGAGGAGCTGATGGACAGGAACGAGATCTTCGCGAGGTACGCCCCGTTCCTCCAGGAGTTCGGCTACGACGAGGGCAACAACACGGTCTACATCAAGGACAACCGAACGAACAGGGTTGCGGGGGTGACGGTCCAGGGCAAGGGCCTGACCTGCGACGTCGACGAGAGCGACGACTGCATCCACATCGGGTTCGCGTACGCACTTCCCCGGGTCTACAGGGTGATGGAGAAGCTCGGCGTCAGCCCTCCCAAGGTGAAGGCGTAGTGGCGGCCACAAGCATCAGCGAAGAAGAGATTGGCCTGAAGCAGCTCGACGGCGTGGGCCCGGCCACCCAGGAGAAGCTCGAGGCCATGGGGATCTACACCGTCATGGAGCTGGCAGTGAGGAGCCCATACGACCTCGTGGACGAGCAGGACCTCAAGTCCGACAAGGCGATCGCGCTCGTGAGCAAGGCGCGCATCTATCTCAGCGAGAAGGGAGTCATCGAGAAGGACTTCGTCAACGCGGCAGAGCTCCTGAAGAAGAGGCAGTCAATGGAGAGGATCAGCGCCGGCTGCCTCAGCCTGGACGACCTGCTGGGTGGAGGAGCGGAGACGCAGGCGATCACAGAATTCTACGGTGAATTTGGTACAGGGAAGACGAGCATCTGTCACACCCTTGCGGCGATCGTGCAGCAGCCCAAGAAGGAGGGCGGCCTCGACGGGACTGCCATCTACGTCGACACGGAGAGCACGTTCAGGCCGGAGAGGGTCGAGCAGCTAGCGAAGGCGAGGGGGTACGACGTCGAGAAGGTACTGAAGGGGATAGTCGTGGCAAGGGCGTACAACAGCTCCCATCAGGAGACCATAGTCAGCGAGCTCGGCAGGGTGGTGAGGGAGCACGGCGCCAAGCTCGTGGTAGTGGACTCGATAGCCGCCCACTACAGGGCGGAGTTCATCGGGAGGGGGACTCTCGCCGAGAGGCAGCAGAGGCTCAACAGGATGTTACACATGCTCCTCAGGACCGCCGAGGTGTACGGTGTGGCCGTGGTCGTCACCAATCAGGTCCTGTCATCCCCCGACCAGTTCGTGGGCAACCCGCTTCACCCAATCGGAGGGAACGTGCTCGGGCACACGAGCACCTACCGCATCTGGCTGAGGAAGGCGTCGAAGACCCGGATCGCGCGGATGATCGACAGCCCATACCAGGCGGAGTACGACGCCACCTTCGTCCTGGACGAGCGTGGCGTTTCGGACGTACCACAGGACGACCAGAAGAGCAAGAAGTGAGGTCCAGAGAATCTTGGTGTCGGTTGAATGCCCTGAAAGGTGATTGCATTGGCATCGCCCAGCGCGCCAGACTATCTTGTCGTCGCTGACCAGGGGCAGAAAGAGCAATTCGTCTACTCGTGCGTAACGTGCGGCAGCGTTCTCGATGTCAGAAGGAGACTCGTACCCCTCGACGGCCTCCTTGATTCTCTGACAGGAGTATGCCCCTCGTGCAATGAAAAGCTCGAGAACTCGATCGAGTGCAAGCTTGGCCAGGCGCCTGAAGATTGGCAGGGCCCACGACTCTCCGCTCAAAGGGCGAACGCGCACCGGAGAACGCCGACGTTTCAGCGCGCCTCATCTTACAACCGCTTCTCGTTGGACTTTTCCCTCCTCGACAGGCTCCTGCAGCCTCTCGCCCCCGACAACCTCGTGATGCTGCAAGGTCACGGCGCGTCAACCGTCGCAGAGCTCGCAGCTTTCAGGGCCCAGCTCCCACGCGAACGGGGAGGCCTGGACTCGACGACCGTCTTCGTCGACGGGGGGAACTGCTCCGACCCCTACCTCTTCGCTTCACTCGCCAGGCGCTACTCTCTTGACGCCAGGAAGGCCCTGCGACGAATCGCGAACTGCAGAGTCTTTACCACGTACCAGCTTGCGAACCTGCTCTCCAACGATGCCGTGGAGATGGCAGAGACCTACGGGTCAAGACTCCTCGTGATAGCCGACCTCCTCGGCACGTTCAACGAGCCGGAGATGAGCGCGAACGAGGTAGACAGGCTCCTCGATGCGATGCACGCAGGCATGATGGAAGCGAAGAAGAAGAAACTCGTCGTGATTGCCACCCTGGGCTCGCCCAGCAAGTATGATGAGATCGTCACTCCATGGTCAGACACGCTCGTCCGTCTTTCGCCCTTGAGAGGGACGAGGATGGGCGCGGAGCTTCTCAGGCATCCAAGCAGGATACCGGATAGTTCAGAGTTCAGCATGAACCAGCTGTTGTTCCATCCCGATAGCCCGCTGGAGTTGGTCTACTGATGGGGAGGACCGTCCCCTCGTTCCGGATAGCGGAGATGCAGGAGGTGGAGGAGTGGAGGGCATTCAGGAAGGCCCTGCCGAAGAGGGAGCGCGGAGTGTTCGATGAAATGCTCGATACAGCGCGCCTCTACATCTCGGCTTCGTCGTTTGCGGTGAGGACCTCGCGTTTGGAAGGCATGGGCATGGCGCTGCTCTTCCACCACTACAAGCAACTCCAGCAGCTCTCGGAGCGAATAGAGCGCGAAGAGAGATGAGTCTGGGCAGGAGCAGGATAATCAAGGAGATCGAAAGCTGGAGGCCGTTCGGCGAGGCGCTGAGAGCGGATGACAGGGAGCTGTACAGGCAGATGATGCAGCGCTGCTGCGAGTACCTTCCTTCGATGGAGGTGAACGCCGAGCCGTTCCCCAACGACTCGCTCTTCATGGGCCTGATCTTCCTGCAGCACAGAATGATCGAGCAGCTCACCGACAAAGTAGAGAAACTAGAGCGGAAGGGGCGTTGAGGGGCTGGATTCTCGACCTCTACCCTGGCGACCCAGGACAGATGGTCGTCTGGATGAAGGGCGAGGACGGCAAGGCACACAGATTCGTCGATAGCTGGACTCCTTCCCTCTTCGTAGCCTCCAAATCCACGAAAGAACTGCCATCCCTGGCCAAAGCGAGAGAAATCGAGCCGTACATCGAGGGTTCATCCCTCGTCAGGAAGTACGAGAGGATCATCGATCAGTACAGGAGCGATATCCTGGAGCTCAAGGTGAAGGACGCCCTCAAGCTCCCGCTCCTGGCATCGATCATAGAGAGGTCCAAGCCATTCGGGTATTACCGCCTGTACAACGTCGACGTCCCTCCGGCTCAGAGCTACCTCTACCAGAGGGACCTCTTCCCCCTTGCGCGATGCGAGATAGAGCACAGAGGCCCGAGCCTGAGCTGGGTCCTGAAGGACGACGTCTGGGATTGCGACTACGCCGTACCTCCCCTATCGTCAGTAGAAATACTGGTAGACGTAGAAAGACAGGGGAGTCTCCCGAGCGAAAGCGACGCCATCCTGTCCCTGGCCGTCAAAAAGGACGACGGGAAGATAGTGCTTGACAATGGCAATGAAGCCGACAAGATACTTTCGCTGGTTAGAGTCGTTCGCGAACTTGATCCTGATTTCATTTTCACGGATGGCGGAGACTCGTTCATCCTCCCTTACCTCGCCAGACGCGCGCAGGCCTGCGGGATAGGAGAGGAGTTCTCGCTCGACCGCGAGCGGTCTCCTGTTCAGCTTCCCACGAGGCCGGGCACGTCCTACTTCAGCTACGGGAAGGTCCTGTACAAGCCCTCGACCGTCAAGCTCAAGGGAAGGGTGCACCTCGACCTAGCGAACTCGTTCGTCTGCGCCGATACGGGGCTCCACGGCCTCTTCGAGCTGAGCAGGATATGCAGGATGCCCCTGCACACCTCCAGCAGGGCCACCATAGGGAGGGCACTCTCTTCCTTGCAGTTCTACAACGCGTACAAGCAGGACCTCCTCGTCCCATGGAAACCTACGCTCGCGGAGACCCCGAAGAACAGGCTCGAGCTCCTCGTCGCTGACAGAGGCGGCTTCACCTTCGAGCCGAGGCTGGGCCTCTACGAGGATCTTGCAGAATATGACTTCTCTAGCCTCTACCCGAACATCATGCTGAAGAAGAACATCTCCGGGGAGACCGTCAGGTGCGGCTGCTGCCCCGAATCGAGCAACAGGGTCCCCGAGCTCGACTGGAACGTCTGCCAGAGGCGCACCGGGATAGTGCCGAAGTCCATGGAGATCGTCGTGGGAAAGAGACTGCGCTACAAGAAGCTCAAGAACGACGCGACGAAAACTCCTGAGGAAAGAGCGAGATATGACGCCAGGCAGGTGGCTCTCAAATGGATCGGAGTAACTAGTTTTGGCTACCTCGGCCACGCCAACGCAAAGTTCGGCAGGATCGACGCCCACATCGCGGTCTGCGCCTGGGACAGGGCAATACTCCTCGGCGCTGCGAGGGTTGCAGAGACGCACGGCTTCAGAGTGATCCACGGTATTGTCGACTCTCTATGGGTGAAGAAGGAAGGTGCAAGGGACGCTGATTATCTTGCACTGAAGGACGAGATCGAGGCGCAGACCAAGTTCAACCTCTCGTTCGAGGGCGTCTACAAGTGGATCGCCTTCCTCCCATCCAAGATGAACCCGAGCCTGCCCGTTGCAACCCGGTACTTCGGGGCCTACAGGAGCGGCGAGCTGAAGATAAGGGGGATAGAGGCAAGGCGGCACGACACCCCGGTCCTATTCACCAGATGCCAGATGGAAATCCTGACACTGCTCGCGAAGGCTAACTCAATAGAAGAGGCGAAGGCGCTCATCCCCGAGTGCCGTGACATAGTCGGGAAGTATGTCGATGCAATCCTGAAGCACGAAGTCTCCCCGTCCGAGCTCGTGATAACCAGGAACATATCGAGGGCACCCTCGGAATACAGGACAAATACCCTTGAGGCCTCCGCCGCATCACAGCTGGCGGAAGCGGGCCGAGAGCTCCACGCAGGGGAGAGCATAGGCTACGTCATCACCTCCCATCGGTCCAGAGCTAGGAAGTTCCGGACAGCGCCGCAGGAATTGATCTCAGAAGATACCCATTACGACGCAGGCCGATACGTGGAGCTGCTCGAGGCCGCATGCAAGACCGTGCTTGAGCCCTTCGCGTGAGAGCAAGTTCGCTTGTTGTTTTGTTTGATAGAATTAAAACCCC
Organism: Candidatus Gagatemarchaeum stordalenia; assembly: GCA_003164815.1. GTDB lineage: Archaea > Thermoproteota > Nitrososphaeria > Nitrososphaerales > Gagatemarchaeaceae > Gagatemarchaeum > Gagatemarchaeum stordalenia. The sequence goes on from PLUF01000025.1 coordinate 15,100, forward strand.
GCAGTAGTTCATTCGGTTCGGGTTTAATGACGAGATTAGTCATCACCGAGAAGGAGGCGTAATACAAACAAACGGATAAGGGGGTGGACCAACGCGCTGGATTGGAGCCAGTCAGAGCGTGAATCCGCAGGACCAGGTAAGGTCGTGGCAGTCGAAGGCGGCCGAGAGAGCCACGAAGGCCATCGAGAAGGGGAAGGCCGTTCTCCTCGACGCGCCGACAGGCTCTGGTAAGACTCTCATCGCCCTGACGGTTGCGAGCGGGCTCCTCTCCTCAGGATACGCCAAGGACGCGCTGATTTCTGTGAGGACGGTGAACGAGATGACTCCCTACGAGAGGGATATCGAGAGGTTCTTCTCGGGCACGAAATCGATCTCCAGTCGCTCCTACCTGCTCGGGAAGAGGCGGACATGCCCCTTCTACCAAGAGGGGGACGACCAGAGTTCAAGGCTCTGCAGGGTCTGCCTCGGCATCNNCCTCCAGAGGGAGTTCGTCGTTCCTCCAGCCGGGGATCGCGAGGGGGTCTGCCTCTACCATTCTCTCAGGGGAGCCTCGTCGAGCGTCACGATGATGACGTATCCGTACCTCCTCTCGAAGCACGTCAGGGAAGGTCTGAAACGCATCGACCTCCCCAACTCACTCCTCATCCTCGACGAGGCGCACAACGTTGAGAACGCCGCCACAGACCTCTTCGAGTTCAGGCTCTCCTGCGAGCGCATAGAGAAGATGAGGGATGCGCTCGACCATCTCGCCAGGGGCCCGATCGCATTATTCCACGACGAGCAGTTTGCAGAGAGGGTGCGCGGCTCGCTCGCTCGCCTGTACGAGGAAGTCGGAACGGAGACTGGTGAGGACGTGGGAGATGGAGGACCGAGGACGAAGCTAAAGGACAGGGTTGCGTTCGGGGAGAGAGTACGGAATATCCCACTCGAAGAGATAGCGCAAGCATCATCGGCTATACAGGATGCGAGGGCTGAAATGCTGGCTGAGGGAGCTGCTAGGAAGGCATCGTCCGACCCCTTCTACCCCCTCCTGAACTTCGTCGGTGCCCTCGAGGACGAGGGGATGGAGCTCTTCTCCGAGGGGGACGGGGCGCTCACCCTCAAGCTGGTAGACCCGGCCGAGAACCTGGGCGCCCTGAACGAGGCGAAGGCCCTCTTCATGATGAGCGGGACGATGCCCGGCGCAGACTATGTGGGCAAGGTCTGGGGGCTGAAGAGGGAGATAGAGGAGATCAGGGTGGAGAGGGATTATGCCCAGGACTACTACTCGGTGTTCCCGAGGGATGCAAAGCGCTTCGAGCTCGTCGACTCCGTGACCACAAGGTTTGCCGAGAGAGCCGAGAGCACATGGGAGGGGTACGCCCACATCATAGATGCCGCCTACTCGTCGTCGGAGAAGAACGTGCTCGTCTGCGTTCCCTCCTACAGCATAGCCGAGAAGGTCTCAAGGCACCTCGCGATACCGCACATAAGGGAGTGGAAGATGACCAGTCACGAGGAAGTGCTTCGAAGGCTGCAGGATGGGAGGGAGGAGAAGAAGAAGTACGCCATAATATCGGTCGCACACGGGAAGCTGGTCGAGGGAATAGAGTTCGTCGACGAAGAGAGGGGCGACTCGCTGATAGACACGGTCGTGATCGCGGGAATACCTTACCCTGTCCCCGACGAGTACCTCAGACGCAGAGCTGAGAGCATCCTCAAGCGCCTCGGGATAGAGGAAGGTGGCTACTATAGTGATGATGGCCTTTACATCGACGCGGGGAGGCTGAAGGTCATGTACTTCCTGATGCAGCCTGCGTTGACGGCGGTCAGGCAGGCCATCGGGAGAGCGATCAGGACGCCCAGCGACAGAGCCACAATATTTCTAGCTGACTCGAGGTTCAACGAACCCTTCTGGAGG
>PLUF01000072.1 GCA_003164815.1 Candidatus Gagatemarchaeum stordalenia
TATTAATCAAGAACCAAACTTCTTTGGTTGAGACCTGTGTCATCGACGACCAAACCAAGAGCCACAACCAAAAGGCACACAGCCATCTTCGCGTTGGTGATCATCCTCATCGGAACGGTCACCTACATCTTCGCGGCGTACGAATACAACTACCCTCCGTTCTGCTCGGGCTATCCTCCCGGAGGCGACTGTCCGGGCACCTACACCTATACCTTCACGATATCGGTAAACTACACCGGCCCATGGAGGCTGACGTACCAGGGGTTTTTGGGCATGGGGGAGTCCAACCCAGCAGGCGTGAGCGGCAACCTTACGGGAAGCGGTCCCTCCTCCCAGCCTGTGACGCTCTTTGGCCCAAACAACAACGGCTTGACCATATGCGCGACCGCGCAGAAGCTCGACGGCTCGAACTCCACCCTAACTCTGACGGTAATAGGCCAGAGCGAAACCTCTCGCCCGTACGCGACCACGTCTTACTGTAATACTGTAGTTCCATGAAGCACAAGACCGAGATCACCCTCCGTCACATCATCACTGACGAGAGCACCTTTTCCGTGTTCGTCCCGGCGGTCTCTTCGTGCGGTAAATGATGGCGCCAGCTCTTATTCCTTCTGGCCAGATTCTCTATCGTTTAGCAGGAAGCTGCAACACCATGTCTATCAACATGCAGAGCTGTGCAAAATACATGCCCACCCACAACGTCACGGTTTCCCCTCACGGTGATGTCAAAGTTACAGTTGCAGACGTCGGCCACGGCCGACCAATCCTCCTACTCCATGGCGGCGCCGGCCCTCGGTCTGTCGCATCCTTCGCGCAGCTTCTCAGCGCCCCAGGGTGACTTTCGGGTTCTGTCCCCAACCCACCCCGGGTTCGACGGCACTCCGAGGCCCGACTGGCTGACCACCATCGGCGGCTTGGCTGAAGTCTACGACAAGCTTCTGGACCAGCTCCAGTTCAGTGACGTCGCTGTCATCAGTTCCTCAATCGGGGGAGGGATAGCGGCCGAGCTCGCCATCCGCGGCAGCCCGAAGCTGAGCGGCGCAGTCCTTGCCGATGCGGTGGGCATCCTCGTAGAGGGCCACCCTATGGCCGACGCGTTCTCCCTTACATTGGACCAGCTCACACAGCTTAGCTATCACAACCCAGCAAAGTTCCACATCGACCTGTCATCCTTCACAGACGCCCAGAGGCAGGCCATCGGCGCAAACCGGGCGGCGCTCGCCGTCTACGGGGGAATGCTTCATTGCCCGACCCAACTCTCCTTGGCCGGCCCCACAACGTGAGGCTCCCCGTTCTGGTCGTATGGGGCGAGTCGGACCGAGTCGCCGATCCGGAGTACGGCCGCGCCTTCGCAGCCGCCATCCCCGGCGCAAGGTTCCAGTTGCTCTCCGGCACAGGGCACATGCCTATGCTAGAGACCCCTGACCAACTCTTGGCGGCTGTAAGAGTCTTCGTCGATCCTCACCGCTGAGCGCAGTAAAGCGCTATCTTCTGGTACTCAGATGACGTTCTTAGGCACCTAATCACGCTTATTAGGATTCTAAACCTAACACTCTGCCGTCCACATGCGGCTCCAGAAGCAAAAAACGCGGAAAGTCAAGGGCAAGGAGTACTTCCGGTGGACAGTCGTCATCCCTCCTGCCAAGGTCAGGGAGCTGGGATGGAGAGAGGGGCAGGAGTTGCGGCAGAGGATCAAAGGGAAGAGACTGGTAATCGAGAAGGACTAACGATTCACGGAGTCATCATCTGATTCATCCGGTGCATGACAAAGCCGCACATCGTGTCCGGGTCTCCAGACATAAGACAGTATGTATGACCTCCACCGTAAGGATTGGACACCTGTACAGCGCCGCCGTCGACGGTGGGCTGACCTGGGAGAGCGCGGATATTCACTATGGGAATCCTTTGCGGCGGTCGCCATGAGCATCGGGCTGATAGCCGTCTTCAGGGAGAAGTTCAACCACCAGAGCAAGCTGGTCAAGACGCTGTCCGACAACTCGTTCGCCGTCTACATGTTCCATCCCATGATAATCGCCCCCATCGCCATATTGCTCAGCCCACTCGCGTTGTACCCAATCGCACAGTGGCTGTTACTCTGTGTCATCTGCCTTCCACTGTGCTTTACGGCGACGCACTTTGTGTTCCGCAGGATACCTTTGTTGAAAAAGGTCTTGTAATCCTAATTCGCCACAATCAGTCATGGGTGCTTGCAATGGAAAGCGGAGAACTGAGGTGGACCATTCGGACCCTCGGTCAGCAAACGAGAATGTTTTTGAGTATGCTAGCGTCTCCTTAACATAGCCGCGTCGAACTTGTTGCGCCGCAGGGATGAATCAGATCAATGATGAATAAAGCTCGCTGGATATTGGTCGTGTTCGTCTTCCTTCTCACCTCTCTCACCCTCTTCGTACTCAGCGCGACAGGATGTCAAGAGGCGTGCCTCCTCACCCCCTTCCGACTGGACACAATCAATGAAATCGCAGAGGGGCTGGTCCTCGCTTCCATAGTGGCCTTTTTCCTCGTCGTAAAGCCGACCGTTCCATCCTGGCTTAGCAGGCCCGTCGCGCCACATTTCCCAAGATGGCTCGTGGTGACCCTTGCGCTCTCGGGGGTTTTCGTCTATGTTCTGTTCGCTGTTGTGGATGCGACCTACTACAGTTTTGCATCTTCCTACCAGTCGGGGATTGCGGCTTTTGCCGTCTGGCTCGTGACCAATGTAATTGTCTCGTTCAGAACAGGAGTAATAAAAGCCGTCAAGATTTTCGGTCTTCCTGCAATAGTATTTTCGATGGTACTTCTCCTAGCCGCAAACTATCTGCAGATGACCAGCTCGATTAGCAACCTCATCCAATGGGACTTGAACCTGCGCGGCTGGAACTACATCCCTCTCGTGAGCAACTGGTCCGTTCTGACGATTGCATCATTCCTGTTAGTGAGGGAAGCTGGGTCGCACTTCCAGCACATCCCTGCCCAACCTTGCAACGAGAGGTGTTGTCCGGCAGACTGCCTCTGCGGAGACTGCTCGCTCTGCTCCACTAGTCGCAGCGTGGGAAACGCGCCAGTATCGTCAGGTTAGATGCCCAACCCTCCCTCATATCCAGCATCGGCCCCGGGGCTAGATCTCGGAAGTCCCATTCCGCAGCAAGAGCCAAGAGAACCTGGACCCCGTGAGGCGACGTGAAAGACGAACCGGAGAGCGTGGACGCCTACATATCTGCCGCTCCGGAGGAGGTACGCGACAAGCTCAGGGAAGTTCGGGCAGCGATTAAAGCCGCCGCGCCGACCGCCGCTGAGAGCATAAGCTACAAGATACCATATTACAACTACAAGGGGCGGCTTGCTTGGTTCGGCCTCCAGAGAGCGCACATCGGACTCTATCTGCGCCCTCCAATGATAGAGGAGCACAGGAAGGAACTTGCAGATTACAAGACTACCAAATCGGCCGTCCATCTTCCTCTGGACGAGGAGATACCGGTCCCGCTGATGAAGAAGCTCATTAGAGCGCGAATGAAGAAGAACGACACAGGCGAGTAGTTCTGAAGAATCGACGTGCTCTACCGAAAGTCGCTCTAGATCGCCTGCGATAGCAAACTCACAACGCCCGTACTCACAACCGCGAGTAGGAGAATCCAGTACAGGAGTTTGTTCGGTCCTTTCAGCGAATGAGTACCCATCAGACCTTTCTTTGAGGCTATCAGGCCGAGCAGGACCGCTGGGGCTATCAACACCACAACTTGGATCGCCAGAAGACTGAGAGAAAGACCAACGAGATTGAAGGGCAGGAGGCTGATTACCAGAGCAGGTATGGACTCGAGCAGATACACCCTGAAGAGATTCTTCTTTCCCCACCCCATCGCGCTCGTCACTCCCCAGGCGCTGCCCAACGAGACGACAATGAGAGCCACGAATCCTGCAGAAATCAGGCCGACACCAAACAGATAGGGAGAGAGGTCGCCTGAGACCACCGACAGAGCCCCGGCCAAGGCTTGAGGGGGCGCCAGTTTTCCGGGACCGCTGCCGACACCCACGGCCGCTATCTCCACTGCAATCAGTATCGACTCCGATATGATCGCCCCGACAGCGGTCTCGAGCCTCATCGCCCACAGATTCTTGGAGGTGATTCCCTTCTCGGCGCTGGCGGAGGCTTGGTAGAAGAGCATGAACGGCACTATCGTGGACCCGACGTTGGCAGCGATGAGAAACAGGAAGGTCGGCGAGGCCGAGAAGAGGAACGAATCGAACCGAATACCCGAACGCGCAGCGTAGTAGGCGGAGATGCCATATGAGAGTGCGAGGACGAACGAGATCGCCAGCAGCGGCTTCTCTATCTGCGCATACTTGCGCCGGTACACCAGAAGGATGTTCAGACCGAAGGCGCATGGGACGGAGACGAACGGCGGGACGCCGAATATCTGGAGGCCAATTGCTATTCCGGCGTATTCCAAGGTATAGATCATGATATCCGCTCCGACCATTGGAAGGGCAGCCACAGCCGCAATCCTCGGAGAGAAGTTCTCCCTGATCAGCTGTCCGAGCCCCTTGCCAGTCACGGCTCCCACCCTGCCCGCGACCTCCTGGATGACGAACAACGGGGCGGTGAGCACCACGAGCAGCCAGAGGAGCCCCGTACCATAGAGCGCCCCGTTCTCGGCTGCGGTGATGACGCTGGCCGCGTCGACGTCGGCTATCATCACGAGCCAGGCAGGGCCCCATGTCCTCACCAACGTTCCGATCCTAGAGGCTCGTCTTTCCTTCCCTTCGCTCAAGAGTGGTTCACTGTTTCTCAGATGCGCCTTAAACCTGTTCGCTCCACCTCCTCAGCGGCTTTGCATCCGCCTTCCTCCTAATGCCTGCTTGGCATTAAGAGGTCGATTCCCTACGCCGAGGACTAAGGTTTAGTATCACATAGATGCCTAAGGTGTGCGTTGCCGGCAATAACAATAGATGGGAGGGGCGATACTGTAAGGGACGCCGCCCGTGACATGTGGAAGAGGATGCAGGGCCTCCAAGAGAAAGGCTTCCAACCAGTCTCCAGCGTCGAGATAGTCGACACCTCCAGCAACAAAATCATCCTAACATACCAGCTGACGGACCCAGAGTTTCAGGTGCACCTGAAATCTGACGCACGAGAACAGAGCCAGAAATCAGTCCACCAGGATGAGCATCATCCGCCTACTGCACACGAGTACGCGTACATCGCACGAATCAGTTTAGAGGGCTAAGTCTCTATCACAGTACACTCCATCGACTATAGCACATCTATCGCGTCAGACTACGATGCGCTTTGGATAGCAACGACACTCTCTCAGATTACCTAGAGTTCGAACTTTGCGGAGCAGGCCTCTGGACCGATACTCTGCTCAATCCTGATTCTCAATCCCTTCTCAAAGATATCCGTGAGCATTCTCCCGTAGTACGCCGACCATTTCAGACCTAGCGAGTGCCTGAGCATGATAAGGTGCTTGCGGCCTTCCACACTGTCCTCAAAATCGAAGCGTCTAGTGTACAGGGCGAACCTCCCTCCTGAGAAACTCGACTGTGTTGTCGAACGTAAAATCAACGAACATCTGCTCTATAGATGGCCGGACGAGGTCTTGAGACATCCTCTTCCCGAGCTCCCTAGCATCATCCAGCGAGCATCGCTCCATGAGCTCGGTCAAAAGAGTCGGCGATATCTCCATGATGTGGATCTTCTCATTGTACCTGTCCCACTCCACATACTCCCTGACCAGCTTGTTCACGATGGCGTTGACCGACATCTTCTGGTGGCGCCCTATAGTCTGGAGGGCCTGTCGAGCCCCTTATCGAAACATATCGTCCGCGTTGCGCTCAGACCCATATGTCGTGAAGCGGCGATATTCGCTAATAGGTCTGTCTGTGCTCAGTTGTGATTCCGTTCGGACAAAACTATTAATCAGAAATCGACTTCTTTCAAACACGAAGACACCATGGCATCTCAAAGAACGGCTATCGGTTCCACGACCATAGCGTTCACGATGATTATCGTCTTGCTTGTCGCGGGGCTAGGCATCTTCGCCTTGAGCTCGCAGCAGCCGTCGGCGACCACACATACCGCGTCGGCGACGGTGGCACCATCCACATGGAATACGACATCTGCGGCCCTCTCGCCAACCGGGCTTCGTCTGATAATCAGTATGCAGCAGACAACATTCTCGCAAGGGAGTGGCGTCCCGGTCAACATCTCTCTGTTTAACACGCTCACCGCACGGAACAATCTTACAGCGCCTGGCGCTACCGACCTGAGCCTAGATCCATGCAGTCAGCTTCCCTTTGGCATAGGAGTGTTTGCTGGGTACTACGATGCCGGCAACCTGTCGCAGGGTACCTCCCTTGAATTGTCGTATCCCGGCATCTACAACTGCCCTGCCCTTTTCGCGATTGAGTACTGGTCATTCGCGCCCATGAGCGACAACATAACGGCGGTTAGCCCGCAGCCCACTGGCTCAGGAAACGCCACCGCTCCCCGGGACATGTGGACACAGAGCGCGGGAGCCGAGACCGAGTATCTGGGTTCCTGGTCTATTCAGGATGCAGCCAATCCGTCAACCAACGCTACATTCGATTACTTCCAGCCGGGCACCTACACCCTCGCGGCAGAGGATGCTTGGGGGCAGGTGACTCTGCTCCACTTCCTGGTCGCGCTTGCACCCGGCAGCCCCATCGAAGTCGTCTCGGTCATCGGTCCAATCCAGCCGTACAATCCAGGAGGCCCGATAGTCGACGTGACCCTGAAGAACGTCGGTGATGTCCCAATCACTTTCCTGAACGCGACCCTCTCAATCGAACCTCCCCTGACAAATCCCGGAGGGTTCAATCAACCCTTCACATTCGCCTTCAATTTGAGTTCCTCAAACCCTCTGTTGCCCGGCCAGAGCGCCCAGTGCACACGCACTCTGATCGGCGTCGGTCTCCAGACCGGCTCAGATTATCCTCTCACGATTGACGGGGCTTTCACGAACGGGACCCAGTTCTCTTACACGGTCCAAGTTCAAATCATAACCCAAGGTTGAAGGGGCACTTCCATCATATTCGCCAGTTTGGTGTGGAGGACAGTCGGCGGACAAGAACCTTGAAATCTCCGCTGAAACAAGATCCGCCAGAAAGTGCGCCAGATGGAAGCGAAACCCGCCAGGAACGATGCAGAGAACTGGACTCGCGAATACTCGACATACTTCTGGTCTTCCAGTAATCCTTTCGAGATGAGGTTCGAGATTGAGAAGACCTTGCGACTGCTTCTGGCGCGCGACGAGGCGCAGAGAGAGAAGCTTGCCTACTCCGGTTCGGACAACCCACCCTTCATCGGCCGGGACGTTCGGCTCCGTTTCGAGGCGGCCCTCCCGAAAGGGAACTGGTACTCTCTGCAGGTCACCGCATGGGTTCCAAACACATGGAACACCGAAGTTGAATTCCACAGCCACGCAGACAAGGCATTCGAGCACTGGACTTCCAACCTGCAGACGGCCCCGACACTGGGCCTCCTAGGCGGTGCATCCCAGGAGGTGTACACCCGACGAGTCCACGACGCCCTGGACGAAGAGGCGAGACGTGCGAGCGAGAAGGAGGACCCGGTGCCAATCGTGGTCCTAAAACACGAAATTCTAGATGATCTTCGGAACGGCGCGTCCTTCCGCACTTCACATCATGAAGGTGGAACCACGATTGCCTTCGACGGGAAGGTCTTCATCCGCTCAGAGTACGGCGAGCAGACTTCCTCCAAAATGCTTTCGACGGACGAGGAGACGCTTGACTGCATCGAGGCGCTATACGACTGGGAATCACGCAAGGACACGTTCCCGCACCGTCCTCCCGAGCACGAGGTGTGGCGGTTCATACAACGACAACTTACAAAGTGAGAGCGAGGTAAGCCGAGAGAGGGCTTATCTAACCAGTGTTTCCGGTGTTGTCGACATGGACGACGGGATAGACGCCATCTTCACCAAGGCGAAGCAGGGCAGAGCCCTCTTCCAGGACAGGAGCGCTCTGTCGCCCGAATTCATCCCAGACCACCTTCCTTTCAGGGAGAGTCAGATTTCGAACATCGCACAGGTCCTGGGAACTGCCCTTCATGGCTCCAAGCCATCCAATCTACTGCTTTACGGGAAGACCGGGACGGGAAAGACGGCCGTCGCACGGCTGGTGGTACGCAAGCTCCAGAATCAGGACGACTCGAAGCAGATACTGGCGACGTACGTCAATTCAAGAATCGCGGGCACTGAGTACAGGACGCTCTTCAAGATTGCAGAGGCGCTCCCTCTAGAAGAGGACAAGAGAATCCCGCTGACTGGGCTCTCGATCAGCGAAGTTGTCGGGAGAATCTTCGAAAGCATAGCTAAGAACGGAATCCACTTCGTTCTCATACTGGACGAGATAGATTACCTTGTCAACTCCGAGCACGAGACCCTCTACCAATTCACAAGGGCAGGCGAGCAGGTCGCTCCTGGCTTCCTCACCATCGTCGGCATCTCGAACGACCTGAGGTTCAAGGAAGCGCTGGACCCCCGGGTGCTGAGCAGCCTCGGCGAGGAGGAGCTGGTCTTCCCGCCCTACACCACGGAAGAACTACGTTCGATTCTGGCCGAACGGGCAAAGGCGGCGTTCAAGCCCGGGGTCGTACCTGAATCGACCATCAATCTCTGCGCCGCGCTGGCCGGGTCGGAGCACGGCGACGCGAGGAGGGCCGTCGACCTTCTCAGGATAGCGGGCGAGGTAGCCGAGCGTGAGGGCCACCAGAGCGTCGACGAGGAGTGCATCAGGAAGGCGTCCCAGAAGGTAGAGAGGGACCGCGTCGAAGAGGCCCTGCAGTCGCTCCCCTTGCAGAACAAGATCATCATCATCGCCGCTTCGAAGTTCCCGGGCGGGACCAACACGGGCGAGGTCTACCTCGCCTACAGCAACCTGGCAAGAAAGTCCAGTGCCGAGGTTCTAACTCAAAGGAGGGTGAGCGGCATCCTCGCCGAGCTGGACGTGCTCGGCCTGGTGGAGGCCGCGGTAGTGAGCAAGGGCCGTAGAGGCAGGACGAAGAGGATCAAGGTCTTGATCGACAACGAGACGCTGGCCAGGGTCATCGGCGAAGACGCGGGCTTGCTCGACCTAGCCTAGCTGTATCGAAACAGACTCCTACCAAACCACCAATTAATGGCAAACCAGTATCAGACTTTCCATGAAGTAGGCGGAGTTCACCTATGGAACCTCCGAGATTATCGCTTAACGAGGAATTCGCCCGTTTTAAACGGTTTATTCCCAAGGGAGGAAAAGGACTTCAGTATCCAAGTTAAGCCTTTAACCCCCTTCCGTCCTTGAAGCAATCGATGCCCTTCTCGGCTGATGTCTCCTGGGAGCGAATGAAGCAACTCACAGCTTTTCCCGCCCACCTCGAGGACTACTACAAGGGTATACTGGGGGAGTATGAGGCGACGTTCACCGCGGCCGAGAAGGCGAAAGCGAAAGGTCTCGACCCGAACGAGTTCGTCGAGTCCAAGGTCGTCTTCGACCTGGCTGACAGGGTCAACCAGATGCTGGGTCTCACACAGTTCGAGGGCCTCGCCGACAGGCTCCGCGAGCTCCTGAAGTCTACCTCCAAGGAGAGAGCCACCCTGACCATCGCCGAGGAGATTGCGCTCGGGAAGTTCGGACCCATGAAGAAGGAACAGGCGCTTGACCACGCCGTGCGCGCAGGTCTGGCGGTAATCACTGACGGCGTGACGGTGGCCCCGATTCAGGGCATCTACTCCGTATCGATAAAGAAGAATGACGACAATAGCGAGTACGCCTCGATTTCGTACGCTGGCCCCATGCGCTCTGCCGGAGGAACCGAAGCAGCGCTCTCGGTCCTGATAGGAGACGTCGTGAGGAAGAAGCTCGGACTCTCCCCGTACCATGCGCGCGAAGAGGAGATCGGCCGGTACATCGAGGAGCTCCGGGTGTACGAGCGTGAGGTCGGCAACTTCCAGTACAGGGTCACCGACGACGACATCCGCGTGGCCATATCAAATCTCCCGGTCGAGATCGACGGCGTTGAGACCGACCCGGTCGAGGTCGTAGTGCACCGGAACCTGAAGAGGGTGAGCACCGACAGGGTCAGGGGTGGGGCCCTCAGGGTCCTCAACGACGGAATAATCGGACGCGCCCACAAGCTGACGAAAGTACTCCGGGAACTGGAAATCTCAGGCTGGGAGTGGCTCCCTCAACTGAAGGGCGGAAAGCAGGAGTCTACCAACGAGACTGAGAAGGCGGGCGCCCACTTCGAGGAAGTGATTTCCGGCCGCGCCGTCCTCTCTTCTCACAACGCAAAAGGAGGTTTCAGGATTCGGTACGGAAGATCGATCAACACTGGGCTGTCGACGCTGGGCATCCACCCGGTGCTCGCCACTCTCTTGGACGACGCCGTGGTGGCCGGCACACAGGTGAAGGTGGACACACCCGGGAAATCCGCCACCATCGCCTTCGTTGACTCGATAGAAGGCCCGACCGTCGTGATGCGAGACGGCTCGGTGAGGAAGATAAACACGGTGAAGGAGGCAGAGGCCTTTCACGACAACGTCGTCAAGATAATCGACCTCGGAGACGCACTGATCAGCTTCGGCGACTTCCTGGAGAACAACAAGACCATCCAACCTTCCCCATACGTGCAGGAGTGGTGGCTGCAGGACCTCGAGCACGCCCTCCTCGATCAGGAGAGGACCACCTCGATTGCGGGAAGCATCGGAGGCTCAAGGGTGTCTGAGATTCGAAGCGGCAGCCTCCCGACGGCCACAGAGGCGCTGAAGATAGCCGAGGAGATGGACGTACCGATAAACCCATACTACAACCCTCGCTTTGACAGGCTCTCGATCCCTGACCTTCTCGCCCTCAGGGGCTCGATGAAAGTCGCGGGTCCAGAAGTTCTGGTCGAGATTTCATCAGGCCACATAGAATCCATGCTGCACAGCCTGCTCGTACCTTACACCCGCATCATGGAGACGGCGGTCTTTGAGGGAGACGCGGCGCAGGTCCTTACAAGACTACTCCGGCTGGGCGAATCAATCGATTCAGAGCAGCAGTTCACAGACACGCTGGAGATGGTGAGCAAGATCTCGGGAATCAGGGTGACCCGGCAGACAACAGCCACCATCGGGATGAGGGTGGGACGTCCTGAGAAGGCGATGCTGAGGCATCTGAAGCCGCCAGTCCACGTCCTCTTCCCGGTCGGAAGTAGCGGCGGCAGCGCCAGAGACCTGCTCACTGCATCGAAATCCGGAGTCGTGGCCATCGACGTGGTCAACGTAATCTGCCCATCATGCGGGCAGAGAAGGCTCTCAAGCAAATGCCAGGAGTGCAGCGAAGCTACCATACGATTCCTGAGCTGTCCAAGGTGCGGCCAGGTCCTGAAGGACGTTAGAACGTGCCCGAACTGCAAGGTTGACGGGGTGAGGCACTCGAGCTACGGCTACGATCTCAAGTTCGGGATGGAACGTGCGCTTCGGAGGGTACCGACGATGGGCGGGAAACCAATCAAGGGAGTGCGCGGGCTCTCGAGCGAGTCGAAATTCTGCGAGCTCATCGAGAAGGGTGCGCTCCGAAGCAAGCACGAAGTCTACGTCTACAAGGATGGAACGACGAGGATTGATCTCACCAACGCGACGCTTACACATTTCCGTCCGAGGGACATTCACATCGATATCGAGAAACTAATCTCTCTTGGTTACACCAAGGACATCCACCGAGCCCCTCTGACCACGGTCGACCAGATACTCGAACTGAAGCCTCAGGACATCATCATCCCGGAGAACATAGCCTCCGACCTCGTGAGGATTGCTAAATTCGCCGATGATGAGCTTGAGACAATATACAACCTCGATAAGATCTACAACATAAACTCGGTTCCCGACCTCCTGGGAAAGATAGCGGTCGGTCTGGCGCCGCACACATCAGTGGGCGTAGTCGGGAGGATAGTCGGCTTCACCAACGCACAGGTGTGTTTCGCAAATCCATGCTGGCACGCGGCGAAGAGAAGGGACTGCGACGGCGACGGCGATTCGCTCCTGCTCCTCCTGGACGTGCTACTCAACTTCTCGGTGGAGTACATCCCCAACCAGATAGGCGGCCTCATGGACACGCCGTTACTCATACAGCCGATACTTCTGCCAGCGGAGGTGGATGACCAGGCGCACAACTTCGACCTGGCGTGGATATACCCGCTGGAGTTCTATCGCCTGAGCCAGGAGAGCCCAAACCCATCGAAGGTGTCGCGCCTGATCGAGAGGATTGGCGACAGGCTCAACAAGGAAGGACAGTTCTACGGGTACGGCTTCACGAACGGTACAGAATCGATAACAATCAAGCATCCCAGGAGCGCGTATCCTACACTGACGAGCCTCAACGAGAAGATTTCCAAACAGATTGAGGTCGCCGAGAAGATTGAAGCGGTCTCAACGAAGGATGTGGTCGAATCGATAATCAAGACTCACCTTCTCAGGGATATCATGGGTAACATGAAGAAGTACGCCACCCAGTCGTTCAAGTGCCGGGGCTGCGGCCGCTCGTTCAGAAGACCGACCATATCCGGCAGGTGCGACATGTGCGGCCAGGAGCTCAGAGAGACTCTGACGCGCGGCTCGGTGGAGAAGTATCTCTCTCTCGCAAGGAGGCTTGCCAACGATTACGACGTCGACGAATACATCAAGGGCAGGCTCGACCTCCTAGTGAGAGAACTGGACCAGCTCTTCAACGAGAAGGAACGTTCCACTCAGCTGGAGCTCACAGATTTCGCGCCCGTCTGAGCATAGAAGTACGCTGCCGATGTCTTGAACGAGTAGTGCACCTTTTGGTGCGACTTTCGCAGGCTCAGGACGCGCTTCTTGACCTCCGCGACCTTCTCAGTCCTCAGAGCCAGGTGGAGGATCTCAGCGACCTCTTGCATATCATTCTTCTTCATTCCGAGCCTAGTGAGCTCCGAGACGCCAAGCCTGACCCCACCGGGGTTGGTGTAGTGCCGTCCTGCCGCGAGGTCACCAGGAAGCAGCTGTCTGTTGGCGATTATGTTCATGGACTCAAGTTTCTTCTCCACAGATCCGCCGTCTCCATAGCGCGTCACATCAAGCGCGACCTGGTGGGACTTTGTGAAGCCCATGTTCTCCCCTACCACGTTCTCGCCCAGCTCTGAAAGGCGCTCTGCGAGCACGACGGCGTTCTTTGTGACGTCGCTGGCGTACGCTTTTCCGTACTTCAGGAACTCCGCAAACGTCATTGCCTTGGCCGCCACGTTGTGAAGATGGTGGTTGCTCGAGGTTCCCGGGAAGACCGCCTTCTTTATGCTGTCACCATATTCCGCCTTCGCTACGATTGCGCCGCCCTGAGGCCCAAAGAGAGTCTTGTGGGTACTGAAGGTCATCAGGTGGGCTCCTTCCCTGAGGGGGTCCTGGAACTGCCCGCCTGCGATGAGACCGGCAACATGAGCGGCATCATAGCACGGGACGGCTCCAATCTCTCTGACGACCTCGCTCAGTTCGCGCACGGGCTGGGGGAAGAGCAAAAGGCTGCCTCCGAACATCACTATCTTTAGCCTGCGTCCCTCTGCTCTGAGTGCTCTCAGCTTCTTCTTGGACTCGTCGACATCGATGTTCATGCTCGCCTTGTCGAAGGCGAAGTACTCTATCTGCAGGCCGTGGACGAGACCGGCCGTCCCGGAGAACTCCTTCTTAGCGGCTGAGACGTGACCACCATTGGGGATGGAGAGGGCCATCAGGGTGTCGCCAGGATCTGAGATCGCCGAGTACACTGCCAAGTTCGCGCAGGCCCCTGAGACAGGGCGGACGTCGACGAACTCCGCCTTGAACAGCCTCTTTGCCAGGTCGATTGCAGACAGCTCAATCTGATCGATGTACTTGCAACCGGCATAGACCCTCTCCCCAGGCCATCCCTCGGCATATCTTTGGCCGAGGTCGGAGGAAAGGACCTCCCTGACTCCGCGCGATGCGACGTTCTCGCTCGCCACGAGAGGCAGGCTTTCGGAGAACCACTTCTCATGCTGCGATACCAGGCTAATGATCTTCTTGTAATCCGACGATTCTGACATAGGGTCGTCGCGACGACCTTTCGCTAATTATATGTTTGCGGACGAAAATCGAGAATTTCCGATTACACAACGTATTTTAGAAGGCTTGGCGGGCGGCATCGTGAGCGTAGCGGAGCGAACCAACGATGAGCAACAAGAAGAAAAATGCGCCGATGCCGGCATCCAGCGCGGGTCTACTGCGCTTCTTCGAAGACGAAACCGAAGGGGTGAAGATAAGGCCGCAGTTCGTCCTGGCTGCCTCTATGGCGCTTATCATCGGCTCCATTATAATGAATCAGCTCTTCAGGTAGGTCCAACTGTACGGGT
The DNA here is from genome assembly GCA_003164815.1 of Candidatus Gagatemarchaeum stordalenia. Lineage (GTDB taxonomy): Archaea > Thermoproteota > Nitrososphaeria > Nitrososphaerales > Gagatemarchaeaceae > Gagatemarchaeum > Gagatemarchaeum stordalenia. The sequence goes on from PLUF01000072.1 coordinate 14,381, forward strand.
CATCAACGGCGCAGCTAGCAAAGCGATACAGACATCTCTTCGTCCTGCCCTCCTTCGCCGTCTCCCTCTTACTGCTCATAGTCTCGAGCGGCGCGCTCATGGAACTGGCGTCGATTGCCAGGCCGCTCTCGCTGGAGATAATCGGAGCGTGCATCATCACGGCGCCCGTCGCGGCATTCCTGCTGACGGGCCTGATTCGAATCATCGACCGCAAATCAATCGCGTCGGCTAGACGGCTCTTCGGCCTGCTCTTAGTGTCCACGCTGATCTGGATCATCCCACTAACTCTGGGCGTAGCCGTCTCCTCGGTCACCGGGCTACACGCAGGCACGAACGAGTTCATCTTCGGCGCGTTTCTTGTGTGGGGGTTCGAATCCATCATAATCAATGGCGCATTTGTCAGGAACACACTGATGGCACTCATCCTCGCCGCGATTCACCCGCTCTCCATCCTCGTGATAGTCGTCTCCGCTGGAGGGTACCTGTACCTCTATCCCGCTCTGACGGGAATCTTAGCCCTAGTCCTAATGGTGGTCTTCCTGCTGAGGCTGGAGAACCTCAAGACGAAACACGGGATTCCGGCATTGCAGGTCCTCCAGGCGTTCCTCAAGACCTGGGTCGTTCAAGAACCCGATGACCTTGAAAGGTACTTCACGAACTATGCAAGGAGCGAGTCAGTAGTCACGGACGTAGTGCTGGCCGAGAGCGGCGAGAAGAGGATTGTCTTCGTCCTGCCCGGTGTTCATCCAGGCCCGTTCTTCCCTGTTGGGAGCTACAATCTTTCCGAACTCATCCGCCGCGCTCTCCAGGTAAAGGGAGTGGCTCCAATCGTGCTCCACGGGACAGGCGGGCATGAAAGGAATACACCCACCAACAAGCTGGCTGCAGCATATGCCACTGGAATCTCAGAGTTCGTGGAGACTCTCAGCACCTCGGGAAGAGGACTGATGAGGGGACCCGTGCACGACAAGATTGGCATCACTAACATAACCTCGGTGGCGTTCGGAAATAACATCATTTCGATAATCTCGAACTCCCCCTTCCTTTCTGATGACCTCGATCCAACTAGTGTGACAGATGCCTCTGCTGCCGCGGCGAAGCTCGGTCTCAGACTCTCCATGGTGGACGCCCACAATTCAGTAGACGGCGAAAGCCGACCACAATCTCAGATCACGAGGGACGACTGGGAGTCCATATTCGCGAGGGTGCTGACACTACCAGAGCGACCCTTCAGCGTCGGGTTCGCCAGCTCGACGGAGATGGGCCTGAAGCTCGGTTCCGACGTCAGCGATGGCGGGATTTGTGTGACGGTGTTCGCCACAGACGACGCCAAGAACGTACTCGTGAGCGCAGATTCCAACAACGCGGCCTCTGGTCTGCGGGAAAGGATAGCGGAAGAGTTAGGGAAGACCGGCGCAGGATTGGTTGAACTCTGCACGTCAGACACCCACAATTTTGCAGCGCGGAACCGGACCAGCCGGGGGTACTTCGCTTTGGGCGAGGGCAGCGGGAAAGACGCGGTGGTGGAAGCCGTAAAGAAGCTGGCGGCAGCTGCGGAGAACAAAGTCGCTCCATGCGCGCTCACAGTGGCGCGATTCGAGATGGAGACCCAGCTAATCGGTACCGAATCACTCGACGACTTCGCCGGGCTGACGAAGGACGCGATCACTCTCTCCAAGGGCTATACGAGAATGTTTGTCCCGGTGATTCTTCTGCTGACCGCCATAACACTCTTTTATTGAAGACGCGCGACTCAGCCTCGTTGAGCCGAGGAGGGCGGATAATCTCCATAGAGGGCGTGGACGCGGTGGGAAAGAGTACTCAGAGCCTTCACCTGCAGACTTGGTTCAAGAGCAAAGGGGTCAAGGTGACCTCGCTCTCATTCCCGGACTACGAAACCCCAATCGGGAGAGAGATTAAAGCGTTCTTGGCGGGCAAGCGTACCTTCCAGGCCGAGGTGAGGCACATGTTGTTCGCGGCCAACAGATGGGAGAAACTAGCGGCAATCAGAGAGTCCCAAATCGAGAATGAAGTAGTCATCGTGAACAGGTACACTGAGTCAAACCTGGTGTACGGCGTCGCGAATGGACTGCGTCTAGAATGGCTGGCCGCACTGGAGCAGGGATTACCAAAATCTGATCTGGTCATAGTGCTCGATGCACCTTCCATGGCCCTGACATCAAGGAGACCGGGACCAAAGGACTCTTACGAAAAGGACCACGAAATGCAATTCCGGGTCCAATCGCTCTACAGGGAGCTGGCCCCGAAGTTCGGCTGGATAATCGTAGACGGGTCCAGGAGCGTCAGAGGAGTGCACGACTCGATCATCAAAGTCGTGAAAGGCAGTCTCGACGCACGGCTGAGGGCAAGACTATGACGCTCCGATACGTGGCAGAGATCAGAGACCCGGTACACGGGTACATCAAAATCACCGAGGAAGAACGCGCGATAATAGACTCCCCATTCGTACAGAGACTGAGGAGGATACACCAACTGGCCGGCGCTTACATGGTCTACCCAGGAGGAGTCCACACAAGGTTCGAGCACGTACTGGGCACGATGCATGTGGCAGGACTCATCGGCGAGTCGATTGCCGACAAGGTCGACCTCGGCGAGGAGCAGATACAGGAACTGAGACTGGCCGCCCTACTGCATGACGTAGGACACGGGCCGTTCTCACATCTCTTCGAGGAGGTCCTCACCGATAAGACTGGTCTCAGCCATGAAGACATGTCGCAGCGGATAGTCCTGGAGTCTGACATCAGGGAGATACTCGAGAAATACAGCATCTCGCCGAGGGCGATGTCCCAGCTCTGCATCGGGAAACAGAAGACCCATCCTTTCATGAACGAGGTGATTGCAGGCGGCCTGAGCGCCGACATAATGGACTATCTTCTCAGGGACTCCTATTTCACGGGCGTCGAGTACGGCAAAGTGGATATCCACCGGGTAATCGACTCGCTCGACGTGATGGGGGATCACCTGGTACTGAATCAGGCGGCGTTGTACGCCTTCGAGGCCCTCCTTATCGCTCGGTACGAGATGTTCAAGGCGGTATACTTCCACAGGACCGTGAGGGCGGCAGAGCTGATGCTCGCGCACTCGATGGCCCTCGCTGACGAGGAGCTCGGACTGACGAATCTCTCAAACATAGACCGCTATCTGGATTTGACCGACGAAATCGTCGTCCACAACCTGGCCTCTCTTCGCCCCAAGAACCAGAAGCTCAGGCTCGCAAGAGAGTTGGCAGAGAACTACAACAACAGGAAGCTCGTCAAGTGCGTCTTCGAGAAGGTCATGCAGCGGAAGGACCGCGTGGTGGAGAAAATCTTCAGCCAGAAGAGATTCAGGAACGAACTGATAGGAGAGATAGCCAAGAAGGCCGGCGTCGAGGCGACGAACGTCTACCTGGATGTCCCGACGACGCCCTCCGTCCCGTACACGTACACGCGAGAGACCCTGAACTCCATCACGCTGGTCTCCGACGACTTCAACGGAAAGCACAGTGAGAGGGTATCGATCACTGAGCTCCCGCTGGTCGGGTCGATCACGGGCTTCACCGATGTGCTGCGGGTCTACGCTCTCCCCGAACAGAGGAACAAGGTCGCGAGGGCCGTGCAGACCATATTCGGAAGGGAGGACTTCACGTCACGCATCTCGCTCTGATGGTTTGTCCTAAAATAGTGCGACAGACTACCGGCGCGTGAATCTCAAGGAGCTATTTCCATACCCATCCTTCAGAGATGGCCAATTCGACCTGGCTAACTCCGTCTATGAGGCCTGCAAGAACAGGAACCGGCTCGTCGTCGAAGCGATGAGCGGCTTCGGAAAGACTGCTCCGGTCCTCACAGGCTCGATTCTCGCTGCAGAGGAGGATGACAATCGCATAATCTACGCCTGCAGGACCAAGAGGCAGGTGTTCCGGGTGATGGAGGAGATCGAACGGATGCAAAGGAAGTCTCAAGTGCGCACGACATACCTCTTCGCCAAGGGCGACTATTGCCTGCTCAAGGAGACGTCGCGGTTTCCAGTCAGCCAAGAATCTTTCAAATGGTACTGCAGTTTCAACGTCACCAACAACCTCTGCTCCTACTTCCTGAACATCAGCCTGCTGAACAAGGAGGTCGATTCACTGGTAAGAGAGTTCAGCTCATCGGTACAGAGTCACTCCAGATTCCTTGGGACGTGCCGGACTGCACACGTGTGCCCGTACGAAGCGGCGCGTCTCGCCATAGCCAATTCAAGGGTTCTGGTCACCACCTACCACTATCTCTTCGATGAGGCATCAAGGTCGCTCCTGCTGAACAGCGCGCGGTGGAGCCCTTCAGAGACCGTCGTAGTCATAGATGAAGCGCACAATCTGAGGGATTTCATCAGAGACTCGGCCACGACCGAGCTCTCATTCGCCGACATAGAGCAGGCGCTGAGGGATTCGCGGGAGCTTTACCTAGGGCGGATCGAGTCGTCGCTTGCGCAGATCCTCGAGTCGCTCATCGATTTTTGCGCCAAAAATACGTCCTGGTATGTGGACAAGCATCGACTAATCGAGAGAGTCTCTCAGTCGCACGACGCGACATGGCTGCCAAACATCGCGTTCGAACTCTCCACCTGTTCGGGTGTAGCTTGGCAGTCTATCGCGACGGGAAGAAACCTTCCGACATCAATCACCAAGGTCGGCGACTTCCTGAGGGGTCTCCTCTCTTCGCTCGGTTCTGAGAGGACCATCATCGCGAAATCAGACAGAGCCCTGTTCCTGGTGGATACCGATACGCCGAGTCGATTCACCAGCCTTGTGAAGGAGTACAAGAGCCTGATCTTGCTCTCCGCGACGATAAACCCCAGCGACCTCTTCCTGAAATCCATCGGCCTCGACGGCCGGACCCGCATTCACAAGGTCAATCCGAGCCAGACCTTTCGGGTTCGGACGATTATCGATGTAGGGGTCAGCACGCGCTTCAAACTTCGGACCTCAGAGATGTTCCGCAAGATGACCGAAAAGATCACCGCCATATGCAACGCGGTCCGGGGCGGGATAGGCATATTCGTGCCCTCATATGCTGTGCTGGATTCGATCCAGCCCCTGTTGCTGGATGTTGGGGGAGACCGGAACCTGCTGACGGAGGCCCGCAACCTAGGGAACGTGGAAGCTGACGAGATAATGCAGTCCTTCAAATCGAGACCTGGTTCGATCCTCCTCGCGGTTCAGGGTGCCCGCTTTTCCGAGGGCGAGGACTTCCCAGGCGACCAGATGGACGCCTCGGTGGTCGTCGGACTCTCCCTCCCTCCGCCATCACCCACCATGTACGCGGAGTACACCAAATCGGGTTTCAGCAAGCACGACGCCTATCTGGTGATATCACTCCTCCCCGCTGTGAGAAAGGCAATCCAGTCGGCGGGAAGGCACATGCGCAGCCCCGACAAGCGAGGTCTTGTGTTCCTCCTTGACTCTAGGTTCGACGATCAGGAGATAGTCGAGATGCTTCCGGCATGGCTGAAGCAGGATTTGCACGAGGGCGACTTCAAGAGCCAGGAAATCGAGCGGATGGTGAAGGATTTCGCGATCTAGTCAGGTGTCTGAGCAAGACTTCTTCCTTTGCGAAAGGCTATCCTCTCCGCGGCGCGCTGATCCTTCGTCAGCCCACGGGATCTCAACTTGTTGCCGGTCGTACCCCTCTCATCCACGACCTCGACCTTCGCCTCAGGGAGCTGCTCTATCATCGTGCTGACTATCTCCTTCGAGAGCTTCGGGGCTCCATCCCCGACCTTGATTACGACATCCGCGTGTGGTATGTTGCGCACGAGGCTAACTATCTTGCTCTGAAGAGAATCCGTCGAGTTAACCGTGAACGAACCCAGCCCGGAACCCCCATAGAAGACGACGACTCCGATTCTGAAACCGGGATCCACCCCGATCAGCAGAGCCCGCTTGCTCTCACTCAGGGTCTTCGATAAGATCTGACCCTCCATCACCAAGGGGTTCTCATCAAGTTCCTCTATCGGTATGGAGACGACGCTGAACAGTCCGAGCTCGTTCTTGGTGGTTATGATTGGTTCGGGAACCTCAGCCGCCACCTGTGCCGGCGTCAGGCTAACGAAACGCAGGTTAGTCTCCTTGAGCCTGGATAGAATCGAATAGTAGGCTCTGCTATCGGAGGTTGCGACGCCAACAACCTTCATATCTGTTCTTGGGACGGTAGCTCTTAATGAGCGTTCCTACCCACAAACAGGCATTTGCTTTCCTCAGGCCTCTCAGGGGTAGAGCATCAGTCTTCACCGTGCCGAGCAGGAGTAGGAACTCCAGCGTCGCCGGTTTCCTTCTGGGGTGTCTGGCGGAGTCCAGGACAAGTACCGTGATATTCGACACGAGCTCGTTCTACGGGGCGAACATTACTACCCTTACACAGTCGTTACCGAAGGACTTCCTACAGCAATCCACGCTAATCACGCCGCCGGACGACGTGCCCCTCGAGGACTCGATGACAGGGGCCCTCACGATTAAAACGGGAGCGATTCTCATCGACGATCTAAACGCGCTCCATTACCTGCTCTCCTCAGGCACGCGGAGATCAGGAACCCACAGGCTCTTCGCCTTCATCCGGCTGCTCTCCTACGAGGCTAGGATAAACGACCTGTATGTCTTCGGAACGGTCTACAAGGCCGAGGGGGACTCGGCGGCCGACAGGGCGACAAAGAGATCGCTCTCTGCGGCGGCAGATCTACAAATCTCTACCGACGCCCACTCCGACCATATCACGTTTCGGTGCGACGAGATAAAGGGCTGGCCGAACAACAGGTTCAGCACGCCGCTCTACTTAGACCCGAGCACGTAGATTCCTATGTAGACGGCTATGGCGATCAGGATGAGGCCGATCGCCAGGAAGAAGTTGACCATCCTCGGCTTCGTCGTCTGCCTTCCACTGAGGTATGACAGGTAGATTCCCGCCGCTCCGATGAGCAGCGCGAGGGCATCGACACCGGTCTCTGTAGCCGACTGCGCGCCCGACGACGGGAATATGACGTATCCGAAGTTCACAGGCTGGATGGCCGCGTTGACTATCCCAGCGGTCATCAGTACAATACCTATAATGTATAGTACTACCATCCATCTGTCCTTCAGCTCGGAGAACAGCCCACTCTTGTCGGCTGCCTTATCCAGCCTCTGCCAAGCTCCGCCTAGATGAGATTCAACCCAGCTTCTTATCAACGCTGCTCGCCTCCTCCAAAGTAATCACTTCTTTTATCCACTGACCCGTCTCGTCAAGGGCTTTAACTCTATTCAAGTAATCTCGCCACGATAAGCCGGAATAGGCTTGCTTCCAGCCCTCGTGACCCCTTTTAAGTGCATCCCTCGCCGCCGAATGATAACGGCAGAGGTCACCGTCCTTCTCAGCTTCTCTTCTGCACAGCTTGCACTGCATATCTGTTCTCCCCCTTGCTTGGGCAGTTGATGTTGACGCAGAGTCTCCAGGGATACCTTCCAGCCCTGATGTAGACCACAGGCCACCCACAGACCTTGCAGGGCCGGTTCGTGGCCTTTATCGTTCCCCGCTGCGGGAGCGGCGCCGAAGCCCTGCATCCCGTCGGGTAATTCGTGCAACCAACGAATCGCTTCTTGGTCTTGAAAGAGCGGATGACCCTGAGCCTCCCCGTCTTGCAGACCGGGCAAGGCCCTAGGACGCTCTGGGAGATGCTGGTCTGCACCGCCGAGTCGTTCATCCTCCTGCCGATCTCTAACTCGTTCAGCTTCAGCCTCTCAATCTGCCCGGAGAGGAGGTCGACGGCTCCTTCTATGAGCGCTGTCCCGTCGGCTTCGCCCCTCTCCACCTCTTCAAGTGCGCCCTCTGTCTCCCGCGTCAGGGAAGTGGAGATGATCTGCGGGCAGTATTCCTGCATCGTCTCCACCACCGAGATCCCCAGCTCTGTGGCGACCAGGCTGTCCCCGGACACGTAGCCCCTGCTTATCAGGGTCGAGATAGTCTCGGCCCGCGTCGCCTTCGTCCCTATGCCCTCCCGTTCCATCTTCTCGAGCAGGCTGCTCTGGTTGTATCTTTGCGGGCCGAGCTCGAACTTTTCGCTGCAATCAACCTTGACCACAGAGAGCACATCATCCTTCTTGAGCGATGGGATGGCCCTATCCTCGATTCCAGTGTACTTCGTGTAGTATCGCATCCAGCCCGACTTGAGAGTCCTCCGTCCGCTCAATCGGAAGAGATACTCGCCTACCTTGATCTCGGCGCTCACCCTCTCGCGTATGGCGTCGTTTGCAAAACAGACGAGGAAACGCCGCACTATCAGGTCGAACAACCTGCCCTCCCAGGCGCTGAGCGGCCGCCTCGGGATCTCACCAGTGGGGTAGATTGCAGGGTGCGCCGAGTCGAACTTCTCTCCCTCCCGCGGGCGCAGCTCTCCCTTCAGCAGCTCTTCGATCGGTACTGAGTACTCGCTAATCTTACCCAGGCCCAAGAGAATGTCACGGTACCTGATTGAAGAGGGAAGCTTCTGGCTGCTCGTCCGGGGGTACGATATCAGAGCGTCGAGATACAGCCTTTCGGCGATTTGCAAGGTCCTGCTCGGTGTGTAGCCGAAGCTCCTGTACGCCTCCTTCTGCAGGTCTCCAATGTTGAATGGGGGCGGCGGCGGTTGTTTGAAGACGCTCTTCGAGAGTTCCGAGACCTGAGCGCTCTTTCCCAGGCATCCATCTCTCATCGATTCGGCGTCGACTTTCTTGGCGAACCTGGATTCGGCGCTCGGCGCCTCGAACCTGAACCCGTCCTTGTCGAAGGTCCCCGTGACCGTCCAGTAGGGCGTAGGCACGAAGTCCCGAATCTCGACCTCCCTCTCCACCACGAAGCCTAGAGTCGGACCTTGGACTCGCCCGATGCTCACCGTCCTGTACCCTGAATAGGCGGTCGAGAGCGCTGCCGAGAGGGCCCGGGACAGGTTGATCCCCCATATGAAATCCAGCGCGTGCCTGGACCTTCCGGCCTCCGCGAGTCCCTTACCGAGTCCAACCTCGGCCTCTTCAAAGGCTGCAACCAGCTCTTCCTTCGTCAACGTGGAGAACTTGGCCCGCAGCGCCACATCCTCTTTGCCGCCACAGGCGTACCTCAGGATGTTGTGGCCTATCGTCTCTCCCTCCACGTCGTAGTCGCACGCATTTACAAACGACCTCGCCCCCCGTGCCAGCTTCCGTATCGACAGGATGCGCTTCTCGATGTGCTTCGCGTCCTTGTCTATCAGGTGGGCCGGATACCACTCGAGGTCGAAGACTGGATATATCTCCCTCCTGCGAAAGGAGTCTGAGACCGCGTAAAGGTGGCCCACGGCGGAGCAGACAACATAGTCGCGACCCTTGTTCTTGAGCCTCAGGGCCTGGGCCCCGCTGACCATCACCGATTCAACTCCATCATCGGCGAGTGCGTCGGCTACCCTCCGAGCAGCGTCGGGCTTCTCGCAGATGACCAAGCAGTAGTCAGAGGGTAACTTGTCCATGGAGGTTCAATTCGGAGCGGATGAGGCACGTCTTTTCTTGGAATGCTTTTAAGATTAGGGTGAGATTGGCATAGTCCGTGACCTACGAACTCGTCTGCTCAAAATGCGGCCATACGATTTACTCAGGTTTTGACCTACGCTCGCCCAACGATATCCTGAAGCCGATGAGCTACTCATGCAAGAAGTGCGGAACGAAGCTGAACCCGAGCAACTTCAAGGTCGACGTCATGAAGCTCGAGGGAAAGTTCGCTTAGCCGAATATCCGAGACTACGCATATACACGCACTGGTCTGCCCGCACGGCAAAGCTTGGGGCCGGGTACTTCGCCTTTCCGACCAGGCTGCCCTTTACGCCCCTGACCAGGACGAATGGGGTTGCCTCGTCAGATTCTCCCATGACCAGCTGGGCGGCCGAGCAAAGGTCATCCGCTATTGCCTGGCTTGTAACCCTCAGGATGTTGCCGAACAGGTCTTCCTTCCCTCGAAGATCGACGACGGCCTCGAGACCCGCGGCCGCGAGGGCGACGCCGGTCGTGCCGCGACGGGTGGGCATAAGCCGGCTGTCCGAGACGACCACGCCGATTCGCACGCCGTGCCTGTACTCCATCGCGTCGACGATGGCTGAAGCCGACTCCAGCGAGTTCCTGGGATAGAGGACGACCTTGCCGTGCTCGATGTTCGACTTGTCGATCCCGGCGTTAGGGGACAGGAGCCCGTCCTTGGAAGCCAGTATGAATCCGATGACCCCTCCGAGCACCTCATCGGATTCCCTGATTATCAGCTCGCACAGCTGTGGCGGCATGTTGAACTTCGATGAAAGTTCCTTCGCGTAGCGGGTAGGCACGACAGAGTTCAGGGATAGTATCCTTCCTTCGGATATTGCGATGAACTTGCTGGACGCAACGATGACATCTCCAGTTCGCAGTCTACTCCCGACGAGCTCGTCGAGGAGGTCAAGAAGATTGAATGAGGCGCTCTTCCTCTCGGTCTTGAGCGGCGAGAGCGTTATCACGACTAGGGTTCGATAATCCGCTTAAATAAAGAAGTGAGGGGGCGAGAAGAGTTGAAGCGAACTCCACTATACGACTTCCATGCGGCAAGAGGAAGGGTGGTTGAATTTGCGGGCTACGACATGCCGATCTGGTACTCCAGCATTTCCGAGGAACACCTAGCTGTCAGGAACCACGTCGGGATCTTCGACGTCTCTCACATGGGAAGGGTGGTGGTCAGCGGCCCCGACGCCACACCATTCATCGAAGGCCTCGTGCCGACCAGCAGTGCGCCACAACCGGCTGGGAAGTCATTCTACACCCTCCTGCTCAACTCCGCCGGCGGGATTATCGACGACATCGTGATAATCAAGAGGCCCGACGACTACCTCGTCGTCGTGAACGCCGCGAACAAGGCGAAGGACCTCGAGCACATGAGGAGCGTCTCCCGGCCGTTCTCGGTGGAGATAGAGGACATCACCGACGACAGTACCATGATCGCGATTCAGGGACCCGAAGCAAGGGTGGCCCTTCAACCCCTGACTCCCGCTAATCTCTCAGAGATCAAGAAGTTCACCCATGCGCGGTCAAGCGTGGGGAAGAGCGATGCCACGATCACAAGGACGGGATACACCGGAGAGGATGGCTTCGAGATCATACTGTATGATTCCGGGATCAATGATAACTCCCTCGCCGCTTCTGTGTGGGGCGACCTTGCGACCAGGGCGTCGCCGTGCGGCCTCGGCGCGAGAGATTCCCTCAGAATCGAGGCGGGTCTGCCGCTGTATGGCTTAGACATCGACGATACCACCAACCCGGTCGAAGCGGAACTGTCCTGGGTCATCTCGAAGGGAAAGACCGGGTATGTCGGGGAAGAGGCCGTCGCAAGGTACAGGATGACCGCGCCCAAAAGGTCGAGGAGGGGCATAATGATGGCCGAAGGGATTCCGCGTCACGGATTCACCATAACCGACATCTTCAATCGACAGATAGGCGAGATAACCAGCGGGACGTTCTCTCCACTTCTCAGAAAGGGGATAGGAATAGGGTACATCAATACACCCGACTCGCAGGTAGGCACGACGGTCCAGGTGGTCGTCAGAGGCTCGCCGAACCAGGGGAAGATCGTCAAACCACCGTTCTACGACGAGACCGCCTACGGCTGGAAGCGTACCAGTAGCAAGGATAATAGTCTCACAAATTTGAAGCAGGCGTCCTGATGACCGACTCATACTCAGTACCTGAGGACCTGCTTTACACCAGAGAGCACGAGTGGACCAGACTCGAGGGGTCGGTGGCCCGGATCGGGATCACCGAGTACGCAGCTAAGACGCTGAACGATGTGGTCTACCTTTCCCTGCCGTCCGAGGGAGCGAAGATGAAGCAGCTGAGCACTTTCGGCACGATTGAGTCCATCAAAGCTGTCTCTGAGTTGTACTCGCCCCTCTCGGGCACAGTGAGGAAAGTGAACTCAGAACTGCAGACACGACCGGAGTTGGTCAATCAGTCACCCTATGGAGATGGTTGGATAGTGGAAATCGACGCGTCTGACCTCGAGAAGGAGAAGCTCGCTCTGCTAACACCGGGCCAGTACGCAGAATTTCTGGCTACTCTTGGAAAGTAGTAGCTTTGAAAAACTTCATAAAGTGATGTGATAGGCTCTCGTCCAAATTGAAGCTGACGGGTCAGTTACGGGCCCTCATGAGAAGGCCGACGATATCGAGGCAAAACATGATAATTGCCTTGACGCTTACAAGCGTCTTCGTCGTCGCGCTCTTCATGCGAGCCTTCCCGGCCAAGTACGGCTTCTATCTCAACGAGTTTGACCCGTATTACGACTACAAGGCCGCCCAGTTCATTGTCAGCTCATTCGACGCGAGCTGGGCCGCGGGCCATGGCGGTTTTCCGGGTCTGCTGACCTATTTCCATTGGACTGACTACACCACTTGGTTCCCCGAAGGCAGGGCCGTGGCGCCGACGTCCCAGGACGGGTTGCAGTTCGCAGGGGCCCTCTCATACCTCTTCTTCCGGAACATCTTCGGCCTCCAGATGAGCCTTTACGATTACCTGGTCCTCTTCCCGGTCTTCATCGGCTCGCTGACGTCTATCGTCATCTTCTTCCTGGTGAAGAGAATCGCGGGGACGGCAGGTGGCCTCTTCGCGGCCCTCATGTTCGCGGTCTCTCCCCCAATACTCGAAAGAGGGAACTTGGGATGGTTCAAGTCAGAGCCTCTTGGCATATTCCTGTTCGCCGTCTCGGCCTACATCTTCCTCACGCTTCTGGACAGCGACATGAGCTCGAGACAGAGGGTGCTCAGGGGGATATTCGCAGGTTTCCTTCTCGGCTACGCGAACACAGCGTGGGGCGGCGCCGAATACTTCACGGCAGCGTTCGGGCTGTTCTTCATCGTCCTCCCCTTCCTGGACCTCGACCTCTCAAAGCTCGCCATTACCGGCCTGTTCTTCACCGCCGGCGACATCTTCGGCAGCGCAATCTTCCCCAGGCCGGGTGTCGAGGTGGTTACGAGCGCAGAGGGGATTGCCATAATCGGAGGAACACTCTTCATCATAGTGGCCAACTGGCTGAAGAGCTGGGTAAAGCCGGACGACTTCAAGAAGACCCTTGTGAAAGTCATGTTCGGGGCGGGTCTGGCAGCGGTCGCGCTCGTAAGCTTCGGGTCCGTCTCGACATTGAGTGCCAGATACCTCTCGGTGATATTCCCATGGGTCAGGAGCGGCAACCCCCTCGTGGAGTCCGTCGCAGAGCAGGCGCTGCCGACCGGGAGTGACTACTTCTCATCGTATCTCCTGCTCCTCTTGCTTGGAATCTTCGGAGCGGTGATTGCATTCAGGAGGAGGAATCCAGCGACCATATTCGCTCTAGTGACGGGGATTACGCTGATCTACGCCTCGGCCGCCTTCTCCCGTCTGCTGGTATACTCGTCAATCGCGTTTGTCCTGCTCGCAGGGATTGGCTTCGCTGAGCTCGCATTCTCCCTCATGAAACCTACCTCGTCTTCGATGGTCAAGCGGAAACCCGCTTATGCCACCGGAAACGAGATGCGCGCGGTCTATTCTGTAGCCTTCATCGCCCTACTCGCGTTCCCCGCGAGCATATTCTGGATACCGAACCCGGTCCCATGCACGAGTGGGAGCCTCATCTGCGACCAGAGCCCGGCCGACTACGGAGTAAGCATTGCTAACGGAGGGACCATCTTCGCCCACTCCGAGCTGACCGACTGGACTCAGGCTCTGGCTTGGATTCAAGCCAACACGCCGCAGAACGCTGTGATTATCGCGTGGTGGGACTATGGATACTGGATAAACGTCATGTCAAACAGGACCACGGTGGCAGACAACGCGACGTTGAATGACACCAGAATCGCGGAGATCGGCCAGATGTTCATGTCTAACCTGACCCAAGCCGAGACCTTGGCAAAGGACATGGCCGACGGCCGTCCGGTGTACGTGCTGTCTTTCATCACAGGGAGCTTGCTGTACTCGGGTACGACACCAGCGTACTACACCCTGCAGATACCCTCTGGTAACGGGTTCACCGCGGGAGGCGGAGACGAGAGCAAGAAACAGTGGTTCATACGGATAGCGGGACTGAACGAAACTACGTACCTCGAATGCCCCAACATCACGACGGCATGCACGAACGTGGACGACTTCAACCTCACGCCATACACGCTGCAGAACACCCTCTTCGGCCAGATGCTCCCCTTCACCTTCGGCGGCTGGTACAACCTGGCGAACGGGAGCGTGAGCGCTACATACGCGTTCGACTCGAACGGGAACCCCCCACTGCAACTCTTCAGCTATCCCATCACGTACCAGTTGGGTAGTAGTACGGGTCCGTTCCAGATAGCGTTCGCTTCCAACAGCCTCAGCAACCCCATAGCCTGCGGAGGGAGCTCAAGCAACCCGATAGACTGCTTCACGTCGGTGCTGGTCTACAAGGTCAACACGAACTATACCGTCAGCACTGGCTAGTTAGCTTCCCGTCTGCTACTGATAGGCCAGGGGATTGCGGTATCGAGCGTACTTGTCGTCAGGGGAGTACTTCGCTGGATGCGCAACGATCGTAGCCGCCCCGCACTTGGGGCAGGCGTCCTTCATGGTATAGCCATGGCAGCTGGGGCACTTCAGGAGCAGGCCCTTCAGGCTACCCCACCATACTTGCGGGACATCTCCCTCTTGCTGCTGAAGGTCCCGTGCTTCCCGATCTGCTCCTGGATGTGCTCCAGAGCCGAGTCCATCAGCTTGTCCGCCTGTTTGTAATCGTCGGCTGTCACGCGGATGCGATATCTCGGGGCCCCCACGTAGCTAACCTTGATCTCCGCCGTCGACGAAGCTTCGGCCGCGGCGTCTAGCGCCTCCTTGATCTGCTGGATTCCGTCCGACGCCTTCGAGCTTATCTCCACAATCGCCCCCACTTCGTACTTGGGCGACGTAATCTTCTCCGTCGCCGCCTCGACTATCTCCTTCCCGATCGCCTCCGGGAGCTCGAGCGAGGCGATGGCCTTCTCACCCTTCTTCGAAGCGGCCTCGAGGGCGTCGTAGAGCGAGCCGTGCTCCTTCTCCAGCTTGGCGATGATCTCGTTGTACTGCACGTCTCCCAGGCCCAGCTTCTTCTTCACGTTCCCCATGATGGTCGTCGCCCTCTCGTTCTGTTTCCACTCGATCAGCTTGTTCCTCTTCTCTTCGTTCGTGACCTGGCGCAGGGAAAGGTCGACCTCTCTCCTAGACCTCTCGGCCCTGATCACCTTGAGGACGAGCTTCTGCTGGACCTTCGCCACCCTGTCGATGTTCCTTACCCAACCAGTGGAAATCTCTGAGATGTGCAGGAAGCCGTTCATGTTGTTGTACTCGTCAAGGTCCACATAGATGCCGTGCGGGGTGATCTCTCTGACGGTGCAGAGTACGATCTCTCCGCGGTCGGGCAGTTCGGAGGCTTCCATGAGTCTACACCCTTGGCAGGATACCTTTAGCTATTGCGAAGCCTAGTCGAGTCTCTTGATTACCTGAGCGTCGACCCTTACCTTGCCACCCGTCCTCTCGGCAAGCTTCCTTCCGCAGCCCTTGCAGGTCACCTCTCTGGTCGAGGCGGAGAACATCACCCTCTCCTCTCCGCAGTCGGGGCACTTGATCAGTACGAAGCTGCTCCGGGGCTTCGGGATGAATTCTCGTTCCCTCTTCAATTGCTAATCTCCGCCTTTCTCAGCCGCATGCCCTTACGCATGACTTCCTTGTTACAGGTCTTGCACTTTATCCTGAGCGTGGCCTTCTTCGTCGTCTTGGCCGTCCTGACGAGCTCGGGGAACTTCTGACCTCCGTAGCCCAGCTTCCTGCGAGCCTGACGCCGAGCGCCCCAAGAGGAAGCCCTTTCCTTACCCTTCTTGTAAAGACTGACCGAATGCAAGGTGTGCTTCTTGCAGTGTGGACAGAATGTGTTTAGCTCCTTGGGGATTTTCATTGTTTTCAGCCGACTCCTAAGCAATCCGAATTTATGCGTTGTGGTCGGCTTGCGGATCTAAGGCTGCGTCCACCCTAAGTTCGAATCCATCACTGTTTCCCCACGTCTTCATGCAGCCGACCCAAAAGCTAATTACGGGTAGCCCTCGAACCCGCGTCGGATTCCTTTGCTATTTACGAAGACTTCGAGCGCCGTTGAATGGAAAGCTGTCGCTTCTGCGATCAAGACCCTTGTGGAGGAAGCTACCTTCGAGGCGAGCAGCGAGGCCCTCATCTTCAGAGCGATGGACCCATCGCACATCGCCCTCGTGGACCTGAACTGGCCCGCTGTGGCCTTCGAGAAGTACGAGTGCGACAAGCCCTTCAAGTTCAGCATCCGCGTCGAGGATTTCGTGAAGCTGATCGGAAGGACCGACTCCAAGGACAGCATCGAACTGACATCCACCGAGGAGGACGCGCTTCTGCTTCGGCTGATGAACGGATACAAGAGGGAGTTCAGGATCCACCTCATCGAGAGCACCTCCGGGACCGCACCCCTTCCAAAACTCGAATTTGACGCCAGCATCTCGATGAGCAAGAGCGTCTTCGAGAAGGTGCTCGGAGACATCTCGGTGGTCGCCGACCAGGTCGCAATCAGCGCGCTGAAGGAAGGCGTCTCGTTCGGCGGCAAGAGTGACATCGGAGCGGCCACGATACAGCTGGACAAGAACGGGGCGGACGTGCTCGAGATGGACGTGAAGGCGGAGGCCAAGGCAAGCTACAATATTGACTATTTTCTTTCAATTTCAAAAGCGCTAGGCAGTACCGCGGAGACCGTACTGCTCCAGTTCTCGAGCAAGAAGCCTGCAAAGCTGACCTTCAAGCTCAACGAGCAGGGTGCGGTAGTATCGTACTTCCTCGCTCCGAGAATCTCCGAAAATTAGATGTTATTGTTCTATTTCATAGAATAATTACATTCCAGAGCTAGGATAGACCTTCAATCCGTCGAATCCGGTTTACCTTTCTCATTGAGCTTCTTGATGCTCAGGTAAATCCCATCTAATCTCTCGTAGTATTCCTTAGGTATCTCCTTCATGCCTATGATTGGATTACCGTAAATGAAATCGAAGTACCCAAGGACCTCCTCTGCCTGGACTCGTTTGATTATCAAATAAGGAATGATCTGAGGTAGGACCTGCCGCATGACTCCTGCGGTCCCCTGGTATTCCCATCTGGTCTTCCAGTTTCCCTCTCCTCTCTCGGCTATGTGCACCGTCCCCTCGCCTATGACTTCCATTACTCTGACTAGAAACGATCGATTCGAGTTACTAACCATGATCTGAGGCCTGTAGAAATAACCCCTTCTGTAGGCGGGATGAGTAACCTTTGAGATGAAGATCGAACCTTCCCCGTCAATCACCCCTGCCAGCCATGCACACTCTTCATCTGTCATTTCGCGGCAGTCTGTCGACCGATCTCCGCGGCCGCGACGCTTCAAACTACTGGGTTGCGAAAGTAGCGCTTCAATCGGCTCGGTGTCTCTGCCCTTCTCGTTGAGCTTCTTGATTGCGAGATAAAGCGAATCTAAGGTCTCATAATACCCTGCGGGGATTACCCGTCTCCTTCCGTCCATTGGGTTGGCGTCTACGAAAGATAGGTATTGAAGCATAATTTCTGCGTTCCGTTTCTTGATTAGGAGGTGTGGCACGAGCTGTGGAAGCAAGCCTCTGAGAACACGGCCCGCGCACCGATAGAGCCACCGATCCTTCCACCCTTCGCGGTCTTCTGCACAGAAGTTCACAGAGCCCTTACCGATGATTTCCTGAACCTTTCTCAGGAACGCTTCGTTCGAGTTGCTCAAGCTCATCGAAGCAACGTAGATGAATCCTCTTCTATACGTCCAGTTTCCTTGAGTGAGTTTGCTCAGGAAGATAGAACCTTCACCATCTATGACCCCGGCGAGCCAAGACTTCTCGAGTTCGTTCAGCAACCGAATACCGCCGATGATTGATGGCCGCTCTTCTTTCCCTGAAAGAACAGAGTCGGATGGGGTCGTTTGCCGAATCTGGTTGCTACCTCTTGCCAGACTAGCAGGCCTCGTTGGGTTTCCTGACTTCCCAGCTGGCTCGAACAAGCGGAGTTGAACCTTCGGTCCGACCTTAGTCATCCAATAGGCTTTGGAGGCAATGACAACTAGTGTCTCGAAAGATCTCTCTGGATTCGGTGTATCGAACAGTCTCTCGAGTTTGCTGGATGCCAAATCCGCTTCTGCTGGAGTCGATATGCTGTAGTCAACCTTCGTTGCGGCTGCTTGAGACCCGGTGTCGCTTCGAGCCAAATCAAAGGCTGGCTCGGCGCCGACCGCCGGGGACGCTACCTCCTTCTCCGAGACCCCTGTTCTCTCCTTGGGGGTCCCTGTCTGGACAGAATCCTCTTGGTCCATCGCTATGCTCTGTCAGAAGCCGTCAAAACCCCCACGCCGGGTCCGGCTATCCTGCCATGGCAACTTGGCAACATCGTGGCAACTTNNTGGCAACTTTGTGGCAACATCGCCGCTGGCGGGGCTACTTTGTTAGGAATCCTGCGGGCACGCGGCCTCTTAGTTCAAAGAATTCTACGCTTTTTCAGGACGGTCTAGCACCAATAATCGGCTCGGCACATGTTGTCATTCTGGCCGATCTTGGTCGGCACGACGTGAGAAGCCAAGCTTCTCATGCCGTTCCCTTGCGGGACTCGAAGTCATCCTCCGCTCTTTATTTCTAGCAGAAGAACAGTGATTGGCTCTATTTAACAGAACAAGCCCCGTGGAAGGTTCTGTTCTGCTATTGGTTGTTCTCATTGGTTGTTTCACTCTGGTTGGTCGAAGGCCCTCGTCTCCTTCGCCTGAACCGTCTGATTTGCTTTAGGAGGACAAGAAGAACCACGAATGGTAACCCCAGAAGCACTGGCGCCAAAACCAACTCGTAAAGTGGGAGAGTGACTTTCGTTGTTGAAGGGGAAGATTGCCCCTGATGGAAAGCAACAATCAAGACAAAAGAAATCGCAAGGGCGGCGGCTACGATTACCCCCAAGTCTAAATCGTTCCCTTTCTCGGACTTCAAGCCACACTTTGACCTTCTCCTAGTGCTCTCTTAAGAAGTTGGAGCCATTTATCGGAGCCGTCCACGCCGACCCCCACCAATCGAAACGGAAAACCGATACCGGAACAGCACCACTGAGCCGCGAGAATCATTTTTAGCCACCCCGCTGGCGCCGATTCCGGATGGATGAAAAGGTCGTCTCCTTCCTCCGCAAGACCTACCGTGGGCACTACTTCAAGCACCACGATCTAGTCGAGATTCCATCGGAGATGGCCTCAAGGGAGTTCGGGTACATCCCGTTCGGGGGCGGGATGGTAAGGCACCTCTCGTTCAAGAGCGGGGGGGAGCTGTTCGCAGAGCTGGTGAAGCAGGCGCCCTCCTCAGTCTACTGCTCCAACGCCGTCTACGAAAGGCCGACCCTTCAGATGGACGAGAAGGGATGGAAGGGAGCCGAACTCATATTCGACATCGACGCCGACGCAATCCCCACCACCTGCAAGGCCAGACACACGTGGTGGTTCTGCAGCAACTGCCACAGAGGCGGCATGGGGACGAAGCCAGCAAAATGCCCCGGGTGCCAGGACCAGACCGTGGAGCAGGTTCACTGGAGCTGTCGGGAGTGCCTGAACGCCACGAAAGAGCACGTGAAACGATTGGTGGACTTTCTTCAGGACGACTTCGGGATTGACCGCCAGGACATCCAACTGTACTTCTCCGGCAACAGGGGATATCACGCGCACGTGGACGACGAGAGGTTCGATGCAGCAGACCCGCAGATGAGGGCCGAGATCGCCAACTACATCCGGGGGCGCGGCCTCAACCTCAAGGTGCAGGACAGGGTGACCAGCCACGTGGAGCTGGGCTGGAGCCGCAGGACGAGCCTGTTCCTGGCGAAAGCGACCGAGGGCAACTCCCGTCCCAAGAGGAACCAGAAGCTCACGAATCAGATCATAGCTACCAACGCGGCGCTGATAGACGAATCCGTGACCACCGACATACACCGGGTGTTTCGGATGCCCGGGACCCTTCACGGCAGTTCCGGGCTCCTGAAGATGAGAATCGAGTCGCTGGAGAAGTTCGACCCGCAGAAGGACCCCGTGGTCCTCGGCGGCGAGACCGTTCCGGTTCGAATCTACTTTGCCCCCGAGTTCTTCCTCAACGGAAACAGGTTCGGTCCCTACAACAACTCGGCGGTCCAGATACCTATTTACGCAGCGGTATTCCTTCTTGCGAGAGGACTGGGCGAAGTAACCAATTGAAGGTCGAAGACGAGACGATAGAGGTCCTGAAGCAGCTGCTCGATGCAGAGGAGCAATCCGAGCAGCTCACGAAACTGCCCACCGACACCTACACCAGGATCGCCACATACGTACAGAAGCTGCGCAAGGGCAGCGACACGGCAGCTGACGATCCTCTTAGCAGACTTACAAGAAAGCAGCTCTCGCTCTTGGAGGGGATGGGCGGGCAGCTCCTCAATCACAGGATAGCCAAGGCCGTGAGGAGACAGGATGTTAGGGATCTCCTCCCCGAAGAGAAGTTCGTGTGCGAGTTCTACATGGAGTTTGAGAGGATGCGAGGCAGGTTCGTGAAGGCGATGGCCAACGGCCAGCAGTCGATGTTCACAGTCTTGCAGAAGGAACAGATGCGGAAGAAGGTCACGGTCCGCTTCCTGAGGCCCCTGGGGGAGGTCGTCGGTTTCGACCTGAACAGGTACGGCCCGTTCCGGGTCCACGACGTGGCAGAGATCCCCGCCGCCAACGCCGAGGTCCTAATCTCGAACGGGGAAGCCGCCATCGTCTACACGAAGGACTCTGTCTAGGAGGTTCCGTCGGAGGCTGCGGGAACGCGGCCTCGCGAACCCCTAATGGACGAGGAGAGCTGCTACGAATAACTGCGCCAGGTATGGTTGCACTTCATGCAACGGTAGAACTGGGTAGGCGGTTCGTCTCCGCTCCGGGTCTGCAGGAACCACCACATCGCTTCGCCATGTCCGCACTTGGGACATTCCATCTTCGTGGTCGGGAGCGATGTGAGCTTGCCTTCCTTCTCCCCGACCACCTTTATGACCGGAGAGTCGGTCAGTTCGTCCTCGGTCGCCTTGGTAACCGTCTTACCCGCCTTGTCTGAGAAACCGCAGTTATCGCAGACGTAGGTTATGGCGCTGCCCTTGTCTAACTTGACCTGCTTCAGCTTGAGTCTGGTGCCACACTTCGGACAGAACTTCATTCCGCTCCACCGGCGAGCGCTTTGTTCACGGCTTCCAGCAGTTCGTGGGTGTTGCTCTGAGCCCTCTCAAGACTGGTCAGAAACGCCTTCTCTGGCTTTATCCTCTGTGCCCGTACCTTGACAACCAGCTTCTTGATCAGGGGGTGCGGCGGAAGGACGCCCGCAAACGTCACGTTCTTCTCGTCCAGGAGTTCGTGGTGGATTATCTCTCCGAGTGAGTAATCTTCACCGGTAACCTCGACGGTGAACTCTCTCTCGCCCTCGCGCAACACCTGGACTTGCATTGTTCTGACCCGTCGGAATTCAGTGGGTTATTAAAGTCATGGTTGAATCGGTTCTCTGCCGAAGTCGTCGGCAAACTTCCGATCCTCCACGTTCCCGCAGTTGTTGCACTGTGCCCTGCCGCCGCTGACCACCAGCGGCCTCCCGCAGTTGCTACAGAGGGAAGCGATTACGCCGAGGTGAGGTTCGCCTATGGACAGGTGGATCATCGCGTTCATCGTGCTGATCACCTTGGCTCTCACCACGTCGCCGAGCTTCACGGCCGTCCTCCTCATGCCCCTCCCTCCCCGCTCTTCCCTGAGGAAGATTATCCCTACAAAGCCCGCCTGTGTGGGCTTCCCATTCAGGTATAGTATCTTGAGATTCGAGGTGCTCGACTGGGCGACCTCAATCTGGCCCGTTACGACGTCCCCCACGGTCGGGACCTGCGTTACGACGGTGGACTTTACGTTGATCTCCCTCTGCTGGAGGTCCTTCACCACGACACCCGTCTGCAAAGCCCTGATTGTCCCGTTAGCGTCGTACGCGTGGTTCCCCGGCAGGTACTCCTCTGAGACCGCCATCGCGTCTCCCGGCAGCACTCTGGATTGCTTGTTCTCGCTCATCTTCATCTCGACTTTGGTATCAACCCGGTGGTCAACTCAATCCACTTAGGTCTTTCTAGGAACTCCCCCATGCCCCTGCCTTCCATCAATCCGACGAGCGCGTCGGCCTGTGGTATGGAGAGGACGGGCCTGTCGAAGGTGAACCCATCTATCGATATCCGGGGGCACGCGGTCTGGACGAACGCCTCTATGTCCCTGAAGGGGGCCAGCCGGTCAGGGGTAATGTCGCGCATCGCGAGCTGCACGACCTTCCTTCCGTTCATCTCGAGCCTCTTCGAGATCCATCTCGACCGCCCCAACATCTTCTGGCCTTCTTTGAGGCCCGTGACGACTCCAAAGACGCGCGCATCCAGGGCGTTGTAGACAGCGAGTATCGACCTCTTCCTCCGGATTTCAGCCTCCTCCTTCATGTCCCTGATCTCGTCCAGGTAGGGGTCGAGAAGGTAGGTCGGCTTTCCCGTCGCCAGGGCGACGCCGACGGCGTGGAACTCACTCTCACCTAGGTAGCAGAATGCGTCGACCTCCTTGCTCATCGGGTAGATAGTGGAGAAGTCGCACCCGAAGGTCTGGCTCTCGAAGAGGAGGTTGTTCTTCCTGCCGAGGTACACCTCGAGCCCGGCCGCCTCCAGCTGCCTCTTCGCCGGTTCGAGCTCGTCGAGGTGCTGGCTGAATGTCGCGAGCCCTATCCTCTTGTATTGCTTGAATGTCGGTATCGACTTCTCGATGATCGCATCAAACTTGACGTCGTCCTTGGCGTCGATGAGGTGCGTAAACTCCCCGATCTCCTCGACGACCGCGTTATGGCCGATGTGCAGCGCGAGGTCGGCGCCTAGCTTGGTGACGTCGTCGTCCATTGTGTCGCAGATTCCGAAGCAGGAGTCCCCGACGAGGAAGCAGGGGATCCCGTACTCCGCTTCAATCTTCTCGATGAGCGTCCTCGTCTGCCTCAGGAGGCCCCCAGGGGCGTTTACCACTATACCCTTGGGTTTCCGTTCCCTGATTAGCCTGAATACCTTGTCCTCATCGATCCATAACGTCAATTGCCGCCTAACCTGAACTCACGCTTCACCGTCCCTTAATTAGGGTTCTCGTGGCCGAGAAGGTAGCAGGGTGGGACCCATCCGTTATCCTGGCCTATGCTCCTGACGCTCTCAGAGCTTCAGGTACATCAGACGCTCGTCGATGTATACCCCCGACCGCTTGACCGCCTCCGGCAATACACCGATCTCCTTGAATCCGAACCTCTTGTAGAGCTTGAAGGCCCTGGGGTTGCTGGCGAGCACCGACAGCTCGACGATCTCGAACTTCCCCCTGCACTTCTCTAGTACCTCCCTCATCAGAGCGGTACCGACCCCCCTGCTCCTGAACTCCTTCCATATGCATATCCCGAGTACACCCCTGTGGTCGATCGGCGACCCCAACCTTGCCCTCCGAACGTCGCACCAGCCCATCACATGAGAGCCCACCTCGGCCACCCTTATCATCGAGTTTCCACTCCCGACGTCCCTCAGGGTTTCGGAGAGCCACTTGTGTTCCTCCTCCTTGGTCGGTCGCTGGTGGAACGGCAGGAGCCCGAACGAGGGGTCCGCCTCAACCTCGGCGTAGAACGAGAAGTACGTCTCCACCATATCGTCGAAGTCGGTGTCCTTGAGCTCCCGAATCAGCATCGAAGGGTCGTCCGACGCAGGGGGACCTGACTATAAGGCGCGCCATTGTTTGTGATCGATTACTGGCTGGCTGGGGCGCGCTCCGGTCTCAGAGCCGCGGCTTCGCTCAGGCAGGCGAGAGTATGACCACCGGGATCTCCCGCTTGGTCTTCTTGGCGTAGTCGTTATACGTCGTATACGCGGCCGCGAGGCGCGACCACAGTCTCGCCCGCTCCTCCGGGGAAGCCTTCCTCGCCCGCACCTTCCTCGTCTTTCGCTTGATCGTGACCATGGCTTCGGGGGTGTGCATCAGGTTCACGAACCACGAGGGGTTCTTCTCGGCGCCACCGGCGGAGGCGACGGTAGCCAGGTCAGCGCCGTCGACGACGAAGAGCACCGGATTCGTCCTTGACTTCCCGCTCTTCCACCCTGTGGTCGTGAGGAGCATTATCGGCGCCTTCTGCATCCGCGCCGCGACCCTGCCGCCGGAGGCCCGGTACAGGAACATGACGACAGAATTCATTATGCGGACGGCTTTGACCATTCTCTGACCGATGCGCCTCGGGTGAGGGTGAATATGGTCTTGATGGTCAACTCCTCAGCGCTTTCCCTTCCCCAACAGGTCTCTTGCTCTGCCCTCAAACAGCAGGAGAGACTGGGTCTTCTTCATGCCAACTCCCTCGAGCGTCCCGGCGAGCGGCGACCCCCGTGGGAGGTACGCGACAGTCCAGCCAATCTTGACCTCCTGTTTCCTCCCCAACAGATGCTTCACCAACCTTGCAGCCGCGTCGGGCCTGCCCGTCAAGAAGCAGATCTGATTCCACAACTCCCCACCCTGAGAACCGATTCTTGCGACCGCGACGGCGCCTTCGCTCCGGAAGACCGACCCGCCCTCAATCAACGCCGCCAGGACCTCCGGGTTGAGCCTCACTGCGGCAGAGACGTCCCAGTAGACGCCAGCTCCGAGTCTGCACTCCTTCGACCCGTTCACCATCTCCAATATCTCCGGGAGCTCCCTCTCCTCCGCCCTCCACACGCCCTTCTGCTCCCGAAACCTACCGCCGGGCTCAGGCTCATAGAAGTTGGCCCGGGAAATCTCCCTGAAACCCATCTTTGAGATCTGCCTGCGTGCCGACTTGTTCCGGTTGTATGTGGCCAGCCGGTATACCTCGATGCCGTTCCTCACACCAGCCTTCATCGAGTGGATTCCCAGCATGGAGGCGAGCCCCCTTCCTCTGTAGTCAGGGTGGATTCTCACTCCCTCGAGCCAACCCGACCCGTCGGGAAGAAAGCGCATCCTGTTCATTCCGACCTGCCTGCCGTCGACCTCGATCACGAACATCTTCGCGCCTTTGTCCGCGAGCCACTCATCCAACACCCCCGGGATGTAATCGTGACCTCTCCACACGTCCTTGATGAAATCCAGGAGAGGACCCTTATCAGATGACGTTGCCTTTCGGATTTTGACGCTCGAGGGGCGCGCGTCCCGCTTCATCGGGAAGGGCCTTCCTCAGATAACCCATTTCAATATTCTGAGGTTGGGAGTTGTGCTGATTAGTAGACTAGCTCAGGATGACAGACGCCCAGCTTCGAGAGTGCTCGGCGGATTCGGCCTCGGGGCCCGGCGCGGTTC
>PLUF01000035.1 GCA_003164815.1 Candidatus Gagatemarchaeum stordalenia
TAATTACGCACAAGGTCTAATGATGAATTCAAATCCAACTAATGAAAGTATACCGGTCGAAGCTCACCAGTCCAAAACTAAGGATTTTGTGACGTATGGCGACAAAAAGGGCGCACCATACCTGGCTACCCGATTCAAGTTTCTTGCACGTCGATGTTCAGAACTCTATTCGCTTTGTACTTCTTTCTGCGTCGAGGGCAATATCCTGGATGAGATTGTTGAAAGCCTTTAGGTCAAGCCTCAAATTTCCTGTCATGACCTTCTCTCCCTGAGGCACAGATCCGCGAAGTCTGATTGCAACTTTCCCTGGAAGAAGTACCGGAAGACTTAGCCCACCAAACTCATAACTCTCCAGTGTGGGTATAATGTCCACGACTTCCGCTCGAGCGGATTGGTCAAGAGATATCATCCTCCGAAGCCTGTCTGCTGTGTCTTGATTGGCGAATCCTGCAAAAGACCTGGAGATTTCAGCCAGAAATCTCATTGCATTCTTGTCGCCTATGGATACCTTTCTGAGCGCATCAAAGATCCTCTTCTTCAGCGCTTGAGGTACTGCCGATTCAATTGATTCTTCCATGACAAGCAAGTTAAAGGTCCATGCGATATTCTTGACCTCAAACGAATCAAAGCTACCAAGCCAAAGATTTGCATAGTCCAGACCAACTTCAAAGTATGATTCTGAGATAAGTTCGGTCTTCTTCGTATTTTGTGAGAAATGGACAGTCAAGAGAGCCTCCCTGATAGGCATCGGCACGTTCATTTTCACACTTACGACAGCCAAGTTTGACTGTACCTTGTTCACCATATCACTGAGGGAGATCCTGACCTTGTCCCCCTCGAAACTAATGATACCTAGTTTTGTCAAGTCTTCATTGAGTGGAAGCCCAAATCCCCAAGCACCAATCGCATTATCGAAAGTAATGCCCCCTTGAGTTAGTCCTTGAATTTTTCTCAGTAACTGATCTTGAATCTGTGACCGCGATGCCAAATCCCCGAGTTTCATGTGAAATTGGTATTCAACGGTGGATTCTTGATGATCTACTACCGCGCCCTGGCGTGTGATTATTCCGGCATCCGAGAGTGCCTTGATTGCTGGACCAATTTCCGAGGATATCGTATTTATGAGGGAGGATCCCTCTAATCCCCCAAACATGTTTATCGAGCCAGCACGGCAGGCTCAAGAATCGGGGCCATCTTTCCGGCGTACAACACAGTGTTTTCGAGAGGAACTTCGAGAGTCCTTTTTTCCGCCACCGTGATTATCACATCTAGAAACTCTGTCACGTAATTATTCCCTAGTCTGTCAAGGTACTTGAAGCCGAGCCGAATCGCTCCATAACCCTTTCCGCTGACGAGAATCTTCGAACTCATGTAGGTGTTTTTTTTGACGAAGAGCCTCTCGCCAACCTTAAACTTCTCCTCCTGACTCTGAATCTGAATCTTCAAGTCCCTTCCCTTGATTATCTGAATGTAAGGCTTAAGGGAATCCTCTAAGACATCCCCTCTGCCTTTGTTTACCAGGGCAATCTCTAGCGCGCGTGGTTCTGGACTTTCTATGGTCGAAAAGATTTCCGCCGAAGAAGTGACCGGGCTAAGCAGTGGTCGGATAACTTCGGTAGTGAGTGCCACTTTCATTTCAGAAAGATCTTCTAAGACTGCTGTGATGTCAAATGTGATTCTGATCTCCTTATCTGGAACTGTAGAATAATGAGCTTCAAATCCAACAAACCCCTCGACTTGGAGCTGGTTTCTGTTAATGCTGAACGACTTAAATTTAGGAGTAATGTCCTTGAACACACTGGAGTCAACGTCGAGGACCCTTGGGACAAGGGTATGTTCCGGCAGATCTATTCTAATCTCCTTAACTTCCAGATCAGGACGCCACTTGATGTACCCCAGAATCTTCTCTCCAGGAATCACCCATGGACTGACGTACTTCTCAAGCACCCAATCAGATTCCGCCAAGGACACCCGATTTCCCTGATTCCCTCATCTTATTTAAGGGATACGAGGGGGGACTTCCGGTTTATACCTAAGGCGGTCGTTCGAGGTAACCCGAATCTGTAATCCACGCTAGAGGTCCGTCGATAGCCTTCTGAAACGAAGATATGGCGACACAAACGGTACACCATACCTGGTTAGGGCGTACATCTGAATGCCAAATCGCCAGCTAATTGTGCGCAAAGGCCCTTTCGTGTTTTGACGGAGGCCCGAACAGGAGGTCCCAAACAAGCTCTTCAGGCCTGATTCTGTCTACACAGGTCTGCACGACTTAACCTACGTTCCGATTGAGGAGCGCTGACGGTCAAGTACGTCCAGCCATACTGCCTCGCAATGTCATGAACTTCCGTCACTGCTTCTGTAGCTGATAGACAAGAGGGAGAGAAGCAAGCGCTATCTCCCTCCCTCTGGTTGACAGCGAATAACTGACCCTTACAGGAGCGCTCGTCAGAACACTCCTCGTCAGAATCCCGCTCCTCTCGAGCATTCTCAGCTTGTCCGTGAGCGTCCTAGAGCTGATACCAGGCAGCAGTTCCCTAAGTTCGTTGAACTTTAGGGTCCTCATATAGAGAAGATAGATTATCCCGAGAGACCAACGCTGCGACAGCGCGCTGAAGATTGAGACGATGCCCTTCATCCGATCTTCCACCTCTTCGATGCTGAACTCATTTTTGTCTTGCTTAGAGAGTGCGTGAGCCAACTTTGCAAGGAAGTCTTCGATTAGGCGCGTCGTCTCCTTCTCTCTTCTTTCGTGCGACACCGATCTCACGTGGTCTCCAGATTTGTTCTGAAGCCTTAAAAGGTTATGATGCTGGTTGTGAGTGCAGAATCCACACTAGCTTTAAATAACACACCGACACGAACTCGACCAATGGAACGAGACGCATTCTGCCGGTCCCTTGAAAGATTGTGGTTGAGCATGGGCATAGACGACAGGGGGATTGACTGAGTTGTCACTCCAACTATTCCTGATCTGGTATTTCATAATCGGGGCCCTGCTCGCCAACGGCGTGCCTCACTTCGTCTTCGGTGCCGCGGGAAAGATATTCAGGAGTCCGTTCGGCCAGCGGTCGTCTCCGCGAACGAACGTCGCCTGGGGCCTCTCCAACCTTCTTCTTGCCACGATCATATCTGCAGGTCTGACCGCCCTGGGTTTGTACAGCAATTATGGTCTGACGGCACTGCTGATCGGCTTTTGGTTGATGTTGCTGACGTTCGGAACCGGAATCAAAAGATACCTGAACGACCCGCAGGGAGCCGGCAATTAGCTCGGGACTCGAGATGGTCTAGTATGGCACTAACTGATCCGCTGCAAATGGTGGTCATCGCAGTTGTGGCAATCGTCTTCCTCATGTGGGGGCCGAAGAAGATTCCAGAACTGGCAAGGTCCATCGGCCTGGCTAGGAAGGAGTTCAGCGACGCCTCCAAGGTCGTTCAGGGCGACGTCCCTCCGGTTGCAAGCGCAGCAGCTGATCCGGCGGCTTTAGCCGTTGCCTCCTCGGGGGATACCCTAATCGGCACGGCGAAGAGGCTTGGAATCACCACCGAAGGCAAGACCAGGGACCAGATTTCGTCCGAGATAGTCGCAAAGGTCCAGAGCTAGGAAGAGCCTCACCGGCCGCTTCACGGCTGAAAAGATTAACCATGTCGAGAGAGGCTTTGACCAAAGCATCGGGGGAAGATGGGACCGGCTTCGATTCAGCCTATGCGAATAGGGCGCTGGTGTTGCTGTCTGTCGTTGCAGGCCTCATCGTCTACGTCGACATAATGCTCACCCCAGCCCTCCCCAAGATAGTCGCAGAGTATGGGGTAAGCATCGATCAGGCAAGCCTGCTAATCTCGCTCTACACCGTCCTCGGGGTAGCGGTCATCCCTGTCTTCGGCAAACTCGGAGACATCTACGGAAAGAAACTCGTCATGATGTGCATCATGGTGATCTATGTCGTAGCCGCGACTGCAACTTCGTTCGCACCGAGTTTCAACCTGATCCTCGCCTCGCGATTCGTGCAGGGGGTCGGGCTCGGCGTATTCGCGCTTG
This sequence comes from Candidatus Gagatemarchaeum stordalenia, assembly GCA_003164815.1. Classification (GTDB taxonomy): domain Archaea; phylum Thermoproteota; class Nitrososphaeria; order Nitrososphaerales; family Gagatemarchaeaceae; genus Gagatemarchaeum; species Gagatemarchaeum stordalenia. The sequence goes on from PLUF01000035.1 coordinate 4,040, forward strand.
CTTTCAGCCTGGCCAGGGAGCAGTTCCCTCGCAATCTCGTTCCTCGCGCCCAGGGTGTGATCAGCGCCGTCCAGGTCGCCGGCGGAGCGCTGGGGCTCCTCGGGGGCGCGGTAATCACCAACGGCTTCGGGTGGCAGGGTAACTATCACATCGCCATACCGGTAATCGCCGTGCTCACGGCTCTCATCTTCCTCGTGGTCAGAGAGTCCCCGAACAGGAAGTCGGGCGTCAGGCTCGACTACGTGGGCTCCGCCTGGCTTGGTGCCTCTCTTATCGCGATAGTCCTGGGGTTGTCCGAGGGTACAAGCTGGGGCTGGACGTCGACGCCGATCCTCGCCCTCTTGGTAATCGGCCCAGTCTCGCTCGTGCCTCTCACCCTGTACGAGAGAAGAGTCGCCGAGCCGGTCCTCGACCTCAAGCTCCTGGGCCAAAGAAACGTGATGGTCGCCAACCTGCTAATCGTTTCGTATGGCCTCTCGACTGGCATAGCCTTCCAAGCCTACGTTTATGCCCTGGAGCTTCCACCACCGAGCGGGTTCGGCATCGGGATCACCGAAGTCGGAATATACCTACTTCCTCTAGGTGTAGTCCTGTTGCCCGTCGCCCTGGCCGTGGGCTCGGCCATTCCAAGGTACGGTGTGAAACCATTCCTCTACGCCGGCTCCGCACTCGCCATGGCTGGTTTTCTCTTGATTTCGACGTATACTAGCCCGGTACAGATAGAGGTGTACATCGTGGTATACGCGTTCGGCTCAGGGATGCTGACCGTTTCTATCCAGAATCTACTCGTGCTCTCGATCGCCAAGAGCGAGATGAGCTTGGGGACCTCGTTGAACACAGCGTTCCGTTATGTCGGTCAGACGCTCGGAGCCCCCACGGCCGGAGCGCTTCTTTCGACGTTCGTCGCCAGCTACTCAGTCAGCGGCCATGTGCTCAGCCTTCCGACCAGAGCCGCGTTTCAATACTGCTTTTACGTCTCCGTGGTCGCTTTCGTAGCGGTCGGGCTGCTCTCGATATTCGCCGGAGAAGTCATCGGGAAAAATCAGGACAAGGGCCATGACACATGATTCCTCCCCTGGTCCTTGTGCGACCATGCCGCGACATCCCTTGGTCTCGTGGTGGAGCTTTCTCTCCTCGTCGCTGAGGAAGTTGTGGAAGTTATGCGAGTTCCGATCCAAACGAAGAGTACCTTATGAACTTCTTCGGGTTCCTCGTGGTCGGGCTCTGCTTTCTGGGGAAGGGATGAATAGTCCTGACGCCCACCCTTGTTCCATAGGTTTAACGATGACCAGCAAGGGGAAAGCTAGGACCGCCGCCCGGAAAACATTTAGGGAATCCAGAGCCTCCGCGCGGAAGAGATACAAAGACGCGAGAAGTGCGGCCTGGAAGACCTTCAGAGCCGATATGGCCGCAGCGCGGAAGGCTCACGAAGAAGCAATGAAAGCGGCGCGATCGGAGTCGAAATCACACGACGGCCCCGATGACACCGAGTTCCTTTGCCAAAAGTGCCGAAGCGCCAATATGGTGAGGGTCACGAATGATGACGGCAAGGTCCTGAAGTGGACCTGCCCAAATTGCAACAACACCCTCTAGCCCAGCGGTGCAGACCGTTACCCGGGTAACATATACTTCGGATCCCTCGTGGTTGGTTTCGCCGTGGCTGAGATTGAACGCCTCCTTGAGGACCCGCAGTTATGGATTGTCACAGATTTGAACCCGAAGGGCTATATTCTCGGCGACCGCACGAGACCTGAGCAGCGGTTGCATTCGCTTGGAAGGATGATGGGGTCTCCCAGGCCGCTGCAATATTGAGCGAAACGGGATGCAGGATTCGATCCGAAGGCTTATCTCGCCCACTCCCCGTGTTTGTCGATTCACTCTCTCTTTAGTGCCGGAAGACCGAGTCGCGCAAGGCTGTAGTTCAAGTATGCGAAGAAACCGCCGAGTGCAGTCTGGTGCCAACCACGGTCTTTCTGTTCTCATAAGCTTCATCTCCTCGAGGATTACCTCCACAACCAGCCCGTAGGCCTTGGCCGCTAGCCTCTCGTCCAACTCTGCGACCCTTCGGGCGGTCCAGGCGGTTTCCAGCATCAAATCATTGAATCTTCCAAACAGCAGACTTCCTGACCTTGAAGCCGATAGCCGCTCTATCACTCCGTCTGCGTACTCAGTGAACCTGCCAGATCTCCAGTTCTCCATGATTTCGTGGATTTCTATGTCTATGCCAGGGTCGAAGAGCGGGTATTCCTCCTTTCGGTGTCCGCAATCGGTTCCTTTCAGCTCCCATGGTCGCAATCCTGCCCTGATTTAGGCAGAAACTGGGGATATCACTGGTTTTAAATAAATCCCTTCCGGCCCACTCTATTATTTCGCCGAAGTCAGAAAGCTTGAAGATTGGGATGATTTCAAGGACGGGGGAATCCGCTCAAGCGGGAATGAGCGTGACAGCTCCCGGAGCGGCAAAACCGTAGTCCACTACATACACGGAATGGTTGGACGGGTCATATGTCACGGCGCTCGGACCCTCGCCTGCGTTCAAATCGCCAACGAGTTGCGTCCCTGATATGACCGCAACCTGGTTGGGACCGTACAGCGCCACGTAGATTTCCTGGTCATGGGGGTTGTAGACTAGTCCGAGCGCGTCGTTGCCGACGGTCACGTTTCCCACCACCTTGGTGTTGGAGATGGCCAGCACCGTCGATATGCCCTGCGGTCCAGGTTGGCCAGCCGAGATCACATACATGTACTGGTCGGCAGGGTCGAACACTAGTGCCGAAGGGAAGATGCCTGCTGCGATGCTCGCCATCACTGTCTCGTTGGATACTATGGTCACGTTCCCCTCACTCGCCGCCTGGGCGTTCGTGACGTAGACGTAGTCGTTCGCTGGGTCGAACGCTGAGGTGAAAGTCCCGTAGGGTACGGTGACCTTGCCGACATTCTGAGTGCCGGAGATCAGGGAGAGATAGGAGGAACCGGCGTTGCCGACGTACACGCAATCGTTGGAGGGATTATAGACAAGGGTGTCCGGTCCCGAGCCGACGGTTACGGTCGCGACAAGTTGCGTCCCGGAGATGACCGAGACAGTGGAACCGATGCCGTTAGTGCCATAGTTCGCCGTGTAGACATAGTTGTCCTGGAGGTCGAACAGGAGCGAGCATGGACTCTGGGCGAGCGTGATATTGGCGATTAGGACCTTACCCGATATGACGGCCACACTACTCGTGAATTGGCTTGCGACGTACACATGACCGTTAGAGGAGTCGAACACGATGCTCGATGCCGAGGAGTAGGTCCCCTTCCCAATGGGTATGTTCCCAACGACCGAAGTCCCCGAGACGACAGAGACCGACGCCTCGCCGAAGACATTGGAGTTGACCACGTAGACATAGTCGTTCGCACTGTCGTAGACTATAGCGTTGGGGTCGTTTGCGAGCGTCACGTTGGCATAGAGGCCCTTCGATACCGAGGCAGACGTGCTTGAGAGGCTGGACGTGTTGGTGGAAGACCGCGAACCGTCCGAGATTATCACGACCGTGTCACCGGCATCGACCGAAAAGAGTTCGCCCATTGCGGGGTCGTAGCCAATGCAGTATGGTCCGGCGCCGACGGCCACACCTCCGATGACCGAGTCTGTGGTATCGGAGATGACAGAGATATTGCCTGTTCCGTAGTTGGACACGAAGACCTCGCCGGTGCCCGAGTCATAAGTCACTCCGTAGGGCGAACTGAAACCGGTGATGTTGGCCACTACCTTGTTGCTGATGTCGGATATCACCGAGACGGTTGTAGACTCGAGGTTTGCCACGAAGACCTCGCCCTTTGCGGGGTCGTAGGCAAGGTCGCACGGTGCGGCCCCCACAGTGATGTTCGCTACGACCTTGTCGGTGCTGTCGGATATCACCGAGACGGTGGTACCATAGGGTGCGCTGCGCCAATGACTGACGCTCACGAACATCTCACCCCTAGCCGAGTCATAGGCGAAGAAGATGGGCTCGCTTCCCACTGGTATGGTCGCTGTGACCGAATTTGTGCGGTCGGAGATGACGGAGATGGTATTGTCGTCAGTGTTTGCCACGAACACGTCGCCCCTGGCAGGGTNNGTCATAGGCGATGCCGAAGGGGTTAGTACCCACAGGCACGGTCGCGACCACACTGTCGCTTTGATCAGAGAAGACCTGGACCGATCCGGCACCGTAGTTTGTCACGAAGACCTCGCCTTTGGCAGGGTCGTAGGCGGCGCCGTATGAGATGCCCGCGTCATTCGCGGTGGCCACCACGACACCTGTGAAAGCCGAAGCCGAAGTGTTAGAGGCGGTCGTGGAGGGAGGGCTCGACCCGGAGTAATTGACAGCGTAGTAGCTCAAGGTCGTACTAACAGTAACCAGCATTACGACGATGATTAGCAGGGAGGTTGTCGTGATGTTCTGGGTCGACGCCGTCGCCTTGGACATGTTTCTGACTAATTCCGTTCCCGAGCAGACTTGGCCAGACGGGTTTATGAGACTTTGGTTCCACTCAACTACTCATCAGTTTTATAGCTGGTGGGTTCGCGGTGTGATCTATGCCAACGCTTGAGAAGAGTGTAGAAATCGATGCACCGCCGGAAGTGGTCTGGAGCATAGTTGCTGATCCCTCGTTCGTACCCAAACTGTATCCGCACATTATCGCGGTGACCCCAGGTCATTCGCGCATCGCTTCGGTCGGCAAGAGCGTGACGATAACCGCAAAGATCGTCGGAAGGAAGATGCTGGCCTCACTCGTGGCGACCGAGGTCGTTCCCAGCAAGAGATTCTCCTACAAACACCTCCCCGACGGGTTTCTGGACAAGTACCTGTGCTCGATAGTCCTGGAGCCGACAAAGAAGGGGACCAAGGTGACGGAGACCACCGAGTACGAGGCCCACGCAGGCTACCTGGGCAAGACCGCAAGCAAGCTCGTGGTGCACCGGCTGGTCAAGGAGAACGTCCTCGCGAGCCTCAAGAACCTGAAGGAGATTGCGGAGCTAGAAGAGCACCCAGCAAGTCGCACGGGCTGAAGAGGACAAGCACAGGCCCTGCCGCCGGCCATCCATGGCTGGGATTGAGAAGAGTCTCTCGGTTCGTGAAAGCGATGTATCAAGACCGGGGAAAGAACTGAGACGGCTCTCAGGCCGACTTGGAGGCTGTCGGTGCCTTCTGATCCTTCTGTTCTTCCTCGCCCAGCATCGGCAGCATCCCTTTGTGTCTTGCGAAGAGGAATGCCCAGAAAACTGTGAGAGTGAAAGCTGACATGAAAAGCGGTAGGACATACGACTTGACCAATGTCACATCTACGCCGCCGGCTATGGCGATGGTCCCCACGAAAAGAATGACTGCAGCCACGACTGTGGCCATTATGGAGAGCATTACCGTCTTGTGTTCGTCGCCCAACTTGCGGACCGACCGGTACACGCTCTAAAAAACGTTGCTGGCGGAAAGGTTCTCGCCCTCCACCTGGAATCTGGCGAAAGTGCTTACTTCGATCAGAGCCTCAAGCACATCAGCCGTTCGTCTAAGTTTCGGCTGGTTTGTTCAATCCGCCGATAATCACCGTGATCCCATGCTTGACTTGGCCACCGGGCAAACTTCCACCACCTCTCAATTTCCGCACAAGTCGATTACAACTTCACTAAACAGTAGTTTTGTGAAGTAATACGGCGGAACTGCACAAGGGATTCGACTAATTGATTCGTTGCATCCCTTCCGGCCCACTATCTTTT
>PLUF01000006.1 GCA_003164815.1 Candidatus Gagatemarchaeum stordalenia
GAATCGTCCGGACGAGGTCGAACGCCGCGTCTCCGTGAGGGTCGATGAGCACCAGAGCCACGTCTTTCCTCCTGAAGAGCCTCAACAGCCAATAGAGGAGAGCATTTGTCTTCCCGGCACCGGTCGAGCCGATGTAGAGGGAATGGAACAGCATGTCCTCAGTGCTAAGGGTGTTGCTTGCCACATTGTAGTGCGTGTCTGTAGCTTATAATAGTGAAGACGAGCTTGTTCTCATTTTAATAGCATGCTGCACAATGTATTAGCCGTGGTTGTGGAGTTCAATCGGTCAGATTTCACAGGTAAGAACTCGGAACAAAAAGTGTGGCGGAAGCTGAATGACATTCTTCCTACAGTGCAAGCCGAACTTGAGCGCGACTCTGTTCTGGATGCATTCGGAAAGTCCGCTTATGTGTCCAGATACTGGGAACGAGGCTCGGGAGATAGGAGGTATCCGTGGATTGGCTTCGTTCACAGAAGTCATTTGAAACAGTTCAGAGATAGGGAGGTCTGTACGCAATTTCAGTTCGGACCAACTTTTTGGAGTATTTGGATTGATTATCCAGCTACCGCAGCCCGTCGTCTTGCGAGCGAAACTCTGGGGGACTTCTCTGACTCGAGTTTGAGACGGTACTTCAACGATTTCGGAACTAACTTCACAAGTGAATTTGGCTACGAAATTCGAGCGGCCCTGTATCCGCATAGGGACAGAACAAAGTCGGACATGAATGACTTTGAGAAAAGTCTGTACGCAAGAGACCGCCAATGGGAACAGAACATATCGGAGTTGGACGACAGGCAAGCGCATGAATTTGCCGTGGGAATAAGACAACCCAAGACGGGGGTGTATGTCGGAGCAGATCCCTCCACGGAAAACTTGGTACGCCTTTCTAGGAAAGGTAATTTGGTCAAGGAAATAAAGAAAGTTACAAAAGCTCTCCTTCCGGTTTATCTTCTCCTGACAGGTATCGAAATTCCACCAACCCTGACATTCCGAGCAAGAGAAACCGGACGAAAGAAGTCTGGGAAAGGAGGTCACATCCTCAGCACTTCTAGCATAGACGAGTCTGCGAAGTGGGCTGTCGAGAGAGCTATGGCGTATGAGAGAGATCAGGGCCGTACACCACAAGACGTGTCGACAAGTGTCGTTCACTATGATCTTGAGTCGCGCGACAAGGGAGGTCAGGTTGTGAGGCTAATCGAGGTCAAAGGAAGGCGAAGTCATATTCCTGTGGTTCTTACTTCGGGAGAGTATGAAGAGGCGAAACTTAAGAAAAAGGACTACTTCCTATATGTCATAACCGGAGATCATGAAGGATATTCGATTCCAGATCCTGCTCTGAACGGCGACTTTGAAGAAAGATCATACAAGGTGTATGAAGTGAAGAACTGGAAAGATAAGTCAAAAAGGTTCTCCATGTAGAGAAGTCTTGCAGGAGTCATCCTATTTTGAAACAGGGGCACCTTCTTCGCGGCTATTACCTGACTTCGAGTTTTGGGGGAATTAGTTGGGAACGCTGAGTGGCTGCAGGAGTGTTCAAGACTCGACAAGTGGACCGGATAGCTACCTTAATCGCATAACAAGCCGTGGAGATACCTGGTCCCTTGGCACAAGCGGTCTATCCCGAGCTTGCTAAATACTACGGCAAGAGCGGTACTTTGCTGACGAGATATGCCAAGCCGACGATGGAGAGATTGGTTCGGCATTGGAGGAGAATCCGAACGTTTCGTGTTCAGGGCAATCGACAGAATAATTGAACAGCGACTCAGTCGTCAAGATGAAGTAAGCAAGTCAGGGATTCTCGAGGAATTCCGGCGACAACCAGAGATTCTGCGAGTATTCCACGAGCACGGTCTTTCCACAACTGATGATTTGGATGGAAGGGATACATCACGAAACATGGTCGATTGGTTTGATAGTCGCTATTCACGCTGGAAGGAGCATGAGAAGTACTTTTCAAAATTGATAAGGACTGAACGTGGCGGAGAGTTCCTATACTCGCTTAGAGCCAACAGACATGGTTCGAGCTAAGTCCATGAAGCAAGCCAAGCATTTCATAGCATCTAATAACTTCCTGCTTATTTGTCGAGAGTGAGGTACTTTCAATCTCCCGTAATCGTAACACGATTGGAGAATATCCGACGAGGCTCTCCTTACTCAACGAGGCCGACTATGGCGGGCAACTCCCTCAGAAAGAGTGGTATGGCTTCGGTAGTCTCGAACTTCATGCTACCGTAAACTAGGTTGAGCAGTCCGAAGTAATTCCTCATGTCCTCAACGGTCTCAGCTGAAAGGAGCGCTTCGGTGGTGCCTCCCGAGTAGACTAGCTCGAACGTCCTCACCGTTGGGGCTGCAAGATGCGAGAGCGGCTGGACCGCCGAATCCTCCAAGACCTCCTCAGTGGTAGGCACCTTCGCGAGCCTCACAAGCTTTGAGGAGATGTCGCTGCTCTGACTCGCTTTCCCCTCCTCTTCCTCCTCGACTTTCCCCTGAGTAAACTCCCGTTTCGATTCCTCATCTTCCAGGGAACTGAGAGACTTGGCCACCTCTCCGGCAGGCAGATGGATGTACGACACCAGCTCATCAGGAGTGACGAGGAACGATGGTGGCTCCATCCTCGACCTCGTGTAGCGGTCGAAGTACTCGGAGATGTCCACGACCATCCTCCTGTCGACCAGTTCGAGGAGCATCCTCGGGTCGCGGTACTGGAAGACCGCCAGGCTGTCGTGCTCATCCGAACAGTGGTCGAAGGGAAGAACACTGGCGGAGCTTGATTCCTTGTCGGCGACCCACATCCCTTGGATTGCAAGGGTGATTGTAGGCTTGGTGGCGATGTCATCGATCTTCTTCATCCTGGTATCCGACTGCCCGTAGTAGTCCCGGTGCAGCTCCCTCCTGTCCCGCTCCTCACCGCTGACCATGTCGATTGTCGGCTGCTCGATGGATGCCTTGGCCCTGTGCATGGAGTTCTTCAGCCTGACCAGCGCTGAGCTGTAGTCTGAGCTGACGAAGAGGAACTGAATCCAGGCGAAGTCAGGGTTGGCTCCTTCAAGCGCCCTGATCAGGTGGGCTAGGAATGCCTGCTTCTCCGGGTATGAAGGGGTGGAGACCACAATGCCGTTCCTGAGGGAGACGTTAAAGAACCGGACCCGTTTCTCGGCGCTCTCCTTCTTCTGAGCCTGATTTGAGGTCATTTCTGAACCTCCTGAGGCTCCCTGGAGGGCTCGTTCTCTCGCCTATCCTGCGAAATATGGTGAATGTGCCTTATTCTCGACCCGAGCCGCGGGTATCTGAGCACGTCGACGTACGGTCTCCGGGGAGGCTGGCCGAGATACTGCATGGTCGAGGCTGTGAGGATGATGGCGGAGATGCCCTGGACGATAATCAGGTAGTAATGGAATGGGGGAAAAAGCCCAAAGGTCCAGCTCAGGCTCACCACCGCCGAGACGGCGAACAGGGCCAGGTAGGGTAGGACTCCCCTGATGCTCCGCGGCCTCGCTGCCTTACCAGTGCCAAGCAGACCCATGTGGTTCAAGACAGACCACCACTTGATCGGGCTCCCGTGGTCCCTGAAGGGATGAAACAGCCTCGAGAGGTCGTGCCTGTAAAGCACTAAGACGAAGACACCCCAGTAAGGGAACGGAGTGTACAGGAAGATGGGCGCCCCGGGGTTCATGCCATCTATCGGCGAGGTCATTCTTAACGTGAGAATGATGTTGCCAAGTCATGTTGCC
>PLUF01000048.1 GCA_003164815.1 Candidatus Gagatemarchaeum stordalenia
GGCACAATCCCATCAACTGGAGTGGTGGGACAAAAGGCCATCACACGAAGCGACGCTGATGCAGGCCCATGGTCCCGAAGAAGAGCCTGCCAACACCGCTGGTCGTCCTCGTACTTCTCCTCGTGAGTGGAGGCGCCGTAGTCAGCATCCTGATCCCGGCGATGCGCGGGCAGGTGGGAGGACTTACCGCCGGTCCTGCTCAGACCGAGCCACCTTCGACTCAGCTGGTCAATGGAATCGAAGGTCTGGTCGGCTTCGGCTACACTGTCTCCGGGGCGCAGGCTAGCAGCGGAGGGGCATCCCCCTCGACCACCGTGCTCGGGACGACCGTCACCACCACCGAGATCGCATCGTCGACGGCAACATCCACGAGCACCGTTGCGAATGAGGGCGCCCCCGCCGGCAACAGCAGCAACCCGGGCGCGTCGGGGAGCGACATCGAGTTCTTCAGCAACCTGACGCTCAACGTGACACAGCCCTCCCAGTCTCTACAGAAGGCAGGGGAGATAGCGTCCTCCCTCGGAGGCTACGTGGAACAGTCCGACTACGGCCAGTCGCTGGCGACAATAACTGTGAGAGTGCCTGGCCAGAACTACGAGGAGGCGCTCGGCCAGCTTGAAGCCCTCGGGAGCGTCGTCAGCGCCACTAGCTCGAGCGACAACGTGGCTGTCCAGTACGCCGACCTCAACGCCACGCTTCAGTCTCTGGTCACCGAGCAGGACTCGCTTCTGAAGCTGCTCGGCACGGCGAACACGGTGAACGCGACGCTCGATATCGAGTCGGTGCTGCAGAAGACCGACGCGCAGATCAACTCGGTCGAGAGCAGCATCCTCGAGACCGGCCAGCTGATCGACTACGCCACGATAGGGGTCGACTTCCAGACTTCCGTCGTCCACGCCTCCACCCCACTCGCGATTAGGCTCTCCGCGACGCCGCTAAAGGGGCTGAGCCCCCTCAGTGTGACTTTCAACGCCGTGGTGAGTGGAGGAGTCCAGCCCTACATCGTCAACTACAACTTCGGGGACGGGACGGCCTCCCAGGGGCAGCAGCTCATCCACCAGTTCACCACGCCGGGGACGTACAACGTCACCGTCAGCGCCACCGACCAGTCGGGGAACGTCTCGCTCGCCTGGATAATCGTGCAGGTCACAGCCCCTCCGGCTTCGTCAGGACTAGCCGCGTTCGCGGGATACGTCTGGGGTCTCTTCGCGGGAGTCGTCGAGGGCATAGTCGAGGTCGCGGCGATCGTGCTGCCCATCTTCGCGGTCCTATACGTCGCCGTCCTCCCGGCCTACAGGAGGCTCTCGAAGCCGAAGGAAGGACCACAGGCCGGCGGCGAGACGGGCAAGCTCCCCTGAGCCGGCACTAGCTCCGCCCGCTCAGCCGATGGCCCGCTGCAGCTTCCTGAGCCCCACGCCTAGCAGAAGGATGAGGATACCAATCGCGATGAACGAAGCGGCGCTCTCCAGTGCGTCTATCGTCGGGCCTGAGAAGTAGGGGGGCAACACCCCGATCAAACATATCGCGACCCCCGCGACGATGAGCCTGGTCGACCACCTCATGGCGGTCCCGACCCTGCCTGAATCCCGGGTTAAACCTAGCGCCGGCCCCGGCATGCCGCCAAACCACACGGACGCATTCCCGGGGTTAATCCGGATAGGAGCGCCAAGAATCAAGACTTATTCGGGGGCGCTCCGGGGGGCGAACATGACCTCGAAAGGGGCCTCGGGCTACGCCCGGAAGAGCACCGGCCTCGTCAAGAACGTCTCCCTCTTCGATGCCATCGCCCTGAACGTCAGCTACATGTCGACGGGCGCCGCCCTATCGCTCATCGGTTTCACGCTGGTCCTCCTCCCCTCCGTCTCGGGCGTGAACCTAGTCTACGCCTCCCTCATCGGGTTCCTGATCACCATCCCGCAGGTCGTCGTCTACACGATGATGTCGAGGAGGACTTCGAGGACCGGAGGCGACTACGTCTGGATGTCGAGGTCCCTGGGAGGGCTCACCGGCAGCTCGATCACCTTCATGGGAATCACGATGGAGACGATGCCTTACCTGGCGCTGATTGCTCTCTCGGCGGTCTTCGCCATCGGCTCCGTCGGGGTGTCCCTGGGTTACGGGGGATTCAGCGGACTTGCGGTCGCTGGCTCCGATCCTACCTCGCAGTTCATCGTGGCCGCCGGGATCTTCGCCGCCCTCATCGCCCTCAACATCCTGCGGCCGAGGCTGGGGTTCAAGCTCATCTCGGTCCTCATGGTCATCGGGCTGATCTCGCTCGTCGTCTCCGTCGGGACTCTCCTCGCGGCCGGTAAGGAGGGGGTGGCGACGTACATCAACGGGCTGAACCTCGTCGACTCGTCCAACAACCCGATCACCTACCAGTCGGTCGCGAACTCCTACCTGGGGTCGGGCTTCGACCTCGGCGCTACGATATCGATACTCCCGTTCTTCGCTATCTTCGTCTATCCCTGGTTCAACGCCTCTGCATCCGTCGGGTCCGAGCTGAAGGGGAAGAGCGCGGCGACGTGGAACGCCCCCATCTCCGCGGTGATGGCGTTCCTGATCGTGACGGTGCCGCTGGGCGTGATGTACTACGTAGGTGGCTTCGGCTTCACCAACGCCGCGCTCTCCAACCCCACCCTCGTCTACAATGCGTCCTTCAACTTCTGGACGCTCGCGATGGGCGTGACCCAGCTCACCGCGCTCAAGCTGGTGATCGGCCTCGGCTGGATACTCTGGGTCGTGGCCATACTCGCGTTCGGCATAATCACGATATCCAGGTACTTGCTCGCACAGTCGTTCGACAGGTTCCTTCCCTCGAGCCTGGGCTATGTCAGCCCCAGGCTCGGCTCCCCTGTGTACGCCCACCTGCTCGACCTCGCGGTCACCGTCGTCCTGATAGGGCTCGCGGCCTTCGTCTACGGGACCCTCTCCTCCCTGTACGGGGCCGTACTCGCCTCGATGTTCTACTTCCTCTTCGTGGGCGTGTCGGCGGCGGTCTTCGGGCTCAGGAGCGAGAAGGGGAGGCCCAGGAGCGTCCTCGTTCTGGCGGGGACGCTGATGGCCGCGGTCTTCCTCTTCCTCGCCTACGAGTTCCTCTCGGCGCCCCAGATCTGGGGAGGGAACCCGCTCGCCTACGGGTATATCGCGACGACCTTCGTAGCGGGCCTGGTGCTCTATTTTGCCTCGAAGCGATACCACCTCCACCAGGGGATGGACATCGGCCTCCTCTTCAGAGAGATACCCCCCGAGTGAGCGCCCGGACCCGCGCTCGGAGAGCGCTACCCTAAAATGAACAGCGCCGCCCCGTTTCTGCGCTTGAAGTTCTCGACCGTCGTCGATGCGTACGGGAAGCTCGAAGCGCTGAGCGGGAGGGTGGCCATCACAGAGGTGCTCGCCTCGCTCCTGCGCGAGACGCCGAAGGCGGAGCTGCCCATGCTCGTCTACCTCACCCAGGGCAAGCTCAGGCCGGACTACGAGGGCGTCGAGCTCGGGATAGCCGAAAAGTTCGCGATCAGGGCGCTCACGACGGCGTCGGGCCTCCCTGTGGAGGCGGTCAAGAGGTCCTACGTCGAGGCGGGGGACATAGGCACGGCCGCCGAGAAGCTCCTCGAGGAGGGGAGGCAGAACCACCTCTCGTCCGAACCGCTCACCCTGCGGAGGGTCTACGACGCGCTCTTCGACATCTCCCAGATCTCAGGGTCAGGCTCGATCGAATCCAAGCTACGGGAGCTCGTGAGCCTGCTGAGCGACTCGTCTCCGAAGGAGGCGAAGTACATCCTGCGGACCGCGATGGGGGAGCTGCGGCTCGGCGTGGCTGACTTCACGATACTCGATGCGTGCGCCGTCGCCATCCTGGGCGGGAAGGAGCACAGGAAGGTCCTAGAGAGGGCCTACAACGTCACCTCGGACCTGGGGCACGTGGTACAGTTGGCGGCGGAGAAGGGACTGAGCGGCGTGGAGGGCGTCCGCGTCCAGGTGGGGAAGCCCATTCGGCCGATGCTCGCCGAGCGGCTCAGCACGGCGGCCGAGATCCTCGAGAAGATGGGAGGGGACGTCGTCGCCGAGTACAAGCTCGACGGGGAGAGGGCCCAGATCCACAAGGACGGCGCGAAGGTCGAGATCTTCTCGAGGCGCCTCGAGAAGATCACCGCGACATATCCTGACGTGGCGGAGTACGCCGTGAAGTACGTGAAGAGCAGGAGGGCGATCCTCGAAGGCGAGGTCGTGGCGGTGAACACGGAGACCGGCGAGTACTTCCCGTTCCAGGAGCTGATGCACAGGAGGCGGAAGCACGGAGTCCAGGAGGCGATGCAGCAATATCCCGTGGCCGTGAACTTCTTCGACGTCATGTTCTCCGAGGGTGAGGACCTCACCGGCGAGCCGTACACGGCGAGGCGTACCGAGCTCGAGAGGATAGTCCAGGTCACCGACTTCACCCGGCCAGTGCCCGCACTGAGGACGAAGAGCGCCGAGGAGATCGAGCGATACATGGAGGAGGCGATATCGGAGGGAGGGGAGGGCCTGATGGTGAAGGACCCCAGGGCGAAATACACCGCAGGGGCGAGAGGATTCGGCTGGATCAAGCTGAAGCGCGAATACCGTAGCGAGCTCACGGACACCATAGACCTCGCAATCGTGGGGGCGTACCATGGGAGGGGGAGGAGGGCCGGGGCCTACGGGGCGTACCTTCTCGCCGCCTACGACCAGAAGCGGGGCTGCTTTCCGACGATCAGCAAGATAGGTACGGGCTTCTCTGACGAAGACCTGGAGCGGTTCCCGAAGCTCCTGAAACCCTATGAAAGCTCGGTGAAACCCCCGAACGTGGAGTCGATGCTCGTCCCCGACGTATGGTACCGGCCCAAGGTGGTCATAGAGACGATCGCATCGGAGATCACGCTGTCGCCCATCCACCCCGCAGGGATGGACTCGATCAGGAAGGGAAGCGGCCTGGCGCTGCGGTTCCCCAAGTTCACGGGCAAGGTCAGGGACGAGAAGGGACCCGAGGACGCGACCACTGTGAAGGAAATCGTCGAGATGTACAACTTGCAAAAAAAGCGCATAAAGGAGAACTAGTCCGTGCGTCCCAGTACGTTGCTTTGCTAGAGCGCAGAGTCCTGGGCTCAGACGCGGATTGCCGACCTCTGGGAGTTGAAGGTCCTCAGGAGCCGGACGGTGGTAGCATTGGAGACATCACACCACCCACCATGATGATGGACTAGGATTAACCTTCACCCTAAGGGCTGCGCGGCCGGCATCGCCGTGTCGGCTCGGCAGTGCCCGTCACCCCAACTCAAGAAGAGCTACGTGTCTTGAGCACGTCCTCGACAGGCTTCGGAACTGGCGGGTCCAGCGAGCATTGTGCCCTCCACAAGTGTAGGAGGGAAGCTCGAATTGGAGCCTCCCTTGCTGTAGAGTCTACACCCAGGGGTTTTCTCCGGCGGCGTTGTGCCCGGCGATCCGGCCGAAGACTATGTTTTCGCTGTTGTTTCCTCTACCAGGATACAAGAAGCCCCAGACTGAACCGAACTCGCCGGCGCTGTACAATCGAGGGATGGGGTTGTTGTCCGGGTCGCACACCTGACTCTGCGCGTTCCGGATCGCTCCCCCCAACGTGTTGGGGCCGCCCGGCCACAGGGCAATCGCATAGTATGGCGGTGTCTTCAGTGCCTGTAGCGTCGTCGCGGGCCTTCCGAAATCCGGGTCGACCCCCGCCGCACAGTAGTTGTTGAAGTTGTTGATTGTCGTGGTGAGGACGTTTGGATCGATGTTGAAGACCATCTCGCTGGCTAGCGTGTTGGGAGCCGCGCCTGACGGAACGCTCGCTATGGTGGCTGAGTTGATCGCATTCGCCAGATCGGCCGGCGAGGTCGCCCCCTTGATGATCCACCCGTTCGCTATCTCAGCGCTGTTGTCGGTGCCCCACAGGTATGCCGACCCTCCAAGTTGCGTCGGAATGGAGGTCGAGCTGATGGTCGTGTTCCCCAGCGCGCCGGCCTTTCTGGTGACTTCATCGAAGACCATGAAGGTCGGTATTCTTGCGTACTGGGGTCCGGCGATGTTGACGTTGTCGAGCGCCATATCCCAGTCGTCTCCGGACGCGGTCGACTCGTTGTAGAACCTCTTACCCGCTGTATCGACGTAGATCCAACCGTTGCCCTTTGCGGCCACGGTGAATCCCATGGGACCGTGGGCAGGGAACCAGGCGTTGAAACTGCCAGCCTGAGTATTCATGTGCCACAGACCTGCCCCGACCTTCTGAGTCATCCTGATTCCGTCGCCCGTGTTGTACTGCCAACCATAGAAGTTCGTGGGATAGTCACGAAGGTAGTTCGCCTTCATGGTCTCGTCGTACTCGTACCCTCCACAGGCCATGATGACGGCCTTGTTCGCCCTGATGTTCATCAATTCACTGCTGTTGGCTAGGGCCTGGACGCCGAGTATCTCCCCCGTCTCGGGGTCTTGGATCAGGTCCGTCGCCCGGGGTGTTGAAGAGGACGGGGATCCCCCTCTTTTGGACGTTCGTGTCATAGCCAAAGAAGAGACCAGCTCCGCTGCCCGCCGGCGCAATGCTGGTATATGATGAACCCCCTGGAAGATTCAGGAAACCCCCCGTCGCGGTGGGCGTCTTTGACCATGTGTACGGGATCCCCATGCTGTCCAGCCAAGCGGCATTGCCGACCGCAAGGCCTGCCCAGGCTTGGCAAACATCCATCGGAGTCGTCCCCCACGATGCGGCGTAAAGGAAGTTCGCGCCGTCAATCATGTTCAAGGGCGTGCCGATGTTGCCACCGCTCATGTGAGTGTTGCCGCCCCCTCCCGAGATCGTGAAGTTGAGGTTTGCTGGCGTGGACGGTTGCACTCCCAAGCTCGCGAGGCTCGGCGTCTTCTCGAGGATGAGTACTGAGGCTCCTTCGTCGAAGGCCGTGATTGCGCTAACCGCGCCCGCGCCGCCATACCCGATCACGACGATGTCGGCCGACTTCGTCCAGTTCGTAGGCACGGGGACCGGCGCACCTCTGGCGGCAGCACGGACCTTGGGCGCCGGAGACAGACCCGTTGCCTGCCCAGCCGCGTTCAATGGCACCCCTGCGACTTTTGGTATCAACGCTGATGCGCCCGCAACAGCGCCCAGGGCTACCGCACCTGTGGCTGCGGTTCCCATGAACTGCCGCCTTGAAAGCTTCGCGTCCTTGATAGACTCTGTAGTTATTGTAATCTGTAAAGCGGTTTTCCTGGCAGCCCATATTTATGCGGGTGGACGATTCTCAAACCTGAGAAACGCAGAGGCCTATTGTTGGGACTTTGGGCCTCGTTTGTCAAGTGCAACGACAACAGGAAGAAGGGTGTCGAAACGTGATCCGAAGGAGAGCGCCCGTTGCGCGATAGGGCCGTCGTACTCGGTGTTAATCGGCCTCTAGTCGAGTGCGCTCGTCAAGCCCTGCGACTCAACCACGTGTTGCGCTCTTGGCTTAGAATGAGATTCCATTCGTTCACTCCTCCGTGTCTCCGGTCTGTTGGAATTGCTTCTTCTCCCACCTGGGCTCCTTCTGGTGGGGCTTTAGCTCGTCCTTCATGCCTCGTTCAACCGCTTCGCACTTCTGTAGGCATTTACCAGCGGCAGAACAGGAAGATAAAGGAGTAGAGACCGCCCGAGCTTCCGCAACCAGGATCCCTCGATGGAGAGGGTCTCGCTGGTCCTAGGAGGTAGGCCTTGATTCAGCGCCGAGTAGACCGGAAGAATTTAAGATATCACGTGCTTCGGGTGGGGCACCATGAGCCAGTCAAAGCCCAAGAAGAACACGATGATGCTCTACGTCTGCAAGTTCTGCGGCAAGGTCGGCGTAAGGCTCCAGCCTTCCCCGGTCGAACTTGGAGGATGCGCGCCTCCCAATACCAACCACGTCTTCGAGACGCTCGAAGTCGTCGTCAAGCCGAAGACCTGACCGGCGATCCACAGGGCAGGTCCGAGGGGGGTCCCGGCGGCAGAACCACCGTTACACGGGCCAATCATCTTAATAACGCATGACCGAGAAGCGGGTTTCTGCCTTGGCAGGAAGTTCTTCGGACGAGACAATCCTAGCGGAGGAGGAAGCAGTGATCAGCCGTGGGGTCGGCTTCATGCAGGAGGTTGAATCCGACCTCGACGTGGGGAAGCAGTCCGAGGGCAACCTGGTCCTGACGAACCGCAGGCTGGTCTACGTCCACGGCGCAGAGAAGGAGGTCAACCTCCCTGTGGGGACGCTCAGCAGGAAGAGGCTATACGTCTCCGACGTCCGTGAGCTCGACAGCATCCCCTGGGACGCCTCGAACATCACGATACCGCTATCGTCCATAATCTCGGTCAAGGGCCACCACACCCCCGGGCTCGCACCGAAGCTCGAGGTCCGGTGGAACGACGGGGTCGAGAAGAAGACCGAGTTCATCGAGCAGGAGACGGGCTCGTCGCGGCGCAAGAACCTGAACAACTGGGCGCCCGTGATCGAGAGGCTCAAGTCGGGAGACCAGAAGATCACTAGCCTTCCTCCCCCGCCGGCGAGGGACTCGCTCGAGGGGAAGGTCCTGCTGGCACTCGACGACATGCAGGAGAAGGGGCTTCTGACGATTCAGGGAGAGGTCGAGACGAACTCCGGGACAGACCTGGAGACAGACGCTGTCGAGGCAGCCTGCGAAGCGCTCGTCGCCCAGGGATTCGTCAAGAGGACGACCGCCAGTTCCGAGGCTCCTTTCTACGTGAAGGTCTCGCCCCTGGGTAAAGACGACCTGAACCAGTAGGGTCCTGCGAAACACCAAATCTTCTCTACAGATATATCTACGGCAGGACGCGCACGGAGGCTCGATGCCCAGCCTTCACATGGGTAACGAAGTGTACCATTTCCAGGCAGAGGTCATCGAGCGCGTGGTGGTAGCGGGGCAGCCAGGGAACTACGTCCTGGGCGAGAAGGACCCCACAGGCGAGTTCTTCCCCAAGTTCATAGGGAGGTCCGACACCGACGTGAAGGCGGAGCTGAGGTCCAAGTTGGGGGTGCTGAACTACGGCTTCTTCAAGGTCGCGAACTCCGGTCCGAACAACGCCTACGACCTGGAGTGCGCGCAGTACCACGGCTTCAGGACCCAGCTGGACAACATGACACATCCCGCGAGCACGCCCGGGTCCGGAAGAACGTGCTTCCTGTGCGGACTCTGAAGATCGAGAGCCGGGGCCGTAAGAAGATTAATTACACGCGAGAAAGCCGATTTCATCAGCGGTTCAGTTGAGAACTACAAGGGCTCTAGCGGTCACGTTGCTCCTTTCGGCGTTCCTGCTCTCAATCGTCCCCGCAGTCGCCCACGCCCAGAGCGCCTCCGGCGGGTACTATGTCATCTCGCTCAACGCGAACATCGATCCCGGGACGGCGAACTACGTCACCTCCTCGATAAGCGACGCCCAGTCTGCGGGCGCGGGCCACTTCGTCCTCGTCCTCAACACCTTCGGGGGCGACGGCCAGAGCATGGACAACATCATACAGGCGATATCGAGCTACGAGTCGGGCGGAGGGACCTTCATCACCCTCATCGGGCCCTTCGGCGCGCACGCCTACAGCGCAGGCTCCTACATCGCCGAGTCCTCCAACAAGGTCTACATGATGAACGGCACCGTCATAGGCTCGGCGACCCCGATCGTTAGCGACATCCCGACCGGCGAGACCAACACGACCATGACCAAGGACATCGACGCGTTCACGTCCCTCATGCAGGCGCTGACCGACAACTTCGGGCGGAACGGCACGGCGACCGGGCTGATGGTCAGCGGAGGGGTCTCCTACGGCGCCACGGACGCGCTGCGGCTGCACGTGATCGATGGGATAGTGAACGCGTCGTCGGTAGCTGGTGCGCTCTCGGACCTCGGAGTCCCGTCCGGCGCGCCGGTCCAGACCGAGGGCATCAGCTCGCAGCTCATCAGCATCCTGAGCGACCCCAACCTCTCGACCGTCCTCTTCCTCGCGGGCGTCCTCGCCATCATGGTGGACCTCTTCCACCCGACGTTCATCCTCTCGGGCGCCGGCGCGGCCGCGATGGTCCTCGCGCTCATCGGTTTCGGCTACTTCGGAGCCCCGCTCTCCGCGATCCTGCTCATGTTCATAGGGGCCGCTTTCATATTCCTAGAGGTTAAGACCCACCACGGGGTGAGCGCCATCGGGGGAGTGGTCATCTTCATCATCGGCGTACTGCTCGTCTTCCAGAACACCGCGACGCCGGCGCCGCTGGCATCCGGCATCGTGCCGCCCGCGAACGTCGTCAATCCGAGCCCGGTCACCTACGCGATACTTGCGGTCCTTGCTGTCGTGATAGTGATAGGCAGCGTATACCTATACAGGCTCAGGAGGGACCTGGACAGCAGGAAGCAAGGGCTGTTCGAGATGAAGCGGATGATCGGGAAGGAGGGCCTTCTCACGTCAGACGTGAAGGCGAACATGACGGGCACGGCCAACATCGGGTCGGAGGACTGGACAGTCACGTGCGCCCAGGACCTTGCCAAGGGGACGCGTGTAAAGGTTAAAGAGACAGACGGATACAAGTTGATAGTAGAAGGAGTATAGGTTCGTGCCTTTCTTGTCGCCTCTCGCGGGGATAGATGTAGCGGGCATCGCAGACATCGTCATCGGACTGCTCGTCGTCGTGATCATCCTTGGCTTCATAGCCTCGGCGGTCAAGATTGTGCGGGAGTACGAGAGGCTGGTCCTCTTCACCCTAGGGAGGCTCATCGGGGCCAGAGGGCCCGGCATAGTCTTCGTCGTCCCCTTCATCAACAAGGTGAACAAGGTCGACCTCAGGGAGAGGTTCCTCGAGGTGCCGCACCAGACGTGCATCACCAAGGACAACGCGCCGACCGACATCGACTTCCTGATCTACTACAAGGTGCTTGACGCGGCCCAGAGCATCGTGCAGGTTCAGAACTTCACCGGCGCCTCCGTCGGGATCGCGACGACGACCCTCAGGGCGGTCGTTGGCGATATCCCGCTCGACGAGCTGCTGGCGAAGAGGGAGCAGATCAACAGCATCCTCAGGACCAAGCTGGACGAGGTCACGGAGAGGTGGGGTGTGAAGGTCACCAACGTCGAGATCAGAGAGATCAAACCTCCGAAGGACGTCCAGGAGTCGATGGTCAAGCAGATGAGCGCCGAGAGGACCAGGAGAGCGATGGTGTTAGAGGCCGACGGAAAGCGGGAATCGACCATCCTGGTGGCAGAGGGAGACAAGAAGTCGGCGATCCTCAAGGCGGAGGGAGACAAACAGGCCCTAATCCTCAGGGCGCAGGGCTACGCGGAGTCGCTGAGCCAGATCTACGCCCAGGCAAAGCTGATAGACGGCAAGACGATGACCCTGCAGTACCTGGACACGCTCAAGACCATAGGGAACAGCCCGTCGACCAAGTACATCATCCCCGCTGAGTTCACGGAGCTCCTCAAGCCACTACGCGCGCTGATGGGCGACGAAGACACGAAGGGCTAGTCTCGCCACCGGTCGAGCCCGTAGACCGCCATGAGGTTGCGCTCGACGACGGGCTCGGGGACGCCTGCCGCGAGCAGCCTGGCCTGCACCTTCGAGATCATCTCCTCGACGGTGATGTCGGGCTCGGTGAACATCCCGTTCCGGTAACAGTTAGAGCAGTACTCGATCGACCTTGTGGTGCCGTCGGACTCCGTCCCTCCGCCGTTGCGGTCGCTCGACATCGGCATCAGGCAGCTCTGACAGGCCGGTCCGGGTGGTATGGGTTGCATGTTCTAGTTGCGCCCCCGGGCAAGTCCGTCGGATATTATGCGTTTTGACCGTCCGGCGACGTTCGGTGTATCCGCCCCGTCTCCCGAACCGCCGGGTGGGACCGAAGACTGCTGAAAGGAACAGAGATACCTCGGCCTTATATTACATTATTTTTATCCCTCTGCGGGGAAATAACACTGTCTGGTTCTGAAGCCGACCTCCAAGCCAGAAGGAGGACTCTGCTTGTGCTGGAGGACATGGCAAGAAGGAACACCGATGCCTGTAGGGTGCTTAACGAGGAGTTTCAGGCGCTGCTTAGCAACGACCGCGCAGGCATAAAGGCCTCGATGGAGAAGATCAAGAAGGCGGAGGAGGACGTCGTGGCGCTCCGGAGGATGCTGATAAGGGAGCTTGCCCAGGTCGGGACCCTCCTGCTCAACAAGGAAGACCTGCTCCGGCTCGCGTTCCTGATCGAGGCAATCGTCGGCTATCTGAACGGGACGGCATTCAAGGTCTCGCACCTCAGGCGGCCCATCGTCAGGATGAAGAAGTACAGGGAGCCGCTCACCGAGCTCTTCAACCTGCTCATCGAGGAGGTCTCCAAGCAGAACGAGTGCGTCCGCGCCCTGTCGATGAACCCGGACCAGGCCATCGAGACTGCCGGGGCCATCCAGAAGATCGAGAGCGAGATCGACGCGAAGCAGAGGGAGCTGATGAACGAGGTCCTAAAGTCCATGAACGGCTACCGTGACCTCATCGCCATGAAGGACGTAATCCAGTCGATCGAGGACACCTCCGACGCCGCGCTCCACGCCGCCGACTCGACCACCATCGTGGCGCTGGGCGTCTAGGCCCCGGTGTCGCTCCATTGACCGGAAAGGTCCCCACGGGTAAGCTCTTCGAGAACAGGATCGTCGTCTGGGACATCGAATCGTCCCGCCGGCTGTTCAAGGAGGCATACTACGGGAAGCCCCTGGGAATCCCCAAGCCCAAGGACTTTGAGTTCGACGCGCCACTCATCCTCGACCTGATGGAGGGGTACTACCTCGCCAAGAAGAAGAAGCTCAGGGTAGAGGACCAGGGGGGCGCGAACATCCCGACCGAGGAGCTGGAGGAGGTGTGCGCCGAATCTTACTCTGACTTTGCCGAGAAATACCGCGTCTACAGCCTGCTCAAGGACGCCGGGTACATCGTCGCGCCCGGGATAAAGTTCGGGACGGACTTCGCTGTCTACGAGCACGGGCCCGGCATAGACCACGCGCCCTTCATCGTCCAGGTCGAGAAGGCGGGCAACGAGATAAACGCCATGGACATGGTCAGGTCCGGCAGGCTGGCCACGACGGTGAGGAAGCAGTTCATCATAGCGGTCGTGAGCGGGACCAAGGAGAAGGTCGAGTTCCTGGCCTTCGACTGGTGGCGCGCCTAGGCCCGCGTGCCAGAAGAGCCCCACTTACGTTATAAGGCCATCCCGCATGGGCGGCCCTCGATGGAGACGATAAAGGAGGACTCCTTCATCCTAGTCTACAGGGACCGGAGGAAGAAGTGGCTCGTGAGGCCGGTCGACACCCCGAAGCTGCACACCCACCTCGGGATACTGGACTGCACGGCCCTCGTCGGCAAGCCCTTCGGGACGGTCGCGTCCACCACGATGAACGACTCGGTGTACATCCTGAAGCCGACCCTGGAGGACATAGTCATGAAGTTCGCGAGGAGGACCCAGGTGATCTACCCCAAAGACCTGGCGATGATAATCATGCACTGCGGCATCCACTCCGGCAGCAGGGTCTTCGAGGCGGGGACCGGCAGCGGGGCCGCGACTGCCACGTTCGCGTACATGGTCGCCCCGGAGGGTCACGTCTACAGCTACGACATGAACCCCGAGTTCCAGGACGTGGCGAGGAAGAACCTAGAGAAGTTCGGCCTCATGGGCTCGGTCACTCTCAAAGGGAAGGACGCGAAGGAGGGCATCGAGGAGGAGGGGCTCGACGCGGCGCTTGTGGACATGGGCGACCCGTGGGAGCTCGTCCCCAACGTGAAGAAGGCCCTCGCGCCCTCCGGGATGATGGCGGCGATCTGCCCGACGATGAACCAGGCGGAGAAGCTCACGGAGAAGATGAAGGATGAGGGATTCGCCACCGTCGAGACGATCGAGGTCCTCGTACGCAACCTCGAGGCGAGGCTCGGGATGACCCGCCCGTCCCAGTTCATGGTGGCCCACACCTGCTACGTCACGTTCGGAAGGAAGACGATCTGAGCCGGAGAGGCGCCGCCGCCGACCTGCAACGTCAGTGTTAACCGGTTCCGTTAACGCCGTGCGTGCTAAATATCACATAAGTTTTGGCGGGCGCATGGGAGTTCCGTCCGAGCCCTCGGGGTTTGGTGGCGTGCTCGGGACCTGCACCCGTGCCCTCCCGACGACCATGGTCACTATCGAGAGCCTGTCCCTCCGTCGGGGTTCCTAGAGCTGGTGAACGAACCAACGACGAGCAGACTTAGAGAACTCAGCCGATCGTTCGGACCCGCCTGGATCGTAATGATCGCCGATGTCGACGCGCCCAGCATCCTTACCGCAGCGACGGTCGGGGCTACCTTCGGATATGGTCTGATCTGGTTCATCCTCTTGCTCACGGTCCCTCTGTTCTTGATCCAGGAGGCTAGCGGCAGGATTGGCATCGCAACCGGCAAGGGTCTAGGCGAGGTGATTCGCACTTCCTACTCAAAGAGGTTGGCCGTCTTGGCGAGCGTGCCGATGGCCACGGTAGACGTGGTAAGCTACGTCGCGGAATACACAGGCATAGCGGTCGGCATGGGGCTGGTCGGCATTCCCCCGATAGTCTCGATGCCCGTCGCGTACGTCGCCCACATCGCGGTCATCAGGAGGAGGAGGTCCGTCTCGATCCAGAAGATCCTCCTGGTCATCTCGACCGTCCTCATCATCTCGTACGCAGGCTCCCTATTCGCCCGAGGAGTATCATCGTCAAGCATACTCTACTTCAGCACCCAGCCGAACTACCTCTTCCTCTTGGCCGCGAGCGCCGGCGCCGTAGTGATGCCGTTCATGCTGTTCTACCAGGCATCCGCGACCGCCGAGAAGGGAGGGGTGAAAGTGTGGGCGATGAGGACGGAGACTCTCGTCGGGGCGCTCGCGAGCGAGATTGGGATGGTCGTGATTGTGATGGCGACCTCCGGCATGAACTCCTCGCTCAACTTCGCTGACCCTAAGACCCTCGCCCTCGCCCTCTCGTCGGTAGCCGGAAGATACGCCCCATACCTGTTCGCGGTCGGGCTGGTGGCCGCGGCTTTCCTGGCCTTGGTGGTGATCTCCCTGGCAAGCTCCTGGGCCGTGGTCGAGGCGATGGGTTGGCAGGACAACAGGTTCTTCTGGGTCTACGTCGCGGAGTCGCTCCCGGCGGTCGCGATCCCAATCTTCTATCCCGACCCGCTGGCGCTCGTGCTCAACCTGATGGTGGTCTTCGTCTTCATCCTCGTCGGCCCGGGGATTCTGATGGGCAAACTGACCTCCGACACGAAGATAATGGGGAAGTACGTCTCGAGCACCCGCTGGAAGGCCGCGTACTGGCTCAGCCTCGCGTCTGTTCTCGCGTTCGGGATTGTGGCTGTCGTCGCGGCGCTGTAGCGCGGACCTCGCGTCCCTTAACGGGCGTGACCCGGTGATTTGGCGCGCTCGTATCCGCTTCAGTAACAGTTTTAATCCGTCTTAGAGAGCCGTGGCCCATTCGATGAAGTCCAGTGACAACAAGGAGGACATACCTTTCCTTCTCTTCCTTGTCCCGTTCGCGATAAGCGGCATCTACGCCATCTATCTCTGGGCGCAGGCAGGGTTGTCGGCGACGCTGCCACAGACGGTCTTCCTCCAGGTCACCGAGAATCCCTACGTCTTCCTCGTCGGCTTCACGGCGGTGATCTTCGGCGCCGTGATGGACATCCTCTACGCGGAGCCCGCACTGAGAAAGGCCAAGGTGATACAGGAGAGCACCACCATCCAGATCATAGCGGTCATCGCACTCGTCCTCGGCGGCCTCTGCGCCTGGTACGCGGCGGGATTCGACCCTGGAGTGGCCGCTTCGAACGTCCTCGCGGGCCGGTACGTGATCGTCTTCCCTGCCATGCTCGTGATCTTCAGCTTCCTGATGCTCCCCGCCCTCACCATAAGGAAGGATCAGACGAACATCGTCGCAATCGCGGTTCTGCTCCTCGCCGTCCCGCTCGCGGTCGATGAAATCGGCAAGCGCTCGTTCTTCGCGGGGATGGGCGTCGGTCTGATCCTTCTCATAGCCGCAGGGTACCTATACCTCAGGAACCAGACGGACAAGCGCAAGACGGTTGCGGCCTAGGCCAGCGCACGAACCAGTTCTCCCAGCTTCCTGAAGTCATCCCTTACCACCTCCTTCAGCGACGGGTTGTAGATCACAGAGGCGGGATGGTAGGTCGGGAAGAACAGGAGGTCGCCCCTCCGAACGGAGGTCCCGTGAGCGCGGCCCAGGGTCGACTCGGGGAAGAACTCCTTCAGCGCCGTGTCGCCGAGAAGCACTATGACTCGTGGAGCGACCGCCTCTATCTGTCTCCTCAGGAACGGATGGCAGGCGTCGAGCTCACCGCGGGTCGGTCGGCGGTTCTCGGGGGGCCTGCACTTTACGGCGTTCGTAATGAAGACGGAGCCGCGGGAGAGCCCCGCCTCGGAGAGGAGGACCTCGAGGTTGTGACCGGCCGCGCCCACGAACGGGAGGCCCTGTTCGTCCTCGTTCCGGCCCGGGCCCTCGCCGATGACCATCACGGAGCCCAGGGCCCCGTCTCCCGGCACCGTGTTCTTCCGGGTGGAATGGAGCGGGCACTTCACGCAGGCCCTGATCTCCGAGGCGAGCGCTGCGAGGGCGGGGTCCTCTGTCATCTCTCAGAGTAACTCTTCCTTCGACCTCGGATACGAGCCGAGCACCTTCAGGAAGACCGTCTTCGTCGCGATCTCCCCGAAGACCTTGGCCACGTCCTTGTCCTTGTGGTGCCCCTCGAAGTCGAGGAAGAGGTAGTACTCCCACGGGCGCTGCCGCGTGGGCCGCGACTCTATCTTTGTCAGGTTGATCTGGCCCCGGGCGAAGACCTCCAGGACGTTGTAGAGCGAGCCAGGGGTGTTGGGGACGGAGAAGATCAGGGACGTCTTGCTCTCCTTGGTCCTCCTGCCCTCGTTCTTCGAGATCACGAGGAACCTGGTGAAGTTGCGGCCGTAGTCCTCTATGCCCTTCTTGAGGACCTTCAGGCCGTAGATCTCCGCCGCCCTCTCGCTCGCGATCGCGGCCGCCCCGGCCAGCCGCTCTTCCTTGATCATCTTGACACTGCCAGCCGTGTCGTAGGCGACCCTCGGCTCGGCCTGGAGTGCAGCGACGAAGTTCCTGCACTGCGCCAGCGCCTGGGGGTGGGAGTAGATGACCTTGATCTCGGAGAGCTTCGCCGACGGGAGCGCGATGAGGCAGTGGACCACCCTGACCGCTACCTCCCCGATGACCTTCACGCTCGACGTGAGCAGCATGTCGTAGGTCTCGGAGACGCTGCCCTCTATCGAGTTCTCGACGGGGACGACGCCCTTGTCGATGCCGCCGACCTCAGTCAGGTTGAAGACCTCGCGTATCGACCGGGTGGGCACCGTCTCGACCGAGGGGCCGAAGTGCTTGAAGACGGCCTGCTCGCTGAAAGCGCCGTGCTCTCCCTGAAACCCTATTCTCAACTTCTTCAAGTGCTGCGGCCAGAAGCTCCCCCGTCCGCCGTTATCACCTTTCCGAGGGGCCGGGGACCACGGTCGGAGAGGGGCGAAAGGGAATTAGGGAGGCAGACCGCCGCCGGGCCATGGGACGGCGGATAAAGCCGGAAGACCTTGGGGTATACAGGACGCTCTCGAGCCCCAGCATCTCGCCCCGCAGCGGCGCGGTGGCGATCTCGGTAAAGCAGGCGGACGTCGCCGGGGACACCTACAGGTCGGACATCTGGCTCGTCCCGGCCGCGGGCAAGCCGCGGAAGTTCACCAACACCGGGAAGGACGGCGCCCCCGTGTGGTCGCCCGACGGGAGGAGCATACTGTTCTCCTCCAAGAGGGGCCTGGCGAAGGACGAGAAGGGGTCGGAGCTCTACTCGATAGCGGCCGATGGGGGCGAAGCGCGCTTAGTCGCGAAGCGGAAGGAAGGCATAGAGTACTACGAATGGTCGGCGAACTCGAGGACGGTCTACTTCCTCTCGCCCGTCGTGGAAGTGGAGAAGACCGACGTCAGGGTCGTCAGGAGGCTGGAGGTCTGGTCCGACGGCAGGGGGTTCGTCTACAACCTGCGGAGGCACATCTTCAGGACAGACGGATCGGGAGCGCCCGTGCAGGTGACCTCGGGGGAGTTCGACGTCACCGGCTTCGCGCTGTCCCACAGCGGGAAGAAGCTCGTCTACGCAGCCCGCACGAACGAGCTCAAGCCGTTCATCCAGGACATCTTCGTGAAGGGCCTGCCCTCGGGCAGGACGGTCAAGATCACACGGGGCAACATGGGGTTGGAATCTCTCGCGTGGAGCCCGGACGACGGCTCGATCGCCTTCTCCGGGAGCAGCTTCCCGAGGGGCTTCGCTTCGCACGACAGGCTCTGGGTAGTGGGCGCGGACGGCAAGTCCAGGCCAAGGAAGGTCGACAACACGGACAGGAACAAGGCCAACACGCTCAACAGCGACGTAAGGTCCGGCGGCCACGGTCCGGCAGGCCTCGTCTGGGAGGGGTCCTGGCTCTACCACTTCCAGCAGGACGGGGGGAGCGCCCACCTCTACCGTACCGACCTCCAGGGGAAGACTGAGGAGGTTCTGGGAGGAGAGAGGAGCATCGAGGGGGTCGACGTGAAGAAGGGTAAGATCGCTTTCGTCGCGATGGAGGGAGTCGGTCCCGAAGAGCTCTATATGAAGGACGGGACAGAAGCCCCGCTCACCTCGTTCAATCGGGAGGCCCGCTCCAAGCTCGCGAGCATCGAGCCCAAGGGCTTCTCCTTCAAGGCGAGCGACGGGGTCAAGATCGAGGGGTGGGCCCTAGTGCCCGGAGGAGAGGGGAGACACCCGGCGATCCTGTACGTGCACGGGGGTCCGAAGACCGCCTTCGGCCACGCCTATTCTCATGAGCTCCAGACTTTCGCCTCGGCAGGATACGTCGTCGTCTGCCTCAACCCCAGGGGGAGCGACGGCTACTCCGAGAGGTTCGCCGACATCAGGGGCGGCTACGGGACGAGGGACTTCAAGGACCTCATGGAGGGGCTCGACCACGCCATCGGAGCCTTCCCGATAGACGGCAAACGGATCGCCATCGCCGGCGGGTCCTATGGAGGGTTCATGACCAACTGGGCCCTGGGCCACACGGACAGGTTCAGGGCAGGGGTGACGGACCGGTCAATCGCCAGCTGGTTCAGCATGTTCGGGTGCTCGGACATCGGGATCTGGTTCGCCAAGGACCAGACGAAGGCCGACCCGTGGGCAGACGAGGAGAAGCTCATGGCAGCTTCGCCCCTCAGATACGCCAAGGAGATCAGGGCCCCGCTCCTCATCATCCACTCCTTCGAGGACTACCGATGCCCCTGGCCCGATGCGCTCCAGCTCTTCACGGCGCTGAGGTACATGGGGCGGCACCCGGAGATGGTCCTATTCCCGGGGGAGAACCACGACCTCTCGCGCATAGGCGGCCCGAAGCACAGGGTCGAGAGGCTGAACCACTACCTAAGGTGGTTCGACTCTCACCTCAAGCCGGAGGGCAGCGCCTCGAAACGGGCCCCAACGCGCCGGGGAAGACTCCGGTGAAGTCGACCCTTGCTCCCTGACCTGGGAGTAGCCATCCTGGGCGCGGCGTATCCAATCCTGGCGGCCTTCGTGGTCGTGGAGAGTCGGCTAAGGAAGACGAGCGGAGCCGATAGGGGCGCCGAATTCGAATGTTAGGCGGAGCGGAAGCGGAGCCGATGATAGGCGGGGTAAAGACTGAGTGCCGTGGCTATCGTGTTTGTGCGACCTTTGAGTCCCTCATTAGGCGCAGTCAAGGCTTGATGATTGGCCTTGAGTTGGGAGCCACCAAAGGTAGCCTCCCGTGGGGACGTAGACTATTCCGGATTGCATGAGGACATACGAGGGAGAAGCGTAGATGTTCGAAGATGGAGCTGGCTCAACTATACCGCCGATGCACCCACCATGCTGCATATACAATTCGTAGGTTGGGACTTTGGTCGGGATCGCGGGAGCAAGAAAGAAGAAGGCCAACACGGCAACGATGCCGATGCCTGCTACTGCCGCCTTGGGGACTGGCTTCATCCAACCACGTCAATTGCATAAAAGGTAATTCGTGATTAATA
>PLUF01000030.1:0-6160 GCA_003164815.1 Candidatus Gagatemarchaeum stordalenia
AGGACGAGGCTGCCAGCGCGACCCTGAAGGAGGCGTTCAGGCTGAGCGAGGTGGAGGAGAAGTTCATCGTCAATGCGAGGATAGGGCAGGGGATTCTGGTGACTCCAGAAGGTCGATTGCCTTTCTATAACATGCTGAGCGACGAGGAGAAGAAACTCTTCACCACGAGACCCAAGGAAATGACGGCTTGAATCGCCTGAAAACCCTGTACCCCTTCCCTCTTCCTCTCCCTAGCGTTGGAACGGATGGTTTGTTTTGGATTCGTGCTGCCAAGTTCATGGTTAAATGTGACGGATACGAATCAGGTAGGGGATTCGATTGGCCGAGCGCGCGGCAGACGAACGTGGATATTTTATTGTCCGCCCGATAGGCGACAAGTACAATGAATCCAAGAAGCGGGGAAGGGGTGGAAAATATGATCATGATGAGTACGAGGAGGAGAAGGAGGAAGTCAGGCAAAGGAGACTTGACGAGCAGATTAGAGGGGTCACCTCCTCCATCAAGAAGAAGCCCGTCCGTGACATTGAGAACTTCTACTATGTAATCGAGGTCTCAAAGGAGGCTTCTAACGGAGCGCTGTACTCTGCACTAAGAGGACTTAGAGCCACGGTTCACGCTTACTTGGATAAGGATCATCTGCTTCTTCTCGTCTCTTCTCCGGCGGCTACTCTGTCGAAGTTCCAGCGCAAGGACCTTCCCTACTCCATAGCAAGTCCAATTCTTAGGATTCGGGAACTAAGACGCTCGGAACAAGTCAGTTCATATTTGGATCAGGCCTGGAAAGAGACGAAAGTGGAAGTTCTTGTTAACCTTATGCCGAACGAGAAATCCGTCGTGTTGGCAAGATATGTCGCCGAAATACGCGAATTTCTCAGACAGAGAAACAGTCCAGTAGTATGGGCACCTGCGCCGGAGCAAGGGATGCTTGAGACGAAGATAGACAAACGAGTGGGAGAGGACTTGATGCAACAGACAAACTACATCTTCAACATTCATACCGTGCCGAAAGGCATCCCGTCAGCTGTTGTAAGTCGAGGCCAAATGAGGCGGGTTCTGGCCCCGAGAGGGAAGCGATCGTCGCTTCAGCGCCTGACGACCGCAGAAACGGCAGAGCTTCCAAAAGTGTGTGTTGCCGATAGTGGGGTAAATGATATCGCTCCGCTCTCATCTCTAGTAACTGAACGAAAAGGAGTGGCCGAGTTTGCTGAGAATTGCACTGACGGATGTAATAAAGAGGGGCATGGAACTCCGATTGCGTATCTCGTGGCGAAGGGTGACGACGAAGGTCATCCTCGGGCGCGGATCATCTCCTACAAAATCTACTCCGAGTCGAATGAAGATGTAGCTTACCAAGGGATGATTGAGGCAATCCAAAAATACCGGGGTGAAGCGAAAATCTTCGTTTCGTCGATAAACTTCGAAGACGAGACCGCACTTACCTCATATGCAAAGCTTGACAGTTTGATTCAAGAATCGAATATCTGCTTTGTGAACAGCGCAGGAAATCTCTCCATGGACGTCGTCAGGAGCAATGCTCAGGACTATCCTTCGTATATTTCGAACTTCCATCTGTTACATCCAGCACAGAATGCCAGTGTGATTGGAGTCGGGTCCATCTCGCGAGCGGGAAATGATAGTACTATCGCTCCGAAAGGTGGGTTGTCTCCCTTCACTAGGTGCGGCAAGTCTCTTCAGAGGCTCTTCGAGGTGACCAAGCCTGATGTGGTAGATGATGGGGGAAACGTCACGAAGTCTTTTGACCCTGTACCAGTTAACATCCCTGTCTTTGCCAAGGATGGTTCTCCAGCAAAAGAGACTACGGGGACAAGTTTCTCTGCTCCACTTGTCGCAGGAAGGCTTGCTGAGATCGTCGAGAGATTTGGTAGTGACCACAACGCTGAACTCTACAACGCAGTTATGCAACTTTCCTGTGATGGCGGCGAATCCCCGTGCTTCGGAAGTGGAACACCACAGAAGTTACGGGATACGGAACATCGGGAGGCGGTGTTCCTAGCCGAGGGGACTGTTTCTCTGTCAGATAGGTTGGATGTCGGGATTGAGCATATCTTCTATAGCAGAGTCACGATTCCCGTGCCAGATGGTGTGAGGAGGATTGAGATGTATCTGGTTCACTCGGATGACTTCTACGACGATCATGAACCTAGTCTGGACACCTACCTGCGGGTCAACGCATGGAAGGCAGGAAGGCCGAGTGGTCGTGTACCGGCGGAAAACGATAAAGTCCTTCAGAGCTTGAAATCTTGCGTCAAACATTTTGTTTGGAAATACAAGAGGAGCATGGGCGGAACTTGGAACTTCGATATCATTCCCGGGACAACCATGGAAATCGATCCCCTAAAACGTTCCAATACCAAGGTTAGGTATGGCTGTGCAATCAGAATCACAAGTACAAAACCCAGTATCTATTCGCTCGCCAACCAAGTGGTCCAAATGATGAAGCAATGGGAGGGAACGTCTGTTGCTCAGTTCTAGCGCGCCTCCGAGCTCCTCCAAACCATTAGGTCGTTTTGAGGAGCCGATGATAGCAATCATATCATCCTACTTCTTGGAACGCGGCTACGCAGTAGTTCCACACACAACACTTAATCTCGCGTGGAGGCAAGTCCTCTCTGACGTAGACATTCTGATAGCAAAGGGAACCGACGTGATTGCAATAGAGGTGAAATCTAGCCGTGACAAGCTTGCACGTGCCAATCAGCAACTCTCCAAGATCGTTGATTACGTCGACTACGCTTACGTCGCAACTGACCAAGATGTCGAGACATGGGATGGCGGTGCAGTCGGTCTCATACGAGTGGGACCAGAAGGCGTCAAGGTCGTAAGGAGCGCAACCCGACTTGTCTCGCGGCCTTTGGTCGAATCGTTGTTTGCCTTACAGAAGAAATGCCTCTCTAGAATGCTTGGTGTTAGTGAACACACACATGTCGGAAAATACACGTTAGCGAGGCAGGTTGAGACGCTAGGAGAAGATGACGTTCTGAGAGACTGCCTGAAGGAGATAACGACATGCTCTGGGCAATGCTCATCCGACTGTCCAATATGGAAATATGTGGAGTCTGGACGAGAGTGATTCGTCTTGCAATTTCTCGTCACCTGCGCCAAGCATTTTGAACGGGGTAGTCAACAACAAGAGTGGGTTTAGCCATCTGTTAGGGTTCATTGCCCCGCATTGGGATTCCCGTCTGGGTTGTGTGCCCAAGTGATTGAGTTTAGGCTGTTCTGCAAAGGGATATCCGCAAGGGTCCAAAATCTCCCAGACTCACTGCATGACATCCTTCAGGTCTTACCACATCTGGCTATTTTTCCCAAGAAGTAAAAACCGACTATCAGGAAGCCGAAGAAGATCATGAGGAAGTACTCCTCGTTCGGCGGTGGAGGTATGTGTGCGACGTTGTCGTAGGTCTGGAATACGCTGCTCACTCCCCATGAGTTGCTAATCCCGAACTGGTACGTCCCGTTCACGCTCATCGGGAACGNNAGAATCCGTAGTATCCGGAAGGGGAGGGTGGTTCCGTGTTCGCCGTCAGCGTCTCATTGACGATCAAGTTCCCGTTCGGGTCCTTCACCCAGATGCCCGTCACCCCTCCGGTCTGAGGGCCTATCATCGCGAGGGCCTGGAAGTTAGTCTGCTGTCTCTGGATGTTCACAAGGCTCCCCCCTCCCCCGCCGAGGTTAGCGTAGAGCGTGCTGTTCCCGCCGTAGAGGAACCCGTAGACACTGCTAAGATTCCCCGGCTCGTATGTGATAGGTGAGATGAAGCTCGGAGAAGTCCCATTGTAATCCCATGCGAGGTAGGGGTTGCTCGGGGCGATTAGGCTGAAATTCAAGGGGAGGGCGACCAGCTGCCTAAGCTGGTCCAAGTAGTATCCGTCCACGTTCGGGAACGGGAGCGATGGAATCAGGATCCTGTTAACTAGGAATGATGAGAAGGCGTCGGGGACGGCGTACGAGTAGCTTCCTGACGCGCCTGTCACGGTGATGTAGAGGTAGGGCATCGTGGTATCGTTTGCCATGGCGAGGTTGGTGTCGTTGAGGAGGAACACCCACCTCCCTCCCGAAGAGGAAACGGGCTCGAGGCTCATCACGTTCGAGTAGGCTGGATAGAGGTCGTCCTCGAAGTCCTTGGCGACTGCCTGAGAAGAGCCGAAGGTCTGGTTCAGCGACGCCAGCAGGTGCGGGTCGAGCGGGTCCGGCGTCACGAGGGAGACATTGACCGAGTCCGAGGGGTCGAGGCCCGAGGGCCCATAGGTGAAGACGGTGATGTATCCACTGTAGTAGAAAGGCTGGTAGAGGTACGAGGTGTTGAAGAGCCCGTAGTTACCTCCCGCGAAGCCCTTCGAGACGGCCAGCTCTGTGACGTTGAAGTACTCCAGCCCCCGACTCGTGTAGCCCTCGATGTCTGGCACGTTCGACGTGAAGTAGAACTTCTCTATTCTCTGGGAGAAGGTTAGGGTGGGATAGGTCGCGTTGGTCGTCTTTGTGCCGAGGTCCAAGGCCGTCTGGTTCCAGAAGGAGAGGTCCTGGCTGATGTCTCCTGAGGTGAGATTGGCCTCGATACCCCAGCCCGTCACCGTGAAGTTGAACGAGTTGATCAGGGCCCTCTCGCGCGTGTCGTTTCCTGCGGTGATGGGGGCCGTGTTGGCGTCCCCTCCGTAGGAGTATCCGGGGTTGTTCCCGTCGTACCTCACGAGCGTGACGAAGGGCCTCTCGTAGGCGCTCGAGTTCTTCGAGTTGTACTCCATGTACGTGAAATATTTGAAATAAGGTGCGTAGTTGACGACTCCGAAAGGCTGTTTCTGCGTCTTTGAGCCGAGCAGAGCGCCTTGGTAGTTGAACACCTTCGCTGTCACGGTAATCTTCGAGGTTCCGGTGGTGTTGGCTACCGTGAACAGGAAGTACCCCGTGGAGCTGGAGTTCTGGTAGGCGGTGAGCTTGGCGAAACTGGGGCCGAGTTGGGGCTCGGCGATGATCTTGATGTCCGGGCGCTGCTGAATGAAGAGGAAGCTGTAGGTGTAGTTGACGATGAACTCGTCGTCATGGTAGAACGAACCGTCGGGGTTGCGGAGAACCTGATGAAGCGAATTGGTAACGTTGCTCATCTCCGTATGAAAAGTCATGGTGAAAGCTCGCGTCTCGACCGATTGGCTTGTGGAGAGGAAGGAGGAGAGGGTGACGGTAGAGTTTCCCACGGTCTCGACCACGGTGAAGGAGGCGGTCACGGTCACCCAATACGTGCCGGTGACGTTCGCAACCACCTGAAACTCCCCGCCTCCCACAGCGGACAATACCCCGCCGTCGTATGACCAGGAGAGCGAGTATGACGTCGTGTTCGGGCCCAGAGAGACGAAAGGTGACACCACGAACTCGTCACCCAGGTAAAGCGTGCCGTCTGGGTTTGAGCGCACCGAACTCAATGAAGAGAAGATGCAGTTCCCATATTCGTCGCACGGGTCCCCGTTGGACGAGTTTGGTCGAACCAACCCCGCGACCGATGCCGAAACGACTACCAAGCTGAGTAGAATAGCGGGCAGAAGGAATCTCTTGTACACGTAAACTGGGTCTTGTCTCGGCTAAAACAGAACTCGAGTAATGCATCGAAGGCCTCCCCGTTTTAGCCAACCCCGACCATTCAATCTGTTGCCTGCAACTGGAAGGAACCACACGAAAACTCACAGGACCGAGTTCAACAAGAGGATGGGGCGTTGGATCTGCGGGTGCGGCTGGAAGAGCGAGCCGGTAGGAACCGGGCGGCGCAGGAGACTAAGGGCGAGGACAGACACGAGGTTCGAATCGGATGAAGAAACCTCGGCTAGAGAGTCCTACGGGAGCAACCGAAAAGGCAGTCGTCAGCCCGTGGTCACCTTTTGCGTGGTCTGCGAGTACGAATCGGAGACGGACTTTGACATCTGTCCAAGGTGCGGGAGCGAAGGGCGGGCCGTTTTGGTCGTTAGGAAGGCTTAGTGCTGCATTTTCTCGGAAAGCGGGGAGTTAGTTGTAATAATCGTGCTCAACCCTTGAGCACGTCTTGATCTGAAACGGTGCTCAACCCTTGAGCATGATTTTTTCACTTTTGCGAAAGGTCGCGCCAGTGCTTCCTTAGCCCTTTGGCGAACTGTTCCACCTCCTCCTCGCTCCAGTC
>PLUF01000030.1:6180-7287 GCA_003164815.1 Candidatus Gagatemarchaeum stordalenia
GAAGAGGTACTTCCTGCTGTTCACTCTTGTGAGGACCTTGGAATTCTGGAGGGACGCCAGCACCCTGGTGATCTGGGCATCGCTGAACGGAAGCTTCCTCAGGTCGTGAGTATCGAAGAAGATTCCCTCAGTGAGGATCTCCAGTCCTATGAGGACGGCGAGCTCCTCCCTCATGCTCTTCGGCATCTCTCTTCAGCCTCCGGCTTCCGTCCGTGGACGCTGGTCGACCGACCCGGCGATCCTTCCCCCTACTATCACCTGCCAGGCGCCCTCCTTGCGGTCGACGCGGAGGTCAACCGCCTGCACGAGGGTCTTGGGCTCACGGAACTTGGGCGAAAGGGACGCTTCCGCCGCGTAGCTCCTTCCTCCCATCGGCTCCACGAAGACGTAGAACTCCTCCGGACAGCCGCTGCACTTGTACTGGCATCTGAGCACCGTGTCGGGAGTCGAGGTGGCCCTCGTCCCGCTCGGGTCGCGGGGGAGACTGGTGGCCTCCGCCCACAGCCGGAGCAGCAGCATGTTGTCCGCCTCGCATGCAGGACACGGAACGACGATCACGTCCTTCTCGTGGACTTCGAGCGGTTCCTCTTCCGGAGGCTCGTTCTCCCCGTCTTCTTCCTCGTCCACCTGCTCGGATGTTGTTGGAGTCGACGGCTGTGCCACCGCCTGCGCTCTCTCGGGTTCTTTGAACTCGGGGAAGAGTCTCCTGAACCAGTCCAGCAGATACGCCGAGTTTCTTCTCTCTATCGCCTCGTCGATCCGGTCGGGACCTATGTTGAATCCCGCGGCGCACGCGGCCGAGAGGTAGAAGTCACGCTCGCTCTCGATTGTGCAGAGGCGCTCGAGGTGGGCCAGCCTGAACCTGAAGTGAGTCGTCGCCTCTATCTGGAAGAGCCTCCTGACCTTCTCCTCGTCGAGCCTCTCGGCCACCACAAACTCGCGCTTCAGCTCCCCGTCCAGCTTCTCCGCCGAGACCGAGCCCCTGATCTTGTAGAGGCCGAAGACCTGCTCGAGGAGGGACAGGCCCTGCCTCTCGCCCCTCTCCTCCTCGTTCTCCATCTTCGCCCTGACGAACATCTGGAGCTCGGAGAGCCCCGTGTCCACGTA
>PLUF01000005.1 GCA_003164815.1 Candidatus Gagatemarchaeum stordalenia
GATCCCGCTCGAGATGAGGGAGAAGCTGGACCTCCAGCCGGGACAAAGATGATCGTGTACGCCACCGAAGATGGGGTGGTGCTGAGGAAGGCCGAGCTGTTCTTCGACAGGCAGAGCTCGGGAGGGCTGCTGAGGAAGATCAGGGGGATATTCTCGAAGGTGCCCATAAGGAACATCGAGGAATGATGCGTTGCGTTACTGGCCATCACCGGCGACCGTCAAAATCGGCTCAACGTCACCCTAGGAATCTTCCGAACGAAGTTTATCCCTCAACAGGCCTTTCGAACAATGATAGCATATGGATATCCGGCACGAATAGCACATATCATGGGGTCTTGGGTTGTTGAGCAGAACTAGAGGAATGGTCAGGGACGAAAAGGAAAGGATCGACGACCTCCTAGAGTCTGCCATAGACATGGACCACGCGATACTGACGCAGGCCGAGTTGCTCGATGAGTCCCTCGGTCGCGTCGCCAATCTAAATTCCCAGTGCGACAGGATAGGGAACTACGCGAAGAGGAGCGCTGACCTGCTGAAAAGCGTTCACGAGCGGCTGAAGCTGATCGAGGCAGCGACCGACGAGGCCTCAGGCGAGGATCATGAGTCCGATTCGCTGCCTGCGCTTGATGGGCGCTAGCGATCAGGAGTCAGCAGCCTTGGCCTGCCAAAAATCATTCAAAAAAAACACACAGGCATGTATGAAGAATATCCGCAACGGCGTCGAATGGTCGTGGATTTGGGCGAATGGGAGGTAGAAGTTGAGATTTGTGGGTGAGAGGAGCTTGTGAGGTAAGAGAAAAAGTGGGAGGCAGGCCTCGACTTGACGAGGCTCTGCCTTGATGGTGCGATGTTCTATGCTGGAGCAGCCGGGTAGATCAACTCCAGGACCTTCTTCGTCCGGTCCAAGACTCTCATGCAGAGCCTTCCGACCTTCGGGGGGTCGTTGGACTGGGCGTAGCCGGCGCTAAGGTAAGAGTGCGCCGCCATGCTCTTTCGAGCAGGAAGCACGCACCCTCCCTCCCAAACCCGGCGTGATACTTTCGCATCACCGGGCTTTCATTCCTACGTCCTCCGTCCTCTTCTTGTGCATCAGATGGATGAATTTCGGCTCTCTAGTTTCTAGGTAGCCTACTGTGGCATTTCGCGCACAATGTCTGAAGGTTCTCGACTCGGTGCACGACCTTCGGGTCGAAGACCATTCCTCTTGGGACACGTTGGATGTGGTGCGCCTGAAGCGTCTCCCGACTGCCGCACCGAGCACACTTCCATCCATCTCTATCAAACGCCAGATGGCGGTTGGAGGAATAGATTTCACCATTGTACGCAGGTGCAAGCGGTTGGATGTTGGGCGCATCTATGATTGGGTCGTCGTTTTCCTCTGGAATGCCGGTTGCCGTATGATCCTGGCTGATGTATGGATTCCTGATTGACCTGTATCGCCAGAGGAGTTCATGATTCCTTATGGTGTGCGTGCTCTTGCTGGAGGCCATCCGGAAAAGTTCGGCTTTTACACCTCCCCTCTGGACGACCACTTTGCCATTACTGAGGACTTCCGCTAGGAACTTCCGGACGCTTACCTTGTACTTGCGACAGTACCACTTGCAGAACAGGCGTTCGGCCAGAAAGTCCCCGGTTCTGAATTGCTGGTATGAATTGACTGACGTGTAGTAGTTGGCCCATCCCCTCAAGACTCTGTTCAGGGCTGCAATTTTCATGTGCGGCTCGTCGCGCGACGCGGCGGGCCCGAGCATGGATTGCAGTTTGTTCCTGAGGCGGTATAGGTTCCTCTGTGTAGGTCGTATTCTGACGCACTCGCCGTAGTCTAGGTGCACCCGCTGGATGTGGAATCCAAGAAAACTGAATCCCTCTTCCAGACGGACGACCCTGGTCTTGTCTGTGGACAGGTCCAGCCTGAGCTTGCTCTTGAAGAAGCTCCTGATGCTGTCCATGACGGCGTTGACCCCCTCTTCGGTGCCTCTGGCACTTAGGATGAAGTCATCAGCGTACCTGAACAGCACACAGTTGGCCTGTCCGTGTCTCTGGCGTTTCTTTCTTTGATCTGCTGTGAGTCTGCCCCAGTTTTCATACCAGAACTGGTCAAACTCGTTGAGGTAGATGTTGGCGAGCAGCGGTGAAAGGACACCTCCTTGCGGTGTTCCTTTGCGGGTTTTTGTCTGGATGCCTTCGTCGATGACGGGTGCCTTGAGGAACCGACGAATCAGCCACAGGATACTGTTGTCGGCTATCCTCTTCTGGACAGCTTCCATCAGGATTCCGTGGTCGATGTTGTCGAAGCACCCTTCGATGTCTCCCTCGATGATCCATTGGTAGAGGTTGTGGCTGTTCCCGTAGCGGTACATCGGCAATACGCACTCCAGCGTGCTTCGCTCAGGTCTGAAGCCGTTGGAATTGGGCAGGAAGTCGGCCTCGAAGATAGGTT
The DNA here is from genome assembly GCA_003164815.1 of Candidatus Gagatemarchaeum stordalenia. Lineage (GTDB taxonomy): Archaea > Thermoproteota > Nitrososphaeria > Nitrososphaerales > Gagatemarchaeaceae > Gagatemarchaeum > Gagatemarchaeum stordalenia. Next base: position 2,441 of record PLUF01000005.1, read on the forward strand.
CGAGAACCATCTTCAAGACCATCTGCACCACCCTATCCTTTATCGTCGGAATGCCTATTGGTCGCTCCTTCCCGTTTGCCTTCGGAATGTACTTCCTGAGCACCGGGGAGGGACGGTAGGTTCGTTGCTTCAGCTCCGTCCGCAGTTCCTCGACGAATCTGGCCCTAGCAGACGGTTCGTGCAGGTCTGCCCCGCACACCCCGTCTACGCCTGAGGTCTTCGCGCCAGCGTTGTCCAGGACTGCTTCAAGGGCGGTTTGTAGCCATTCTCTTCTCCAGAGCAGTGAGTAGAGGTTGTGGAATTGCTTGTCCTTCCTCCGTGTTGCTGCTATGGCGAGTCCACTCTGGATATGGAGAATGGCTCTGCCTTCGTCCTTGCGGACTACTGGATTGGGCGATTGCTCACCCAACTGATTGTTTGAGTCCATTCTCTCACCTCCTATTGTGTTTCGTGGACTGAATCCATCCTTTGCACAGTTCGGACTTCGGATTTCGGACTAGAGTCCTTCCCCACAGGTCGGTAATTGGCCGACGTTCAGGGTACTATGACTCCTCGGAGCCAACCCGGTCAAATCGGACGCAGCCGTCCTATCCGCTCGCCCTTTATCGACGAGGGGCAGACCGAATTGGGTCTCACGTTCTGCAGGGAGCACATCTACAGACAGGTTTAGGCACCCACCAGTGACCGAGAGAGCCCCGGCACGTCGGCTGGTTCTCGCCTTCCTGAGGAAGGGGATTTGCCACACTATGGTCTCGTAAGGTGTGGTGGTTCTCTATACCATGCGCGCCTCGTCCTATCCTAGCGTCTTCGCATGGCGCAGGGACATTCTGTTGTGGGTTCCTTATCGTTGCCTTGCCTGTCGTCAGGTCGCCGCCTCGAATGCCTAGGCTGCACTCTTTGCGGCTGTCTATGTCTGGGGCTAGCCCCATGCCGGACCCTGCTCAGAGTCCAACAAGCCAGACGACTTTCACCTTCGGGAGTCCTGACCTCACGGTCGAGGACGCCCAGCCCTACCAGCTGCTTCCGCAGCCATTCGGGCATTGCTCCTTACAGCGGGGAAGTGGCTTGTTCAGCTACTTCCTTTCGTGACGCGCGAGGCC
>PLUF01000013.1:0-1862 GCA_003164815.1 Candidatus Gagatemarchaeum stordalenia
TTGAGAACAGCAGACGCCATGTCCATTTCCATTTGAATCGTACCACGGTGATCGAGACTACTGCGCTAGGGTCGAGACAGACTTGAGCTATGTTCCCGAAATTCTGCAGATATGACGACACGCAGCTGCAATANNTGCTGGGTAGTCCCCTTTTTCCGTCAGCATTCCCTCTTTTTTGGGCTCTGCTGGGTGCTACGCCAATGCACGCTCGAGCGACAATACTCGAGCAAAAATTGGTCTGTCTGTTCTGTCTGTCGTCTGGCCGGGGTAAGTCTGTGCCCGCCCGGCACGACGTGTTTAGGAAACAAAACTTCTTCCGGACGAGTCTCCGAAGAGAGATGAAAGCGTAGGCGAAAAATAAGATGACCCTACCACTTTNNNCTTCCGAATATTTAATCTTTTGAAAATTCGGGGCCGTCCGGGGTTCGGGGAGCAAGCAGGTCCTTTCGCCAAGTCCTCAGACCATCGTTCCCGAGGGAGCACGGCTATCCAGCGCCTACCCAGGCGGTGGTGAATCGGGTTCAGGCAGGAGGTTGTGTACCTTGAGTACCAACATGGGTTCTGTACGTGACGCACTGACCGATGCACACGGTCGCGCGTGCCAGCAACTGAGGGAGTCGTACGACCGCGGCTGTATGCCGGGGACGATGCCCGTCATCGCCGGGGACGAAGAAGAGGTGTCCTCAGAGTGACCGCCGGAAGCATCATCGAAGTGGCGAGCTCCGTCAAAGGGATTTCGGAGTACTACAACGGGAGGACCAGCGAGTTCCTCGGGTTCGGCGTCCCGAGCAGGGAGGAGAAGTAGGTTGTCCAAAGACGGCAACCTGTATCGGGAGTCGGAGCTGACGGCAGAACTCGAGAAGAAGTTCAACTTCGGCCCGACCTTCCTCATCCAGTTCCTTGTTCCTGGCCCACTTCGGTTCGTACCGGGCCAGGGCGATGAGGGGCACCGCTGGTGGACGCACACGNNCGCATAGTCGAATATGCCAAGGACATATTCGAGGTCGACCAGGCGGCTATCCTGTCAGCTGAGCAACGCAATCCTGGCCTCTTCGCGCCGCGCGGGTTGGCGCCGTTCGAGGTGGTGGCATAGATGCCATCTCTACTCGAAGAAATGGGCGGGGTCGTCGATGAAGTCCCGGAGATGTTCGCGGGCAAGGTCAGGTGCTCCGTCCACAAGGACGAGCTGGCCATCGGCATGACGTGGAAGCACGGGGACGACGAGTTCCACTGCACCGCGTGCTACGTGTACGAGAACACCGCGTGCACCAAGTCAACGAAAAGNNGAGTGCCAACGAACTCCAAGAAATCGTATCCAGGACCCACAGGCGGGTGGTCAGCGCGCAAACTGGCTATGGGTTCCACGACCGCAGGTTATGGAGCCTGCAGTCGATGCAGAGCCAGCTCGAAGCCATCTCGGCGGCATTGCAAGGGCTCGAGGCACAGGGGGAGGTGGGGTAGATGTCACCCCATAGGCAGCAGGCGAGTGCCCTCGGCTCGGACCCGGAGGACAGCGTCCGTTTCCTGCGGCACGTTCGGGAGGCTGAGGGTGACCACACTTACGGGTCGTGGCTGATGGCCGCGCTTGTGGGCATGTCAACAATGGAGGCGCGAAGCAGATGATGCAACAAATCGAGAAGCTGGCAACAGCAAGCATAACCTGCGGCGTACTCCAGGCTGACGGGGTCCTGGAGACCCTCCCGCTGCCGCAGACGGCCGTCCAGTTCGCGCACGCCGGGGTGGAAGTGATCTTCGTGGCCACGGCTGCCGCGCTGGCGGTCAAGGCTGCGGCGATGGCCTTTGGGCACTTCATGAAGCCCAAGTCTGAACGCTTCCAGAGCGAAGTGGCAGGCTGGCTCAGA
>PLUF01000013.1:1900-4160 GCA_003164815.1 Candidatus Gagatemarchaeum stordalenia
CAAGTCCGGCAGTGCCAGCGCAGACACCTCTTGCATCAACGGATAGAGGGGGTAAGCCGCCGTCCAGAGGCCAACAACTCCAGCCCGGAAGCATCTCCGTCGATGCCGTCCTCGGAGCGATGGGGGTGACGGCATAGGATGGCCCAACAGCAGGTAGCAGCCCAAAGCCGGAGTGGGTACGTCCAGGTCCCGGCGCCCGACTATCCGTACCTGCTATCCTACCTTGAAGACAGGTTCGGCGGTCAAATGAACCGGGCGGGGAACATCTTCTGGGCGACCAACGACGACGGCGTGCCGAGGCAGGTCGCCTTCCTCGTCAGCGAAGGGATCCTCTTCCCGGGCAGGAGCATTCTCAAGCCGGAGAAGGCGACCGTCGGTGCGCTGGTGGCGCAGCAGAAGAAGAAGGGCAGGCGCGTCGTCGCCGAGACGGCGCTGGGCCACTGCGAGCGGTGTCTGACCTACTTCACGCAGGACCTCCGCCGGGGTGAGGCGCCGGCGATGGAGCACGAGGCCGAAGGCGAGATGCACCCCGTTAGGAACATCGGCGTCCTCAGCTGGCGCAAGTATGTGCCCTGGCGGAAGCCCCTTTACCAGAGCACCGGTTGGATCAATCCGCTCGTCCTCGAGAGGGAGCTCGGGAAGTCGATGCCGCCTGAGCAGGCGCGCTGGCTGACCGACCTGCGGGTCACGGCCTTCAGGATGGGGAAGAGCGTGTCCGTCGAGAAGATCCTCGAGAAAGGGGAAGATGCCTTCAACCAATACGCGAAGGAAGCTGCCTTCGCCTTCAGGGACGCGGCGGAGGCGGAGATGTGCCTACACGTCAAGACGACGAAGCCGCTCGTACCGTTCGCGGTGGGCGGTCCGGACCGGAGCCATGGCGAGATTGGAACAGCCACACCAGTCACCTACGGCTTCCAGACCTTCCTCAGCTGGAAGGTCGTCTTCGACGGCCACGAGCTGAGCTACGGCCAGAAGATGGAGGTGGCCGAGCGGCTTGAGCTGGTCCTCCCCTTCGGCCCCTATCAGAGCGACGGTCCCGAGCCATTCAAAGTCGGGCTCGTGGATGCGGCCGGCGCAGCCGTTGCGGATGCCGCGGTTCTTGGCGCGGAGGAAGAGCCGGAGCAGCCAGAGGCGGCCGCGAAGAAGGAGAAAGAGCACTGGCAGGTGCGGAGGAAGCAGTACCGGCAACCGAGGTCTTGGAGGGACAGAGACGCCCGCGGAGAGAGCATCCGCAGGGTCGCGACGCCCGGGGTGGTGGTGACACCGGTACCGAGCGAACGGCCGGAAGAGGAGCAACAGCAGCAGCAGCAACAACAGCAGCCCTCGTACCCCCAAGGTACCACGGCGGGGTCGGAACAGGCTCGCACGGCCACGGAGGCGAAGCCGGACCCCCAGGAGGCCAGGAAGGCCTTCTTCGAGAGGTTCAACCTGGTCCAGGCTGACATCGAGTACGAAAGAGAAGACGGCGGCCTGATCAAGGCTACCAAGATCCTCCCCACCGCAGTGGGCATGGAGCGCCTGGAGTTCTTCAACGTCCAGCTGATGCCCCAGCGCCTGCCCTATGAGAAGGAGTGGCACCCGGACGCGATGCAGGTCGCCAGGGAGCTGGCAGAGGAGCTCGGGGGACGGGTCGTCGTGACGGAGCAGAGGTCGCGGGGCATGAAGTCCCTCGCGGTCAACGTCGCCGACTACACGGTGAGAGTCGCTTCGGAGCGGCTCTCTCCTCCCTCCGGGGACGGCCAGTGAAGGAGCGGCAAGGGACTACCGGTTGAAACCGGCCGCAAATGCGACAAGTGCGGTCGGCTTCACCGCACACGGCGTCAGCAGAGAAGGCACCTGAAAGATAGAAAGAAGAAAGGAGGCGATAAGGATGGAACTTCACGACAGCGAGTTCATGACGGCGAAGGACAAAGCGCTCGTCCTGAAGCAGTGGGAAAGGTTCCTGAAGAACGGGCTGAGGCAACAGGACTTCAGCGACAGGCTTTACAAACATCTCAGCCTGCACTGCATGTTCATAGCGCATTTCGACCGCTATGGGTTCTACGCGACGTACTTCGAGAATCCCGATGACACGGTCAGGTTCCTCGGCCAGTTCGATGCCGATACCGGGTACGGGTCGGTCGAGTACGGCAAGTCGGACCTGTGGATGAAGGGCACCGACCATGCGGACGTGAACGGGGCGATGTGCGCCGTCTTCGCCAGGTACAAGGAGGCGCTCTACGCCACCCTGAAGGCGGCGGCAAAGGCGAAGGACCTGGGA
>PLUF01000090.1 GCA_003164815.1 Candidatus Gagatemarchaeum stordalenia
ATCGGACATGGCCGGAAATACAGGAACTGCCCATAAATCTCGATCCAAGTATGGCACAATAAAATGCAACCTGGGGGTTGCCGAAGGGGCGGAATGCGGTCCGTGGCCGAATTAGGAGGTCGGTGCCTATTTTGTTACGTGAGTAACAGTGGGAGACCGGCTCTCCTTTTAAGCCGAAAGAAACGACCATGTGTTTTCCGGCTTCCTGGGCGGGGTTGCGGCCATCTGTAACTTGCCGCCGCCATGTCCGTTCCCCGGCGTATTGCCTCGCGCCTCCCGGAGATCGCGCCATCCTTCGCGATGGACCAGTCATCTGAAGGGAAGGCGCCACCCACCCTTCCGCTATGCAGAGGCCAAAGTCCAGTTCACAGTCCACACCACTGCGCAGTAGATTGGATTTCGCCCCTGGCTCCCGTTAGCCTCAGATGAGGTTGACGGCAAAACGTCTATTGGAACACTTTTTGCCCTTTCTCTGTGACAAAATACTGCTTCTTGTCCTCTGACAGAAAGCCCCCGTCGACGAGCTCGTTCAGGTACCTCAGCGTCTGCCGCCGCGAGGATCCTATGGCCGCCGCGACCTCGGAGTTCGCGTGCAGGTTCCGCTCGTGGATGACGTTCAGAACGATGACCATCCTCTTCTTGAAAGCAGGAGTCGGGCCGGCGGTCCTGTGCCGTCTTCCCTCACTTCCCTCTTGCTCTTCCTCCCCCTCATTGTCGGCCTCCTCCGCCCCGTCTCCGCTCGGTCCCTCCTCTCCAGGAACCATGACGACAGAGCTCGAGACTTGGCCGAGGATCGCGGAGCCTGGGGTCTCGGGACCTGTCCGGTCTCCGACGGAGGGCGTCGTTGAGCCAGTCAATAGGCCATCGGGTGATAAACTGGTGGTGGTCTCTGCTGCCGTCTCAGCTGCCGGTTGTGGGGATGGCTGAGAAACCGCTTCTGGCTGCTGCCCTGATGGTTCCGCCTGTACGGCAGTGCCGTGAACGAATCCCGCGGTCGATGTCGGGATGGCCCCTAACGATGTGGACTGGATTAGCGGCAGCGGCGGCGTCGGCTGGGATGTTTGCGTCTTATGAGGCGAGGCGGCCTCTTCCCTGCCTTCCCTCTCTTTGTACACCTCCATCCCCTCCCGCTCATGATACGTCTTCAGCAGGGCCTTCCCCTCGGCGGCCGCCCATATCGGGTCGTCCTTCCAGTTCGGGTCCGCGAGCAGCTTCTGTCTGTATGGCTCGCCCATCACGGGCTTCCCGTGCTCCTTCCAGTACTGGAAGAGCTCCATATCCTTCTGGACGAAGTCAGGCGGCCCGGCGGGCTTTGCTTCCAGCGCCTGGGAGACCAGCTTCTCGGCCTCGCTCTGCTCCTTCTTCTTCCCTTCCCCCTCCTCTATCGGCGTGTTTTCGAGTTCGGCTATCCTGTCCCTCCCGAGCCCAACGTCCAAGTACTCCACCTTGTACGTCGCCGAGTCCCTGTCCGCCAGCACATTGTGCATGTCATCGATGTACTCCGGCAGCATCACGATGAACCTCAGCTCATAGTAGTTGCCGACGTTCTTCTCGTAGTTCTCGACGACCTGCTTGTCGTGCTTCCTCGGGTTCGTCTCCACCTCGATGGCTATCACGCGGTTGTCGTCCCAGACGTCGGGGCTCCCCTCCTTCGGGTCCTTGCTCTTCCCGCCGGTCTCGCGCTTGAAGACGGCGATGTCCGGCTTCTTGGCCTTCTTCTCCCCCACGTCGACCTGGCACCAGTAGCCGAGCCTGTCCCTGTAATTCTCGAGCTGCTTCTGTATCGCGAGCAGGTGGAGCGCGGTCCCCGCCCTGGGCCCGCGTATCCTGATGGAGAAGAACTCGTCGAAGGCCTGCTTGGTGAGCGCGTACATGACCACCCTCGCCCTCTCCTTCTCGTCCTGCGTCGTCGGGGTGACGTAGATCGGCTTCCCGGTCTGCGGGTCTTTGCCCCTCATGACGCTGTCCATGTAGTCCGTCCTCTCGACCGCGTAGCCGTACTCCATCAGGTCCGAGAGCGCGTTGTGGACCTGCACGGAGTTCCACCCGTAGCTGTCCCAGAAGTGCTTCCTGAGCTGCGCGTCGGTCCTCTCGAAGTCATTCCCCGCGTTCTTGTACAGCCACCAGACCAGGGTCCACCTCAGCGGGCTGAGCTTCGGCCTCCCCGCCTCCTCTAGCACCCTCATCTGATCCTTCTTGTAGATCAGGTCCTTGTGCTCCTCCGCGCCGCCGTACTTCGTCTCCATCACCGTCTTCATGTAGTCGATCACGACGTCCTGAGTCCGGGCGTAGGCCGGGAACTTCGACGTGGGCCACCTCTCGGTCCTCGCCAGCCCCCCTATCTGATAGGGCCTTATCCTGATCGCGAACGTGCCCGTGGTGTTCTTGTCGAGCTCGTCCTCGAACCCCTCGCCCAGCACGCGCCCGAAGAGCTTCTCGTCGTCCCCGCTGACGCTCCCCACGGCTATGACGCCCGCGTTCTGGATGATGGCCTGGAGGAGGGCCTCGTTGCTGAGCTGCGCGGTGTACTGGTTCGCGAGCACGAGCGAGAGGCCGAACTTCCTTGCCTCGGAGAGTATCGTCTCCAGGGTCTGGAGCCTCTCCACCGTCTGGAACTCGTCTATGAAGAGGAAGACGGGGGTCCTGGAAGACGCGTCCTTCCCTTCCTCCTCGAGCCTGCTCGCCCTGCTCTGGACCGCGAAGAAGACGTTCAGGACGACCGTCGCGGCGAGGAGCTCCCGGAACTCGTCGGGGATGTCGTGGACCTTGGGTATCCTGATCACGGTCATCTTCCCGGGCTCGAGCCACTCGGACACGTTCACCGTGTTCGCCCTGGTGCAGAAAGTCCTGGCGGGGAGAGACCCCGACGGGAGGACGAAGCGGGCCAGCCTGTTGAGCAGCGGCGGGAACGCCTCTCCCCCGCGGAGGGTCAGTATGCCCTCGAGCGTCTTCTCGATCGTCTTGTCGTCCAGGCCGGACCCGATGAGCATCGCCCTGATGTCGTTCTTGTTCATCCAGGACTGGTCCCCCACGAGGAAGTAGAAGTCCTTGAACGTCGGGTTGTCCCCCTTCGAGTAGAGGTAGTGCAGGTCCCCGGTGAAGATCCAGCTCAGCCTGGACGCCCTCTCGGGGTCCGACCTCATCACGTCCGCCAGGTAGGTCTTCAGCTCGCCCACCCTGGTCGTTATTTGCCTCTTCCTTGCCGCCTCGTCCCTGTACGGGGTGAGGGCGAGGGGGTTGAGGCCGAATTGCACGTAGAACGGGTCGAGCACGACCAGCTTGGTCAGGTCGGGGAAGCTCCTGGCCATGTCCATCCCCAGGTCTCCGTGCGGGTCGAGGATGATCACGGAGCACGGGTGGTTCGCCTGGTTCTCGGGGGAGAAGATGGAGTGGGCCATCTTCAGGATCAAATTGGACTTCCCCGAACCGGTCCCACCGACTATGATCATGTGCCGCCGGAGGTCGTTGAACTGGAAGCCGATCCTTCGAGAGAGCGACAAGATGCGCTACTAGCGCGTGCGACTTTAAAACTAAACTTTGGCAAAACCTCCTAGCGTGGCTCTGGATGGCAGAGCCAGTGATGCCGTCCTTCCTGCGCCATTCTTGAGTTTCGTTCTGGCTCTAAGGACTAGCGTGATGAATGAGACAAGCACCTCCCTGCACGCCAATCGGCATCTGGAGCCTATCGTTTCGAGACGACAGTCAGGAGCATCCTCGAGAAGTGGGAGGGCTCCGCCTTCGTGTTCGACGTCACCGGGGAGAAGTTCAACGAGTACCCGGAGTACCGTAAGCTGGACTTGGGTGATTTCTTCGCGCTGCATTGGGACAGAGGGGTCCAGCGGGTCCGGTTCATCCCCAACTCTAACGTGCAGATCTCCCAGGCAGAGGCCGCGACTGTCTTCTCTCACCTGAACTTTATCAAGAATTCGGGGGACCTTAACAATTGGGTGATCGTGGTCGAGGAGGGACACCGGTTCGCGACCGACGCTAATCTAAGAGCTCTGCTCATAGAAGGGAAGAAGTTCTGCCGGAAGGTCATCCTCGTGACGACCGACTGGAGGGTCTATGAGGGCATTGCGAAAGTGTTTAAGCCAAACCACTGGTAATATGACAACCCCGATCTGAATGGTCAAGAGGGCAATAGTTCACAGCATCCACTCCCAAGTTCCGGAAACTCTTCAAAGTCTGAACGAGTGGTTTGAGCTTATCATAAGCCTGGATTCGCATCTCGACGTCTCGCTTGGAGGTGACACTGAGTTAGCACCAAGAGAGCTCTGGTTGATTGCAAGGCGGACCGTCGCGCACACGGCCTTTCGTCAAATGTTTGGCGGAATTCCGTTCTTGAGAGGAGTGGAAAACAAGGATGAGCTCCCTCCGACGGAAATCATCGTTGCTATTCCCGAGGGAACTCTCGCGCGACATGCCATGGACACAAGAGAAATGCTGGACCATGGCCCCGTAAGTTTCGAGGCGACTGAGGATCCGATTTCATACTATGTTGACTTCCTTCATAGAATGATGGGGATAGAGGTGTACGAAAGCCCGCCGAACAACCTTCTCGGTTTGGTGCCGCATGTTGAATCAGCTGATTCCTGGTTGCTCGATATCGATGTAGATTTCATGTATGATTTTCGGGCGGAGTGCTACAGCCCCATAACTAATGCTGACTCTACCGAGCAAAAGTCAATGGCGAATGTGATTCAATTCATTCAGAAGACTCGCCCCGAAACGATAACCATCTCCGAAGCCAAGGTGTCGGCAATTAGGAATCCGAAAAGCAATTTCTCGATCCTGATATCTAGGCTACGGTCGTTGGGCTATAGAATTGAGGAAAGAGGCGTGTTCAAGGACGACTCAGTCGTAGTGAAGGGCATAACTGATTGTGCAGAGTTCTACCTCCAAGTCTCGAAAGGGCTGGCTCACAATCTCATCGGTGAAGACAAGGGCGCTCAGTACTTTGACGATCTTAGGAAAGCTGAAGAACCGGCAGCGAAGGAGTTCTTCAGGAAGAGAGGCTATTCGATGTGATTCTTCGAGGAAGTGGCTCTTGGAGTTGAAGTCAAAGAAGGCAGAAAGGAAGTCTAGTCCAGCATGGAAATACGATTGGGACCCTGTCAGATGGGTCTACCTTGAGACTACCCTAAAGAGTCGGCCAGCTTACATAGGTTTTTGCGACGACGATGATTCTCTTACAATCTATCTCCATTTCACAAGGATACGCGATTCGAAAGGGAATTGGCTAGATTACGACACCTGGATAGAAAAGTATGGAGCTCTGCCCGGACCCGGTTACCCGTTTGGCTGTACCGCGGTGAGCAAGGGGACCATAACGAAGATTCAGGAGATTGAGGAGACCTTCCCTGGCTCTACCGGGAGATGCTGGGTTTGTGGCAAGCAGATTTCCAAAGGGAAATTCTGCGGTCCTGAGCATGAAGGCCTCTGGAGGTTCATTGGCTATGATATGGAAGTCTTTGAACCAGAGTAGATAGCCTGACATTCAAGAAGGCTCTCGCGTCTTTGGCAAGCCTTAACTGTCATTTACTGCCGACAAGTATAAGCGTCATTTCGATTTCACATCCGTATCAAAAACCAAGATAGGTGACAGGAATGGTCTGTGCTCCGCCCATAGGGGCGCTAACTACACGTCCCATTTCTATACATAGAAATGGGCCTTCTCTGAGGTCCGTCCGGACGCCCGACGCTCAGCCGTGATGGCTTGGCCCGTTAAAAGGCCCAATTTATCCTCTAATTGGGTTGCACGAAAAGCAGCGTCAGACGCCGATAGTGAAGGATTCCGGCAAGCGCAGGTTCAGGATCCTGCGGCCTTTCGAATACGTGCTGCTGAGGGACGCCGCCAGCTCGCTCGAGAACCAGACCAGGCTCGATGCCCTCCTGCTCACCGGCGCCAGGTACGTCGAATGCCAGAGGCTCCACGAGCATCCCGAATGGCTTGACGGGAGGTTCGCCCACCTCCCCACCGAGGCGTCCAGGAAGGCGCTCCGGAGGCAACGCGAACGATGGGTCTGGTTGTCGAGTAAGGGTGTCACGGTCCTCCCCTACTTCTTCGAAGGGAAGCAGCTGCCCGGTTGGAAGGCCTGGGAGCGGAACATGCGGAGGTGGGGGGGAAGGCGGGCCTGGACCCGGCGTATATCTCCGCAAAATCCACGCGCAAGAGCTGGGAGTCGTGGCTCGTGTACTACTACCCGAACCAGATCCAGGCGATATTCCTGAGCCAAGGGCATACGGAGATCACGGCGCTCAAGCACTACGTCAACCTGCCGTTCACCGAAGAGGACAGGCGGGACATGAAAGAGTGGGTGGAGGGATGGGGTCAGTGAAATCGAGCGAGCAATTTCACCTTTTATTTCGGGCTGGGTTTGATAATCGATGGCGCTAACGCTCCTCGACTTGGCGGTCTACACGCCGATCCTTCAGTTCGTGATCGCCTACTGCTTTCTATACCGGTACGACCTGGGCAGGTTCCGGCACCCGCACCGGGAGAAGACCGGCCGGAAGGTCTGGCTGGGCGTGCTGTCCGAGCTCGACCTGGTTAAACCGGACAGCGTCGGGAAAGAGGAAGAGAAGGGCCGGAGGATGGGGGAGCTCCGCGTCTCGCTGTCCGTCGCCGCGCTGATGGCGGCCACGCTCGTCGCCTGGGCGTTCGCCACCTTCGTCGTGCCTTCAGCCGTTGCGAGGTTCGCCACCCCGGTCACGTTCCTCGCGCAGTTCCTGCCGGCGTTCGTGCTCATGGCAGGAGTGGAGAAGCGGCTCGGGCCCCTGCCCGTCAAGCCGTACAAATATGCCCTCCCGGAGCGCCGGCTGGGCAGCAGGGTCAGGCACGTAGAAGGAAGCGAGCACGCAGAGGGGGGTGCGAGCCAGTGACAAAGCTGGGCGACATCCGCTTCTTCAACGTCGCGCTGAGGGACGGCCATCTCATGTGCAGGCCGAAGCACGAGCCCGAGTTCTCGTTCGTGGGCAGCCTTCTGCAGGAGATAGAGCGCGCGAACCCCGAGTTCGCCTGGGTGCAGATGATATTCAAGAAGGCGGACTACAAGCACGACCTCCTCCTGCTGAAGTCGGACCTCCACGCCTTCCTAACAGAGGCGGACGCCGGCAAGATCCGTGGGGGGATGGATGGGGAACAGGAGTACACGACGTACCCTCTGAAGAAGAGGGAGTGGTACAGGAGGGCCGACGCGATATCGAAGGGCGTGGACAGCCTGGCGACCCTTCCCCAGCTCGTGATGGAGATCCAGGGGATGTGGGTCGGCGACAGGGAGCAGCTGAAGGGCCTGCACACGTTCAAGAACTGCGTCGACGAGACCGGGCTGGACAGCCTGGCGGTCTTCACGTACAGGGACCCGAGGATGCTGAAGGAGCTGATGTGGAGGAGGCTCGCGGGCGACCTGGCGGAGTACTTCGGGAGGTACCACGGCGGGGGAAGGATGGAACCTCCGTCCTTCCTGCTCGCCACCGAGGACCTGCCCTACTACGTCCACGTGCCGGCGGGCAGCTTCACAAGCATGATCAGGAGCATAAGGTTCGCCCCTCCGTCGTCCGTGTCGGTGGAATCCGAGCAGGGGGTGGAGGTGGCCGTCTTCGAGGGAAGCGAGGTGGACATGCTGCCCGAGAAGAAGGCCGGCGGGATGGTGCTTCTCGGGGCGCCGACCCTTCCGCTGCTCACCGAGGATTTCAAGGAGGATGACCAGAAGGCCGCGATGCTGAAGCAGCTCGCCTCGGTGACGAGGAGGACGTTCGAGCTCGTCTACGACGGGGGAAAGACGCAGGTGGTCTTGGGCGCGGAAACGGCGAAGGACTTGGGGGAATATGTCGGGCTCCTCAGGTCGGTCTACGGAGGGCTCGATGTGGCCAACGTGGAGGCGGTGCCGCCCTACATCGGCAGGCTGGTGCAGGGGCTCTTCCCACCGAAAACCCGACCCACAGCAATCCAACCCACACCGCAGTAGATTGAACCTTTGGCCCGGCCGAGTTGCGGTGGCGAAGCTTGGTTCTATTTACAAATGGTAGGTTCTGTACATGCCTTGAATCCCGATTCGGGAGCACCTCAGAAGGCTGCAATTTGCAAATGGGCTGACTCCAGCCCCGCAGCGGAAGGCGAGATAGCTAGCTGGAGGGAGTTCCGCAGATCCCTCAGGAGCATCGGTTCAAGGGANNTCGTGTTCGAAGGGATGTTCATGGCAATAGCATTCTCGCATGAGAAGCGCCTCGTCAACATGAGGAGGGCCATCGAGGAGCTGAGGATGGAGATGAACTCTGAGAAGGAATCAGAGTGAACGTCTTAGCGTCAGACTGAAGTACCCCACGGCGATCTGAGATTCAACATGTCGAAGTATAGGTAGCGGTTAACCCACTACATCTATTTCTTTGCTACACTTCGCCATACAGGTAGACTTCGAGTAAGAAGACTGCGGACGTGTCCAAATGCCTGGCGTGCTTAATATCTTACAGGGTCAAAGCACATACCCGCTCGAACTATTCCTCTTGGAATTGAGGACTACTCACAGTTTGAAGCCAAAATCAGGCTTGAATTCTTGCTCCCGAACCTCTTGAATCCGATTTCTCGCCGAGTCTGGAGTAATGATTCCGTCCTTCTTGCATTCGTCATAAAACTTCTTCACCCATACATTGCTTCCTTTTCTATCTTGGTCGTACAAGACATAGAGCGCGGACAAGATATCCAAAGCAAACCGTCTGTACAATTCCTGTTTCGCGAAAGTTCTGATTTTGAACTCAGCGATATCATCTAACTTATTCTCAACTATGTCTCTCGCGAATCTCAGAAGAGCATAGAGATTGTCAAGATGTTCGGTCTTGATCTTGCTTCCGGGCCTTCTTCCGAAAATGTCATCTCCAACATTTCTCAAAAGGACATCAGCTGCATAATTTGCATCTTTGACTCCCGCAACAATGCATGAGACTCGCCTCACAATGCAACCATAACAACAGCCGCAGTGTGACACTGAGCTGTATGCCCAGCGTGTCGTGCGGCATGAATTGGTGTAAGGTATTCCTTCCTTGAATTCACAGAGCGCGATGGTCTCTGCCTTTGTTAGGTCCGCAAATGGTTCGTAGAAATCGAAATCACGATTGTATGCTTGTTTAAGCAATGTCTTGGTGAGCCTAACCAAAGTAGGATGAGTTGTTAGGGTAACTTCATCCAATGCCGTGAGCTCAGGCTGGAACATTGTGTGCCCAACTTCTGAGATGACGACATTAGTTGTATTATGGAGATGAGCAGATATCCCACCGACGGTCATATACACGAAGCCTCGAAGTTGTTGCAGCCCTTCTGGACCAGTCTGCGTACCAATTCGGTGCACATGCGTCTTCGATTGCTTCAGGTATCTCTCCTCCAATTTCCCGACTATTCCGCTTAAACCATCATGATGGACGAAAACGCCATGTGTCGGACCAAGGGCGTCCTTTGTCTGGCCTATCCCAGATAAGGAATCTATCCCTCCTGAAAAAAGGCAAACAGAACCGAACTTTCCTCCCACTTTCTTCGAGGGTAACACTGACTTCGACTTCACACCGACCAATTTCACTTTGGTATCGACCTTGAGGGTGAAGGCCAATAAGTCGGTCAAAGTTTCCTCCACAATGTCGTTCCTCAGTCCGTCAGGAACTCTGACGAGGATGGAGAGGACGTTCGCAGCAGAATGGCCCTCTTCTTTCAAGAAACTCTCGTAGGCAAAAAGACCGGCAGCAATGTATGCCAAGTCTGTATCAATCGCTGACACGTAGTCCTCAGAATCTTCCCAGTTCACGCGGACCTCTCTTTCGTTGGAGGCTCCGCTCAACTTTCTCCGGAAATAGAAGTCTGCCTTCGGGCCCCCCGGAAGTCCCCGCGTGACGCAGATATCGTTTATCGTTTTGTGCCGAACTCCTCGAGAATACTTCGAATTAATGCTTCGAGTTCGGTATCATCAGGCTCCTTTTCGAGATAGCCTCTTTTTTTCAATTTGGAGACTAACGCGTCAGCCATTTCTTCTGACCTCTTTTTGATCTCTGAATCAATTTCGCGTTGACGTTCAATAGTCTGTGAAACGAATTCAGGAGCGAGACTAGGATCACTCTTGAATGCTGAGAGTAGCAGTTGTTTGAACACCTGCTCGTAATTCGCTCTCATTATTTTTTCTAATTCGTCGCTCATTTTGGCAATACCTCGTCGAGTCCGTTCTTGAATGCTGAAGTTAGGATTTTGTCCTGCATCTCATTTGTGTGTAAGCCGGTCGAGGTTTTCACTGTAGCCCATCCTACATCGACTGCTGTGCTAATAGCCTCATCACGACTCTCAGCTTTCACGATGTTCACTACCTCTCTTGCCCCCGCTACCGCTGCGGCATTTGCATCGCCCGTCTTTTCGTACTCTTCTTTTGCGGCTTTGACAATCGGATACGCTGCTTTTGATATCTTGTAGGCTGCGACAAGAACACCGATAGCGGGGTGAGTAACTGCCAGAACGTCAATAGCAGTACTTACAACAACAGAGGCGGGTCTATTCAGTCTGAGGGCCGATTGTACTCTGACAATCCCTCCTGAGGTTGCCCTTGACCGTCCGCTGAAATCCCTAAAATTGCCAGGAGTCCTTGAACCCAAATTCCCAACTCATTAATCCCGAATCTTCACGCATTCGCTTAGCACTTCTTTCCAGTTCTTATCTCGTAGAGTTTCAGCGTGCAGGCTACAATCTCGCTAATGTCTTTGGCATTCATTTGTTCAATCACATCATCGCCTTTGATTGAAGGTAGTACCGAAAGTGCCGAGAACATTTCATTGTATGAATCAACAACGTCACCATTTCCGAAAGCTTGCTCAATTGCAACCTGGAAAGCATTGTCTTCAGTAACCCCCGAACGACCCTTTGCAATTCGATAGCCAACCGCCTGAGAAATGCCTTGAGAGCCAAAGGTACTCTCGATCTTGCGCAGGTTGTCGCTCATCAGATATGCGTAGTCTAGTTGATCGCGGGACGCTTCGGACTCTTCGCGGAAATACCTGTACAGGAGAGAATCAGCTAATGTTTCGGCGACAAAGATATGCGCAACACGCATCTCTGTTCTTTCAGATTCCGAATCGCAACACTCACTAATCTTAATTTCAATCAGCTTCTCCGCCTTCTTGAACCCAATTTCGCTTAACTTGACGTGGCAGAATTCGTGAAAGAATGTAGAATTTTCGTTTTCAATATTGAGGCTCTGAGCATATTTGATCTGGTGTTGGGACGCATCGTCGTTTGAAGATGTAGCCGCTGGCTGAACCCCAAGGCCAGGGATTGTGAGCTTTGATTCTGGGACAGGGAGGAGAGTAACTATCCCATTGAACTTTAGCCGTGCTCGCGCAAGATCCTCTATCTCGGCAAGATCTTTGCTCAAAATCTCCTGAGTTTATGAGATCCGTGCTCACCTAATAACCTCTTGGATGTAGGGGGGAACGTCTGAGTCCATGTAAACTGGAGTGTCTTATGATTATTTACGTTTTGAACAGCTACATGTAGAACCGGTAATGACTCTCTGGCGGCTGCTCTTCCTCTAGCTCGGATAGGATTTTCCCGACCTTCCTAGCGAATTCGAGAGTAATGGGGAGAGACGTAGCGAAGGCGGTAGTGTTCCAGTTGAGCTTAGTCAACCCCATGATTTCCTTGCACACTTCTTTGAGCTCAGAGTCGCCACGATGTGTTACGAGTAGCGGCTCTGGTATTCTACTTCCAGGATACGTCCTAACTCGAGGAATGTATCCAGATGTGTAGAGAACACATTTGTTCCCGGTAAGGCAAACCATCGTGCCTCGGAGAACAGGGTAGATCCCGGTTCTTAGAAATCTGATGTCGTTTTTTCGCTGAATTGTGACGTAATCCCTATATCTTTTGCCGATCGCTTCGTCAAATCCCGCGCTCTCCTCATCTGAGAACAAGGAAGTCTTATGGACAACTACTCTGCCCGCATCGTATCCGGCCTTGTCTTGAAACTTCTTCAATGCGTCGGTCATCAACTCCTTCGCCTGCGATCGCGAGAGGTGAACCTCTTTCGTAATTCTGTCCTTAACAACATCCTTACCACGAAGCACCATGCCTTCCCCGTTGTACGTGAACACCTGTGCCATCGATGTCTCAACGTCTCTGTCCGGGTTTCGTAGGTTGCGGTAGAAGGAAATCCCTACGTAGCACGTGTCAAGACGTAGTTTCGCAAGCCGCCAAGGCTTCCCCTCCGCTTTGTAATACGCGGCAGTCCCAAAATTCCAGGCCACGGTAGCAGGTTCTTGGATCTCCCGACGTCTTTGGCTATCTCCATCCAAGAAGCCTTGAATTGTCGATGTGAGGAGGAGCTGAATGGGGATGTGGAATTTCATGATTTTCCCTTTCAGGGCGTTATGGAAGTCCAAGTCCCTGTCAGATGGTGGAGGTGACGGCTCTTCTTCAAGTCCGAAGCCCCACTCATTAAGCAGCGATTGGTTTTCCTTGGCCATTTCAGCCGCTAGCTCTTCGAGTTCGGTGAACTGTGGGACTTTTGCCCCGCGCGTCCAGATTGAGATCCCACATTTCTCCTCAATCAGAGCTGGTAGCGCGCAAATTATGACGCCTGGCTTGTCGTCTCCGTCCGCAATCTTCTGAACCGCGTCTCTGTAGAGGTTCACTCCTGCTGCGATCCGCTCGTTAGCGTTGCTGATTCTGCCTACCTCTTCGATCTCGGTCTCTTTCAGCGTCACATTCCAGTTGTCTGATAATCTAAACTCGCACTTGATTGGTGTCTCTAAACTAATACCTGGAAAATCAGGATACAGCCATTTGTTTGTGATTCTGCTTTGACTGATGATCGGACTCTTGAGTGAATCTAGGAACCTCTTCGTCAAGGTCGTGGTCGCGGCATCGCTCACAATGCCGACTTTGACTTGGGATGGAGTCGGGCCTGGTTCGTCATCATAGAAGTACGGTCCGAGATACTTCAACCCTATACGGGGGTCCTTCTCTTCCTTCTTATGCCCGAAGACCAGGTCAGGCTCCTCGACGTAGTCACCGGGCAGAAAGCTCATGCTGGCTCCGCCCTTGGGGAATGTTCAGGTACTCCGTCGGATACAGGTCTATCGGATAATATCCCAACGCCCACGATGGACTCAGTAGGCCGCGAGGAGATGGACACTCGCCCGTGGGCAAGGTCTATCCTGTCGTTTCCTCTTGAGAACTGCTGAATCCAGAATAGAAGATCGTTGAGAAAGGCTTGGTTGTACCTATTGTGCAAGAGGCTAGTGAGAACAGCGCCCTCTTTTTCACCCGTCGTAGGCTTCTTGCCATCGTCTGTCAGCATGAGAGTAGGGAATAGACCTAGGAAAATCCGATTCTCAAAGTGAATGAAACCAGTGTTAACAGCAAGATGAATGTAGACGTCCCTCTTCAGCTTAGGGATAGGGGCCTTTTTTGCCACCGTTAGTTCTGACGACTCCCTAAATCTCGGCCGCCAAGACACCTTCCGAGACTCCCCGTCACAGGGGAAATAATATCGATTGTCACCCTCCAGCTTGAACAAGCCGATTCGCCTCGACAGGAAACTAAACTCCTTGTTCAGCAATCCGATTACAACGCGGCTTCTATCTTCATCTTGGAGCCACAGATTCACTTCATTTCTCTGAATCGATTCGGTCACTAGGCCTCTCCAGAACGGATTTCCGGGGTTGTCTAGGTCCTCAAACGTGACCTGGCTTTTCCCCCATCCTCTTGATACGTATTCACTGGGTATTCTTTCAGGGGATCCAATCCCATAGAGTTGTTGTTTTGGCGTACCTGTGAATATGATACCTTCGACTATCTTAGTCTCAAATAGGTTAGAGAATACTGTCTCTTTGATTCGGTCAGGCCATCCACTCAATACGCTTAATCTGTATTGGGTGTCCGGTATGCGTTGAAGGACGAAATTGATTTCACTTCGTGACGCAGGCACACTTTGGGTGCCCCGCCTGAAAAGCACCCAGCCGACAAGGAATGGAGTGTGGTTTCTTCCCTCTTTATCGACGTATGCGCCACTCTTGGCTGCCTTAGTCAATTCCGTACTGGGGGGGAAATAGATGGCTGCGAATTTTCGTTCTCCGTTCCCAAGGTCTCTATGAAACTCTCGATACTCTATAGTTACAGGATGGACGCAATATGAGTTGTACTTGTTCTGAAGGTCAGCTTGGTCGATATGGAAGTCTTCGGGAATTCCGACTGGAATGTACTGTTTTTTCCACTTCTTGTCGTCTTCCAAGCTGGATCTGGACTTGTCGCGAAATCCAACCAGCACGAATCCGCCGCCATAATTGAGGAAGGCGAGGAAGTCCTTAGCCAACTCTGAAAATGGATAATCTCTCGCGATGCTAATGGACTCTTTGAAGTCGAGGTAGGGCTCCTCTCCGTCGTGGTCGATGAGGAAATCTAATACAAGATCGTCTAAAGGCTCACTGTCTACTTCAATAAGACGCTCGTCGATTGGTTCGAGCATTCGCCATAACTTTCAATTCGGAAGTATCCTAAGGCTAAAAGTGTTTCACTTGGATCAAAGAATTCTTCGAGCCTACTCTTCTTCCAAATCCACGCCCAACTGGCGGAGGGCTTCCCGGATTTTGTTGGAATACTCATCCTCGCTGAGGGCCCCTTCCTTTGCCGTGATGGTCATGTGGAGCGTTTGGAATTTGCTCTCAAGATAGTTCATTATCCCCATTACCTGAGAAATCTTGTGTCGTGGCACGTCGAAGCCGAAACTCACTTCATTCAT
>PLUF01000041.1 GCA_003164815.1 Candidatus Gagatemarchaeum stordalenia
TCGAAGTAGAGGTAGAACTCGTACGGGTGCGGTCTTGCGGAGACTGCCCTATAGTTCGCCATCTCAAGCTCGATCATCATCTCTACGAGGTCGTCCGAGAAGACTCCCTTGAGGAACTCCGAGTCGGACTTTAGCGACTCGATCGCCTCGAGGAGGCTCCCGGGCAGCTCCCTGACTCCGAGCTCCTTCCTCTTCTTGGGCGTCAGCTCGTAGATGTCCTGGTTGACCGGGTCTCCGGGGTCCAGCTTGTGCTTGATCCCGTCAAGCCCTGCCGAGACGATCGCCGCGAAGGCCAGGTACGGGTTCGTCGAGGGGTCTGGCGTCCTGAACTCGGTCCTCTTCCCCTTCATGCCGGACTTGCCCTTGTAGTGGAGCGGAATCCTCACGTTTGCCGACCTGTTACCACGGCTCCATGCGACGTAGACCGGTGCTTCGTAGCCCGGTACCAGTCTCCTGTAGGAGTTTGTTGTGGGGTTGGTGATGGCGCAAAGCGCTCTGCTGTGGGCGAGCAGACCTCCAACGTAGTACCTTCCGGTCTGACTCAGGTTGGCGTACTCGTCCTTCTCGTCGTAGAAGGCGTTCTTGTCGTCCTTCCAGAGGCTCGAGGAGACGTGCATCCCTGAGGCGTTGTCGCCGAAGATAGGCTTGGGCATTATGGTGGCGATCATCCCCCTGTTCGAGGCGACGTTCTTCACGACGTACTTGTAGGTCATGATGCTGTCGGCCATCGGAGTGAGGGTGTCCCTGTAGATGTTGATCTCGCACTGACCAGCAGTCGCGACCTCGTGGTGGTGCGCGTCGTTGATTATCCCGAACGACTCGTCAAGGTGGTAGGCCACCTCGCTCCTGTAGTCCTGAAGCGTGTCGGACGGCGGAGTCGGGTAGTAGCCTTCCTTGAACCTGATCGGATAGTTCGTGCCGCGGGCCTCGGCTGCGGACTCTACGGAGGTGATCCTGTGGCTGGTCCCGAACGGGCTGGCCACGTCCCAAGTGACGGAGTCGAAGACGAAGAACTCCATCTCTGGCCCCCAGTAGGACTGGGTGAACCCCGCCGCCTTGACCGCGTCCTCGGCCTTCTGGGCGATGAAGCGCGGGTCCCTGGAGAACCTCCCCTTCTGGTAGCCCCAGTGGACGTCGCAGATCATCCTCGCGGTTGGGAAGCGCTGGTCGCCCCACGGGATGATGCCGAACGTGGATGGGTCCGGGAGCAGGAGCATGTCCGAGTCGAAGATCTCCGCGAAGCCCTTGATCGAGGAGCCGTCGAGCTTGGGGACTCCGCCCTCGAAGGCGTCTTCATCGAGCATGTTGTACGGGATTGTCACGTGCTGGCTGCGACCTGGAACGTCCGTGAACTGCAGGTCGATGAACCGAATACCCTTTGACGCTACTGCGTCTACGACTTGTTTTGGTGTCCTCTTTCTAGGAACATAGCCTTTTGCCGACTTGTCGAAAGGCAAACGACCCGCTTCTCGAATCTGCGGTTATAAGTTTTGCTGACGCGAATTTACATCCGTCCATAAAGTTACCAAGAATCTTTATCAAATGCGCACTAATAGGGTGATGTTGCTCACAAATGAAACCTGACGACCTGGACAGGTCGCTGCTCAAGGAGCTTGAGATTGATGGGCGCCAGTCATTCAGGGACCTCGCCAAGAAGACGGACGTCTCCGTCGTGACGGTCGCCCAGAGGGTGAGGAAGCTCGAGGAGGACGGCATAGTGAAAGGGTACTCCGTGCTCATAAACCAGGACAAGCTCGGCTACGAGATCACCACGATAACCGAGGTGACGGTCTCAAAGGGCAAGCTCGTCGAGGTACAGGAGAGGATCGCCAAGATGAACTCAGTGTGCGCGGTCTTCGACGTGACGGGCATCGAAGACAGCATCGTGATAGCCAAGTTCAAGAACAGGGACGAGGTCAGCGGATTCGCAAAGGAACTCCTGAGCATCCCTCACGTCGAGAGGACGAACACCCACCTCGTGCTGAACACGTACAAGGAAGACTTCAGATACCCCCTCGTCTCAGAGTAGCCGACCCCTCACTCTTCATATAGCTCGGTCTCCCAGCGCTCAAATCTTGAGACCCGAGAGAAAGAGCGACCTTCCTCCCTACAACATCGTCATCGACGACGTCAGCGGAGGAGATATCGCGAACATTCTACGAGGGTACATCTTAGTCGGCGAACAGAAGATACGCTTCAAGGGCATCGCCTACGGACGTTACGGAGGGCAGAACGTAGCCCCGCGCCTCTCGCCCCTGGCCAAGAAGAAGCTGAAGGCTGTCTTCGGGGACCTCCCCAAATTCGAGGAAGACCTGCAGATGAGACTTGTCAGCGGCGAGTTCGAGATAAAGCCTAAGGGCGGAATCCCGCCTCCCCAGCAGACAGGTTAGGAGGAGGGAGAACGAACCTCATAGTCGGGGGCACAGGATTCATCGGAGGCCACCTCTCCGAGTACTTCTTCACCGAGGGGGAGATCTCCAAGGGCATCTTCAGGAAGGGATCCCACCTGAGGATAATGGACCAGTGCGGGGTCCAGTGCCTCGAGGCGGACGTCATGGACAGGCACACCCTGCACGAGCCGCTGGACGGGGTGGACGTGGTCTACAGCATCGCGTCCCCGCCCCCGGGGAGCGCGCAGGAAGACTACACCAAGTTCAACCAGGTGGGCCTCACCAACCTGCTCGAGGAGGCCCACGAGCACGGGACCAAGACCTTCGTCCATCTGAGCACTCTGGACGTCTACGGATTCGGCTCGGGGAGGATGGTGGGGAAGGAGAGGGTCCCGAGCCCGACCGAAGAGTATCAGCGCGCGAAGCTCGAGGGCGAGAGGATAGTCACGGAGTTCGGGAAAGCACATCCCGAACTGCAGGTACGGATCGTCAGGGCGGCCAAGGCGGTGGGTTCCAGGGACCCGACCATCGTCACGCCTATACTCAAGATGATAGAGAGGGGCAAGGTCACCCTCCCCTCCGGCAGCTCCGCCAAGATGTCGTTCACCCACCCGAAGGATGTCTCACAGGCCCTCTTCAAGGCAGCGGGCTCTGTCGGCGACTGGACGCCCTACCAGGTGAAGTCCTTCGACCTGAGCGTCGACGAACTGGCGAGGTCGCTCGTCAGTGCGGGAGGGAAGAACGTCGAGGTGAAGCAGCAGGGGGTCTTCTCGGGCAGGGGCCTCATCGCGCAGTACCCCGCGGAGGAGATTAAGGCCGGACTGACCCTAGCCGAGGAAGATTCCGCGAAGAAGCTCGCCTATTCACCGGCGTTCAGTCTTGAGAAGGTCGTCATGGAGGTGTCCGCGTGGTATCGCAAAGAACCATGGGTGACGAAAAGCCCAGAATAGGCTTCATCCTCGGGCGCATCGGCAGTATGGTCGAGTCGAGCCGGGACAAGCGCGCCACCGCCCTGGCCGAGCTGAGGTCGGCCGAGGAGGGCGACCCCTTCAGGATACTCATAGGGACTGTCCTCTCCCACAGGACGAGGGACGAGAGCACGAGCAAG
Organism: Candidatus Gagatemarchaeum stordalenia; assembly: GCA_003164815.1. Taxonomy (GTDB): domain Archaea; phylum Thermoproteota; class Nitrososphaeria; order Nitrososphaerales; family Gagatemarchaeaceae; genus Gagatemarchaeum; species Gagatemarchaeum stordalenia. The sequence goes on from PLUF01000041.1 coordinate 3,499, forward strand.
GCGACGGAGAGGCTCTTCTCGGTCTACGACACCCCTCAGAAGCTCGCGGACGCCGACCCGAAGTCGGTGAGGGAGCTCATCAGGGTTGTCGGGTTCTACAACATGAAGACCAGGAACGTGATCAGGGTCGCCAAGCAGATTGTCACCGAGTTCGGGGGGGAGGTCCCGGACGACCTGGAGAGCCTGCTGACCCTGCACGCCGTCGGGAGGAAGACGGCGAACTGCGTCCTGGTCTACGCCTTCAACAAGCCTGCGATACCCGTGGACACCCACGTCCACAGGATCGCGAACAGGCTCGGCCTCGTGAAGACCAAGACACCGGAGGAGACCGAGCTGGAGCTGATGAAGACCGTACCCAAGAAGTACTGGCTCGAGCTCAATGAGCTCTTCGTCAGGTTCGGCCAGACCACCTGCAAGCCCGTCGGTCCAAGGTGCGACATCTGCACCCTCACGGCCGGCTGCGGCTACTATCGCGATGTCGTCCTCCCCAAGACGAAGTGATCGACTACTTGCCCTTCTCGTTCTGGTAGAACCCGGAGTATAGCGAGGTCGCGGGCTTCTCGTTCCTGAAGAAGACCAGCTGAACGAAGGCCTCTGAGCGGTGGACCTTCGCGCTGATCGGCGTGAATATCACCTGGGTCGGTTCCCCTCGGTAGCCGCTGTCGAAGACGGCCGACTCCAGCTTTATGATGCCGAGCCGATTCAACGAGGAGCGCGGGAACGCGAGGCCGGTGCACGTGGGGGGGACGCTCACTTCATCGAACCTGAGCTCGTACATTCCTCCTCGCTCGAAGACATAGAAGCCTGAAGGGTCAGGTGCGAGCTCCTCCTTCTCGGTCACGAGGTCCCCTCCGGGTCCGAGGTATCCTCTCTCTCCGCCGTGCAGGTAGATGGTGGAGTCCGTGGGGAGCTTTGAGACCTGCTTCGGAGCCAGGTCGACTCCGTTCGGGTTCACCTTGACGTAGGCCTTGCAGCAGGCGGCGACCTCTTCGCCACTTACGACTGACATCAGGCGGTACCCCTCCGCGGAGAATAAAAGAGCTTAGCGAGTTTGGGGGCCTAGGACCTGGTCCCCCAGAACCCTGTCGCGGCCCCGCCGGACAGTCGTTTCATCCCCACGTCTCGGAACCCTGAGGACCGAAGGAGACCGCCGAACCCATCGTCCCAGGGCCGCGTCTGTATCACTGAGGGAAGCGCTTCGTATGTGAACGCGCCTCGGGCGCCGACAAGCCGGAGGACCGCGCCGAGTATCCTCAGCACCCCGTAGGTGTAAAACGCAAGAAAGGGGGCGTAGGCGCCACGCGGCCTCGAGAAGTCGTAGAGCACGAACCTGCCACCGGGACGGAGGACCCGCGCGGCTTCCGAGGCGAGGAGAGGCGCGCTGCAGTACTTCACGACGTAGCACGAGAGCAGCAGGTCGAAGGAGCCGTCCGCAAAGGGGAGCCTCTCCGCGTCGCCCAGGCAGAGCGAGTCGATTGAGGGGACTCTCTTCCGCTGCGCTAGCCTGATCATCTCTTCCGTGAGGTCCAGGCCGACGACCTCGCCCCGGCCGGCCTGAAGGCCCTCCTCCAGGACGCCTGTCCCGCACCCCACGTCGAGAATCCTCTCTCCTCCCTCTATGGACGCCTCGCTCAGGAGCCATCTCTTCCAGTACCTGTCCTGCAGGAGCGTCGCGGCATCGAGCACCCTGTCGTAGGACGGCGACAGCCCCTCAAAGATCGTCCGGGCGAGCGGCTGGAGACCCCGGCTCATCGTTCCCCTCGGCGCCGAGATAGCTTAATAATCTGAAGGTCTAGTTTCGCCTCGGTTGGACACCCCTCCCGTCGAGCCTGACCTCATGACGCCGTGGAGCAGGAACACCTGGGTCTACGGGCTGAGGACGCCCTTCAGCCTCGTGTTCGTCGGCTGGCTGACGCTCGCGCAGGCGGTGGCCCCCAAGTTCAACTTCGAGATCTACATCTTCACCCTCCTCGCGGCCTTCCTGGGGCTGATAGTCGGTGCGCACTACATTGACATTGGGTCGAGCAGGGAGAAGTTCTCTCCGTATCTGCGGATTCCGCGCGGGATGCTCGCTGTGGGGCTCCTCGCGGTCGGGCTCGGCATCGCCGTGGGCGTGTACATGTCGGTGAAGTGGGACCTTGCCTTCCTCGCCTTCGTCCTGATAGAGGGGTTCGCCGCCGTCGCGTATCCGAGGGAGAACCCCAAGAGGGTGCACTCGTACCTGGGGTTCGGACTCACCTGGGGGACCATACCGTTCCTGGGCGCCTACTTCATCCAGGCGTCGACGATTAGCCTGCTCGCCGTGGGGCTCTCGGTCTTCATCGGCCTCAGCGTCGTGATGATGCACCACCTCGCCATCATGAGCAGGGAGTCGCCGGCGTGGAAGGACGCGCTGTACCTGCTGAAGATATACAACTACTCGGTATACGCCGTCGCAATAGCAGCGCTCGCGGGCGCACTCCTCGGACTCTAGTCTTCCTTCAACCAGAAGACGGACTTGCAGCTGCGGCAGACGCGGCCCCCGTAGACGAGCCCGTTCCGGTCCCGGACCGGCTCGACCTTGAGCAAAGGCATCCCGCAGGCGACGCACAGGTCTTCGGAGGGGCTCTGCCCGACCTTCCGCCAGTCGACCATGTAGTAGGTCTGGAAAATCAGGTCCCCCGCGTCGTCGGTCTCCATCGCAGCCTCGGACGGGCGCCCGTCTAGAAAAACCTGCCCTCCGGGATGGTTTAAACGGCTCCCCCTGCGAGCGGAGCATCGTGGAGAAGCTCTTCGAGAGGTCGATACGAGACGCATCGAAGCTGATGAAGCTCACCGAGGATGACCACAACTTGTTCCGGAGGGTGGACCAGGCCTGCGACGAGCTCCTGATCCCGGAGTTCGAGAAATACATCGAGAGGAAGTTCAACGACCAGGTCCCCGTGATACTCAGGAAGTACGACCTGATGGGGATCCCGATCTCAAAGAAGTACGGCGGTGGGGGTGCAGGTACGCTCGTCCACTCGCTGACCCTCGAGAGGTTCGGTCAGCTGGGGCTGGGCGTCGTGACCTTCGTCGACGTCCATCAGGCCCTCGGCTGCATGACGTTACAGGAGTGGGGGACCGAAGAGCAGAAGCAGAGATACCTGACCAAGGCCGCGACGGGAGAGGTCGTCCTCGCCTACGCGCTCACGGAGCCCGAAGCAGGGAGCGACCCGGTCTCGCTGAAGACGCAGTTCAGGAAGGACGGCGACGACTACTACGTCACGGGCTCCAAGTACCTGATTTCGAACGGGTCGGTGGCCGACAGGCTGATCGTCTTCGCCTACCCCGAGGGACAGGCCAAGGGGATGACCGCGTTCCTGGTCGACTCGAAGGAGAAGGGGTTCTACGTCGACATGAAGCTGGAGGAGAAGATGGGGCTGTTCACCTCTGACACAGCCATGCTCTCCTTCGACAACCTGAGGGTCAGGGGGGAGGACCGCATCGGCGAGGAGGGGAGGGGGCTCGCTGTGGCCTACTCGGCCCTCCTGAACGGGAGGATAGGGATAGCGTCGGGCTGCCTCGGCGTGATGGAGGACTGCCTCAACCAGGTGAAGGAGAGGGTGTCCTCGAGGACTCAGCACGGCAAGGCGATAGGCAAGCACCAGCTCATCCAGAGACATGTCGCGAGGATTGCGTCGAACCTCGAGTCTGCCAGATGGCTGACCTACCAGGCGGCGCTGAAGAAGGAGGAGTACGATGGCAACAAGACAGACCTCGGGCTCCGGTCGGAGGCCGACAGGATCTCGGCCGTGGCGAAGTACGTCTCTTCGAGGGCCGCGTTTGAGTCGGCCGACAGCGCGGTCCAGTGCTTCGGGGGCTTCGGGTACTCGATCCTGTCGCCGGTAGCGAAGCACCTGATTGACACCCGCGTCGCGCGGATCTACGAGGGGACCGACGAGGTGATGGAGCTGAAGATCGCCTCGACCGTGCTTGGCAAGGACTTCGAGGCGTACAGGTAAACAAGAAGGGATAAAGACCGAGACCGGCGGAGGACGAACATGCAACTCCATCTTGAAGGTTCGGAGGACCTCAACCTTCCAAGAGAGCGGGTCTTTCGGCTGTTGACCGACTCGAGCTTCATCGCCAAGTCCCTCCCGGACGCCCAGGATGCTAAGGTCATCGACGAGAGCAACATCGAGGCGAAGCTGAAGATCAGGATGACATTCCTGACGACCCACATGGCCGTGAAGCTGAAGATAGCCAACGTGGTACCACCCGGCCACGCCAGGCTGTACGTGGAGGGCTCCGGCAGCGGCAGCAACATGAAGATCACCAGCGACTTCGACCTCGAGGGCGATGCGGCCACGAAGATGAAGTGGGCTGCGGACGCGGAGATCACCGGAGTGATGGCCGGGATTGGCTCGAGCATAATTAAGGGGTTCGCCGAGAAGAAGGTCAAGGAGGTCTTCGCGGGCATCAAGAACGCGATGGTGCTGGCGGGCCCCGACGCCGGTCACATGTAGTCTAGAAGAGTCGAGGGCCTAGTCTTCCTCTCCGGTTTCTTCACCTGGCCGGTCGAGACCAAGCTCTTCATGAACTTCTCCCTGTTCATGCTGCTGTAGTAGTAGGCCTCGTCAACGGTCCCCTCGGCGAGGAGTATTATCACCCTGCCAGGGCGGGTCCGTCCCGTCCGTCCCTTCCTCTGAATCGACCTTATCTCAGAGGGGACGGCCTCGTAGAAGACGACTAGGTCCACGTCCGGGACGTGCAGGCCCTCCTCCCCTATGCTGCTGCTCACGAGCACAGTGAAGTCGCCCCCGCGGAACTGCTCGAGTGTCAGCGTCTGCTTCTTCTGGTCCATCCCCTCGCTGTCGACCTTGTTGGCCTGGCCGACGAAGCGCATCGAGCTGACGCCGATCGCCGCCAGGCGCTCGGTTATGGTCTCTATCGTGTCCCTGTACTGAGTGAAGACTATGACCTTGGAGTCGGCCTTCCCGGCCAGCTGGTCTCTCACTATCTCGGCCAGCTTCTCGAGTTTGGGGTTCTTGACGTCCTTCAGCTTCGCGGCCTCAGCCTCGATGAAGAGCCAGCGCTTGTCCCTCAGGAGGGCCTGCGCAGACTTGCCCTGCTCAGGCTTCTCTCTGAACCTGACCAGGTACTTCTCCAGGACCGCCGGACCCTGGGTCTCCAGAAGCTCGACCGCGTGGAGTATCATGATGCCCTGGGCCTGGTTGATCAGGGATCCGAACAGGTATCCCTTGTTCCCCCCGCTCGAGTCTGCGGCCTTCAGCCGCGCCAGGATGGTCCCCCTGGCGGCGAGGAGCATCGTCTTCGTCAGCCGCGTCTTCGGGAGGAACCCCGCCTCGACCAGCCTGGTCACCTTCTCGTTGTAGATCCCCTTGAGGGCGTGTATTAGCGTCGAGTACTCGGCCGGGAGCGGGACCTTGATCCCCTCCAGCTTGGTCTGCTCGACGTAGGGCTTCACGTCCTCGTCGTCCTCGGACCTAATCTCGACCTTCTCGATGTACAGGTTGCGCATTATCTCGTCGACCTTCGCCTGCGATCCCCCCGGGGACGCGGTCAGCCCCAGTATCAGCGGGTTCCATCCCTGTCCCTTGTAGAGGTCCGCCAGCTGCGTGTAGGAGTAGTCCTTGACCGACCGGTGCGCCTCGTCGAAGACGAGCAGGACGGTCTCGTTCAGCTCGACCCTCCCCGCTCTAAGGTCGTTCCTGACGGTCTGGGGGGTCGCGAAGACGTACCTGGACCTCCTCCAGAGGTAGCTGCGCTCCACAGGGTCGGTCTCCCCTGTCATGATCGCTATCTCGTTGTCCTTGAGACACAGCATCCTCTGGAAGGTCTCGTAGTGCTGCAGCGCGAGGGGCTTCGTCGGCGCTAGCATCACAATCTTGCCCTTCGGGAACTTCTCCAGCCTCGCCCGCGCCACGAGCATCGCGACCATGGTCTTCCCGAGCCCTGTGGGAAGGACGACCAGCGTGTTGGTCCGGGAGGCCGCCTCCGCGATGTTCTGCTGGTAAGCCCTGGGCTGGAGGGCGTTCTCTGGGAGCAAGGCGGTACTCTCTCCCAGAAGCCCTCGAGCACTAAAAAGCGTTTGTCCGGTTTCACAGAAAAAGCCCAATAGTCATATAATCTCTAACAGGTGCGTGGCGAGAGAATTGAAGGTCACGGTGGAAGCCCCCGCGTCGTCAGCGAACCTGGGGCCTGGTTTTGACGTGTTCGCCATCGCGCTGGACAGCCCCAGGGACAGGCTGACCCTGAGGTCTGAGAGCGCGCAGAGGCTCTCGGTCGAGATGGAGCAGGCCGGGGACATCGTGACGCCCAATTCGGCCGCCAAGAACGGGGCCGGCGCGGTCTGCCTCGCGATAGCCCGAGACTTCGGGATCAAGAAGAGGATATGCGTCGAGATTACAAAGAGGGTGCCCATCGGGCTGGGCATGGGGAGCAGTGGGGCGTCGGCCGCGGCGGCCGCGTTCGGGATGAACGAGCTCTTCGGACTGGGCATGAGCGGCGATGACATGATACTCTACTCTGGCAAGGGCGAACAGGTTACATCCGGGACGGCGCACTACGACAACGTCTCGGCATCCGTGCTCGGCGGGTTCGTCGTGGTGAGGGTGGCAGAGAGGCCGACCGCCATCAAGTACGACCCTCCCGCGGACCTTGCCCTCGTCCTCGTCACACCCCTCCTGGAGCTTCCTGAGCGCAAGACCGAGTACACCCGGTCCGTCATCCCCAAGATGATCGAACTGAATATGATGGTTTCAAACGTTGCAAACGCGAGCATGATCGTCTCAGGCTTTGCGATAGGGAATATCGAGATGATAGGAGCAGGTATGAGGGACAGGGTGGTCGAGGAGGCCCGCAAGAAGCTGATACCAGGGTACGACTCTGTGAAGAGGCACGCGATGGACGCGGGCGCGGCAGGCGTGTGCATAAGCGGAGCGGGGCCCTCGATGTTGGCCATACTCGACAGGAGGAAGCACGACCCCCGCGCGGTGATGGACAACATGGTGGCGGGGTTCGGCGCGGCGGAGGTCGATTCGGACGGTTTCGTGACTAAGGTTGGAGGGGGGGCGGCGAGGGTATGAAGGTCGCGGCCGGCTGGCTCCTCCGCTGCATCGACTGCGGATCAATGTTCGACTCTGACCCCGCAGGTTACACGTGCTCGCGCTGCAACGGCCTTCTCGAGGCCCTGAAAGAGGGAGGCTCCCTGACTAGGGGAGAGCTCTATGGAAGGCCCGCGAAGGGAATCTGGAGGTTCAGGGCCCTCCTTCCCTTCGGCCCGGACGTCCGCCCGGTCTCCCTGGACGAAGGAGGGACCCCTCTTATCAAGGCTGTCAACATCTCACGCGAGCTCAGGGTGAGGAACCTTCACGTGAAGAACGAGGGACAGAACCCGACGGGGTCCTTCAAGGACCGAGGGATGACGGTCTCGGTCACTCGGGCGGTGGAGTCGGGCGTGAGGGTCCTGATCTGCGCCTCGACGGGTAACACCTCGGCTTCCATGTCCGCGTACGCCGCGAGGGCAGGCGTGACCGCCGCGATAATCGTCCCGGCTGGGAAGGTCGCGGCCGGCAAGATGGTCCAGGCGACCGCCTTCGGCGCCAAGATCATCAGGGTCGACGGCAACTTCGACGACGCCCTCTCTATGCTCCTGCAGACGATCTCCGGGCTGCCGGGCTTCGCGGGGATGAACTCGGTGAACCCCTACCGGCTGGAGGGGCAGAAGTCGACTGCCTTCGAGATATACGAGCAGTTGGGGTTCTCCGTCCCCGACTACGTGGTGTTGCCGGTCGGGAACGCGGGAAACATCAGCGCGATATGGAAGGGATTCAAGGAGCTTAGAGACTTCGGCATCACGGAGAAGGTCCCGCGGATGGTCGGCGTCCAGGCCGTCGGCGCGTCGCCGATCGCCAGGGCTTTCTGGAAGGGTAGCGAGACCATCACCCCAGTCGACGACCCGAACACTGTCGCCTCAGCCATAAGGATCGGGAAGCCCGCATCTGCGAAGAAGGCGCTCGCAGCGCTCAGGGAATCGGAAGGTATGGCGCTCACCGTCACCGACGAGGAGATAACGGCGGCCAGAAGTCTGCTCTCTTCCAAGGAAGGCATCTTCGTGGAGCCGGCCAGCGCCGCGCCAATCGCGGCGCTCAGGGAGATCAGCGGCAAGCTCGAGAAGGACGCGGTCGTTGTGTGCGTGTGCACGGGGAACGGCCTGAAGGACCAGGAGTCGATCAGGATCGATATCGAGGACGCGCCCCTCGTCTCGGACAGGTCTGGGTTGACCGACCTGCTGGAACGGCTGGCTAGCCGACCCCTGGTGCCAGCCTGATCACTTGGGTCGTGTTAGGGCTCGGCTTCACGTCGATGGAATCCCCCACCCTCACGCGAATGCCGTTCCTCGATTTTATGACCCCGAAGAGCCTCGCGTCAGCGTCGCGGGTGAGCCTGAGCCTGAACGAAGCCCCCCAAGGGACCGTGTACCTGAGGGGCGCCTTCTCCGTGTCGTCTCGGGCCGTGAGGACCGGAGCGATGTGGCAGACGCCGACTTCGTCCCTGCCGATTTGCGTGTAGCGGTCGGCCTCTAGACGGTCCCCCCGGCGCAGCCTGTCGACGTAGGAGTAGTAGCCGGTCGAGCCGGCGCTTGTGCAGATGATCACCCCGTTAGCTATCGCCGAGTCTGTGAAGGCGCCCCCTTTGCCTCCCAGCACGTCGAGATGATACCTGAGGCAGTTGCTGTCGGCGCCCTTCTCAAGGTAGACGTCGGTGAAGACCTCGCCCCTGACGACCCCGTTAATCTCGACCTGGAGCCGCCTGTACTCGACCACGGTGTACTTCTTTCTCTTGATTTCCTCCAGCGCCTCGAGGAGGCGGTCGAAGCGAACCTCGGCGAGGTATCCCTTCGAGGCCGTAGGCTCGGCGGACCTCACGCCGACGAAGAGCAGAGGTATCGAGATCAGCCTGCCGTAGTCGCTGAACACCCCGTCTCCGCCGACCACGACCCCGATGTCGGGTCTGGTCTGGGTGACCCTCAACCCGACCTCCTCTAGCATGCGGAGGACCGCCGCCCTCTTCACCTTGGGCCTCTCCGGGTCTATCAGGATAGATGCTCTCAAGCTCCACTCACCCGCGCCATGTCAAGTCCCGAGCTGCTCCTTCAGAGACTCGAGCTGCGTGACGGGGCTCTTGCACGCGAAGTTCTCGCAGATATAGACCGCCGGCCTCCCGCCAATCTCCGTCTTGCCCTCCGTGAGTGAGGACGTCTCTGGGACGTCGCCGCCGGCCAGTGCGACGACCTTGTTCGGGAGGAAGCGCCTTTGAACCTCCCTGACCATGTCCTGCACACCCTTCTCGCCCATCGAGCCGGCGATAACCACCTCCTTCGAGCCGAACCAAAAGTCGAGCGCGCAGAGCATGTAGGTGTGCGACACGGGCGAGGACTCCATCGAGTCTCCGAAGGCCTTCAGCGTGGTCTCGGCTTTCTTCCTGAAGTCCTGCCGTCCTGTGAACTCTGAAAGGCGAAGGAGCACGAGCACCGCGACAGAGTTTCCTGACGGGGCCGGGCCGTCGTATCCCTCCTTCACCTTGACCAGGACATCCGGGGAGGAGCTCATGAAGAACCCTCCCCCGTCGGCGTCCCAGAACATCTCGGCCATCTTCTCCGCAAGCCGGATCGCGCCCCTGAGATACCTAGCGTCGAAGCCTGACTCGTAGAGGTCGAGCAGCCCCGCGGCGAGGAATGAGTAGTCCTCGAGCGTCGCCTCGACCGCGACCGCGCCGTCCCTGTACCTTCTGAAGAGCTTGTCCGAGACGACGAGCCTCGAGAGGATGAAGTCGGCGGCCTTCGCGGATGCGTCCAGGTACCTCCTCTCTCCGGTGACCTGGTACGCGCACGCCAGCGCGGAGATTGCGAGCCCGTTCCAGGAGGAGATGACCTTGTCGTCGACCGCGGGGCGAGCCCTCTTCTTCCGGGCCTCGAGGAGCTTGGTCCTCGATTCCCTGATGATCTCTCTCACCGAAGCGGGGTCGACGCCGAACTTGGAAGCGGTCTTCTCAATCGAACCCGCGAGGTGGAGGATCGACCGTCCTCCCTCGAAGTTGCCCTCGGGGATGACCCCGAAAAGGTCCTCGAATAACTTGGAGTCGTTCTTGCCCAGGACCTCCTCGGTCTCCGCAGGAGTCCAGGTGTAGTAGTAGCCCTCTCCGTCCGGCGTGTCTGCGTCCTGGGCCGAATGGAAAGCCCCCTCTGGACCCCTCATCTCCCTCAGCATCCACTCCAGCGTGTCGACGGCCGTATCGAGGAACGCTGTCTCGCCGGTCACCTGGTGCGCCTCGAGGTAGACGCGGGCGAGCAGGGCGTTGTCGTAGAGCATCTTCTCGAAGTGGGGCACGAGCCAGTACCTGTCGGTCGAATACCGGTGGAACCCCCCTCCGACCTGGTCGTGGATCCCTCCGGAGGACATCGACTGCAGCGTCTTCTTCACGGCGCGCAGAGCCGGCTCCTTCTTGGTCCTGGCGTAGTACCGTAGGAGCAGCTCGTGGTAGCTGGGGAGGGGGAACTTCGGAGCGCCGCTGAATCCTCCGTACTGCTCGTCCAGGTTGGAGATCAGCTCCACGTATGCCCCATCCAAGATGGACTTCGGGAGAGTGTCCCTGGAGTGAAGCTCGTAGCCGTGGCTCAGGTGGCTTACGAGGTCGTCGGAGTTCGTTAAAATCTCGTCTCTCTTGTTCTTCCACAGATCGGATATGAAGTCCAGGAGTTGCGGGAAGCCAGGCATCCCGTGAGCCGGAGTCGGCGGGAAGTAGGTCCCACCGTAGAACGGCTTCAGGTCCGGGGTCAGGAAGACCGAGAGCGGCCAGCCTCCCTGCCCGTTTATCGCGATCACGGCCTTCATGTAGATCTCGTCGAGGTCCGGCCTCTCCTCTCTGTCGACCTTTATCGAGACGAAGTTCTTGTTCATGAGCGCTGCGATCTGCTCGTTCTCGAAGGACTCTCGTTCCATCACGAGGCACCAATGACAGCTTGAGTAACCGATGCTGAGGAAGATTGGTTTGTCTTCCTTCTTTGCCTTCTCGAAGGCTTCCTTCCCCCATGTGTACCAGTCGACGGGGTTGTACGCGTGCTTCAGCAGGTAAGGGCTCTTCTCATTGATCAATCTGTTTGGAGGTCGCTTCTCGGCCTTCGACTCGGTTATTTTCCCTCGCCACCCGTCTGTAAATCGTCCTTTGTGACCTTCCTAAGAGTGTTGCGATTTGTTCAGCTCGCAAACCAGCTTGGTGCAGCGAGTGAGCTCGTCTTGTAATCTCTTTCTCGAGTTGGACTTTGATCTGCCTCATGTTGTCACGGTTCTCATACTCCCTTCTTGCAGCTAAGACACACTGGTTTCTCGCGACCTTGATTCCGCTTCGGAAGCTTCTGTACGTAAGGCTGGCCTTGGCCCGACGAGTCCCATCGAGTTTCTTGACGAGCGTTCTAGCCGCAGTCTTCTCTTCGTGCCTCAAAGGCAATCGCGCGATGACAGGCATGACATCCTTCGGGGAAACTGCCAGTTGCCATTGAATTTGGCCATCGATTTTTCGCAACTTGCTTAGGCCGTGGAGAAACCGCGCTGACGGAGTCCCTTGAGGAAATCACTGCACACCCGCTTGTTCGAGTTGCTCAATCCAAAAACGGCAGCGGGCTTACCATTTGAACGTCTGTTCAGGCTGAAATGCCCTTCCGCGTCACAGAAACCACCCAGAGCAGCGTAGAACGATTCGTCGTCGCTAAGCACGTCCTCGTTCACCTTCTGGCAAGGGGAACAGGAAACCGAACGAGTCGTCCAAATCGAAAACGGCCCTCCAGGCGTACTGCGACCATTCTCTGAAGTACCAGGGATTCTTGATTGCATAAACCATTGGCTTGGTGTACACACCGAGTAGGTCCAGGAGGAGACGCAATTGCGCAGGATGAGTTGCGCTTCCTTCAAGCCTGACTCTTCTTCCGTGCCGATACTAGTGCATGTCTCCAGCAGCGAAGAATGAAAGGTATGTCTTGGCAGAGTTGCCTTCCGAGAATGGCCGTGGTCTTCTGTTCGCTATGTTCCATATTCTCGATTCGAAGTGATTCACAGCCACTTGGAATCTGGAGTCACTTTCAGATGAAGAAAACGGGGACTTAAGTTCAGGGATTGTGACGTGCGCAGCGGAACAACCTATCTCTAGATTGTGCGTTCGAGATGAGAACGGGTTGCCTTCCATCGGTGGCAGAATCATATCGACCTAAAAAGCTCCCCTCAAAGAAGTCCGAATTCATTTCGGCTCCAACAACATCAGGTTTTCGTCACGACTTCTCCTAGATTATTCAACCTCCAGAAGAGACCTGATATAATATGAGGGCCTAGTTTGAGGTTCGCCACCTCTGAGAGCAAAGTCTCTTGCAACACGAGCAGGGACTAGGTCTGGCGACCGGTTCCCGCGGGCGCCTGCATGACCGGCCTGGGCCAGATGCCGAGGACAGCCATGACTATGCCCACCAGGGCGACGAATGACCCGATGTAGATGAAGTTGGGGTTGTTGTCCATGAGTGAGCTGCCCCCGACCGCGCCTTCTCCCTGGAGCGCAAAGACCGCGCCCACAAGAAGGAGGAGTAGCCCCACGATTATCATGGTGATTTTTCTAGAGGACAAATCATTCCTTGGACAACCTCCGATAGTCCGGCATTTAGAGGTTCTCAAGCCCCCTTGGCCCCGGCCAGAGGGCCTCAGAGGGTGACTATCTTGTCGAGTTCCCTCTCCCTCTGCCGATAGTCTGGGCAGAAGGCGGCGAGCCTTCCCTTGAACGCCGAAGAGTGGTTGAACTCCGAGAGATGGGCGAGTTCGTGCAGGATGACGTACTCACGGAGCCGCTCCGGGAGGGCGATCAGCTGCAGGTTGAAGGAGAGCCGCCCGTCCCTGGTGCAGTAGCCCCAGTTCTTGATCTGCCTCACGTCTGCTCGGCGGTACTTGACGCCGAGGACCGCGGAGAGCGTCTCGAGCTTCCCGACCACGTACCTCGAAGTCTCCCTCAGGAACCATCTCCTCACGAGTTCCCGGACTCGGGACCTCTGGCTCGAGCGGACGATCACCTCCTTCCTCACCGGATCGTGGATGAGCTCTTCCTTCTCCTGGCTCTCCTCGAATACGAGCTTCAGGTGTTCCCCGTCGAACATGACCTGGTCCGCGTCAAGGATCCTCCTGCTCTGGGACATCTCGTCGAAGTGCTTGAGTATCCAGGTCTGCCTGTTCCTGATTGCGGAGGCGAGGTCCACCTTCCTGCCCCGGGGCAGAACGATCTCAAGCGTCTTGTCTGCCCTGAACCTGAAGTAGGTGTAGCGCCTGCTGGAGCCGACCGTCACCGAGTATTCGATGCGGCGCGTCCCGATCAGGATGACTGGCACTCTGGTTCCCGCCGTGGCCCTGCGGATTAACAAAGTTTCGGTGGCGTGGCTCGCGGCCATCCGCATTCGGAACCGTTTTAGACACCGGGGGAGACTAAGCCTCCGATGCTCAGGGACGAGATGCGCGACGAGCTGCTGAGAGCTGCGCTCGGGCGCGAGACCGTGACCTACGGCCACCTCATGAAGAAGTTCGGGCTCCCGCGCGGCGACACCGGGGAGACGGTGGTGGGCGTCCTGGGAGAGATAGACGGGGCCGAGTCCCGTGAGGGCGCGCCGGGTTTCGCCGCCATCGTGGTGCGCAAGGACACGGGCTATCCCGGAGGGGGCTTCTTCTGCTGGGAGGATATTCCCGAGGGCCTGAGGAGGCCGAAGGACAGAGGGCACGACCCGAAGCTCTCCCAGGCCGAGAGGGAGTACGTGAGGGCTCAGCAGGAAAGAATCTGGGCCTATTACAGCGAACACAGGAGATAGGTCCGGCCCTCTAGGGGAGGATGCGCGGAAGGTTCCTCTCGAGACCGTGCCAGACGCGCCCCACCTGTTCGAGCATCCTCCGATTCTCGTACATTGCTTCCATGTGCGACGTGTACATCCACGTCAGGTGGTTGATGACCCTCCGGTCGGTCACCGGCAGCACCACCTCCTCTTTCGAGAAGAGCCTCCTGAACCATCCCCGACATCTGTAGCAGTAATAGTAGTCCCATTCGGAGCTCATGTAGAGCATCTCCGCCGTCTTGCTTACGGTGACCTGGGAACACCTGAAGCACTTCGAGTCCGCGTAGACGCCAAAGGATCCGAGAGGCTGGGAACCGCTGCCGCTGCCCTCGTCACGACCGCCGCTCCAGTCATCCGCCGAGTCCAACGCACCTCTCTGTGGCGATGAGGGGGCGGGCTCTATTTGAATCTGTTACCAAATATTCCCCAAATCAGTCCGTAGACGAACATCGCATAACGATTTATGTCCCCAACTTATGGCCAAGGCTAACTTGGCCAAGAGCAGAGACAACGCGTCGCAGGCCGCCGTCGACATCGAGAAGATTCACAGGGCTCTGACATCGATAGGCGTCGACCAGGACGCTGCCGAGAGGCTCACGGCGAGCAAGACGCTGGAGAGGGTGGTTGTCCCAATCTATTGGAAGGAGGGGCTTGAGTCGAGGATTAATTCTCTCTGGTTGATCAAGCTCCCAGAGTTCCTCAAGAGCTTTGCAAAAGAGTTCCCCGACGGACAGGTCAGATGGGACCCTGACTACGAAAGCGACGACCCTGCCGATGACGTCGCGGTGCTGGTCCGCTTCAACGTACAGGAAGACGACCAGGGAAACCACTGGCATCCGAAGCCGACCCTGCTGGAGGACGAGGCCTACCAGAGGATGATAGAGAGGTCGTCGTTCAAGGGTATCAAGGCCGTCCACGCTCACCAAGTGGTCCACGGCAAGTAGCCGCCTCAGTGCTTCTGGACAGAGCGTCGGATAGCTAGCGCCCTCACCCTGTAGGAGGCCGCGGCTCCGAACCCGACCAGCGCGATGACGATGGCGAGGACAATGAACACGGAGACGTACTGCTGCCAAATCGAAAGCCACGCGTGCGGGGTGATATCGAACGGCAGGGAGAGCACGACCGAGAGCGGGGAGACCAGGATTACGAGCGCCATCGTGAGGACCTCAAGAGCGCGGGAGGTCCGCTCGAGGCTAGAAGCCAGCCTGGCGTCCTGGGTCGGTTCCAATCCGCGTCCACTGCGAGAGGCTTGTAGTTAATCCTAGCTGAACCAGGCGAGGGGTCCGGAGTCTGGAGGGTCGCTCCGATTCAGGTGCACGGTCGGTCTCGGTCACAGAACTGAGCGCTGAACCGGCGACTCGTCTTCCGTGAGGACTTTAAGTCGGGTCCCAGGGAAGGCAGAGGAGATGTGATGTGAGAGGTCGGAGATCAGGTCCTGGCTCCTCGTCCTGCAGTCAGCTAGGAACTGGTCTCGTTCCGGGCCGTCCGTCATCAGCTCGGCGTTCCTTGCGCTGACCTCGTCGAACGACTCTCCCGGCCTTGCGTGAAGGGACTCGGGAGTCATGCCTATCGCTAGTGTGAGACCGGGCTCCCTCTGGCTGTGAACGGGTCTGTACAGCAGAGCGACGTCTAGGAAGAAGAAGTCGTTCTTCCCGAAGACGTTGAGGCTGATTTCGCGGACCTTCTCGTTCCGCGATCTGATGTACTCTTCAGCCTTCTCCCTTATCGCCGAGAAGTCGGCCGGATTCGCGGCGTCTAGCTTGTAGATCGCGTTCCCGTCGACCTCCGCCGAAGCGACATGAACGTTACCTATCGATTTGAAGAAACCAACCGCTCTCTCCACGAAGTCCCCCGGGCTGAGGGGTTCCAGGACCGGATGGATCAGGCGCAGCAACCTGTCGCTGGTATCGTCCCTCCCTTTCCGCGGCTGAGCTTGCAGGAGCCGCTCAGCCTCTGATGCCTCTGGGCTCGTGGTGACCTGGGAGTAGCCGTTCAGAAACGCTGAATATGGGAAGCTCATCCCTCCGACAACGGGCAGGTAAGAAACGTTGTAGCCCCAAGGCGGGATGGAATCGGCCGGGGCCACCGTAGAGCAGTGTGCCGACGCGTTACAAGCCGCGGTCATGTGAGAGAGCGATTGTGCTTCGCTATTAAAAATGGTTGATTGGAGCGGTTCTCGGCTTCAGTACTTCCGCGATGAGAGGTACTCGGAGAGCTCCAAGAGCTTCCCTCGGGTCGTTCCGACCTTGGCCGTCTCGAGGAGCCTGCGGGCGCTCTCCGCGTATGAGGCCGCTACGCCTTGGGCGTACTCCACGGACCTGTACTGCGAAAGGAGGCTCCGCACCTTCGCCACCTCAGAATCGGCGAACCCGTTCTTCTTCCCCAAGAGCTCCCTCAGGAAACGTCGGTCTTCCCCCGAGGATAGCTCAAGCGCGTGGATTAGGACTATGTTCTTCTTGCCGCCCCGGATGTCTGCGAAGATGGGCTTGCCCAGCGTGCCTTCGTCCCCGACGATATCCAGGATGTCATCGTGGACCTGGTAGGCCATCCCCAGCCACTCCCCGAAGCCGTAGGCTGCCTTCACAGTCGCATCGCCTTCGACCCCTCCCCCGACTATCGCGCCGCTCGCCGAAGAGGCCGCGACCAGGGCCCCCGTCTTCATCTTGATCATGTACTCGTAGTCGCCCTGGCTCACCGAGTCCTTCTCGGCCATCTCAAGGTCGAGGAACTCACCGAGGACCGCCGACCCGAACGACTCGCCAAGCAGGTCGAAGAGCACCCTGAGCGTCTCCCCGCCGGACTTGCGGGAGCCGTACTTGGCGACCTCGCGAGGGACCTGGGCGAGCAGCGTGTTCGATGCCAGTATCGCGAACCGAAGACCGTGCTTCTCCACTATCGACTTCTCGCCTCGCCGGGACTGGGACTCGTCGAGGATGTCGTCCTCCACGAGCGCGGCCGCGTGCGCCAGCTCGTAGGCGACCGCGACGGGCACGGCCTCTTCGTACCCACCGGAGATGGCTTCGCACCAGAGAAGGGCAAGTACGGCCCTGACGCGTTTGCCTCCGTCAAGCGCCCCTTTCACAGCCAGCTCGAGGGTCGAACCTCCGGTCCCGAAGAGTTCCGAGACCCGCGAGTCTATGACGGCGACGTACTTGTCGAGCCAGGGAGGTGTGGAGGACGAGGAGGTTGGCACGCTGGTGCCGGTCGCTCCCTGCGTGTGGTAAATAGTTTCGGTTTCGCCCGGCGTCCCTTGTCAGTGCTCGATGACTTTGTGGATGGCCTTCAGGATCCGAGGCACGGTCGGCATGTAGAGGTTCTCGTGGACATACGGGAACGGGATCCCGAAGCCACCGACCCGGACGACGGGCGCCTTCAGGTAGTCGAGCGCCTCCTCGGCGAGGAGGGCGGAGATCTCGGCCCCGTAGCCCATGATCTTAGGGGCTTCGTAGACGATGACCGCCCTCCCGGTCTTCTTGGCGGACCCGAGGACGGCCTCCACGTCCAGTGGGACGAGAGTCCTCAGGTCGACCACCTCGACGTCCACCCCCTCCTCGGCGGCCTTCGACGCCGCTTCCAGGACCGTCGGAACGAGGGACCCGTAGGTGAAAATCGAAACGTCCGCTCCGGCCCTGGAGACCTGGGCCTTCCCGATCGGCACCGTGTACTCCCCGTCCGGTACCTCGGCGCGGAAAGACCGGTAGAGCCTCTTCGGCTCGAGGAAGATGACGGGATCCTCGTCCCTCATAGCGGAGACCAGGAGCCCCTTGGCGTCGTACGGATTGGAAGGCACCACGACCTTAAGGCCTGAGACGTGGGCGAAGAACGACTCTGCGCTCTGGGAGTGATATGGGCCGCCCTTAATCCCGCCGCCGTAAGGGGCCCTGACGACGACGGGCGCCGTGTACTCGCCGCCCGACCTGTACCTCATCTTCGAGAGCTCCGAGACTATCTGATCGAAGGCGGGGTAGACGAAGTCGAGAAACTCTATCTCAGCGACGGGCCTCATCCCGTATAGAGCCAGCCCAATCGAGACGCCTATCACCCCGCTCTCGTTGAGCGGCGTGTCCATCACCCTCGACGGCCCGAACTCTGAGTGGAGGCCTTCGGTGGCGCGGAAGACGCCGCCGTTCTTTCCGACGTCCTCCCCAAGTATCACGACCTGCTGGTTCCTCTCCATCTCGTCCCTCAGGGCAGAGTTTATCGCCTGTACGATTGTCATCTGCATGCTAGTATCCACCGATCTCTTCTGCGAGCTCGTCGGCCTCTGCGCGGAGGTTCCAGGTCTGCTCCGCGTAGACGTCATCGAACAGGCTCCTCACGTCCGGATGCGGGAACTTCTCCGCCCGGGCGACCGCCTCCTTCACCTGGTCGTGCATGGACTGCCTGGCGTCTGACTCGTCCTCGTCGGTCCAGACCCTCCGTTCCCGCAGGTAATCTCCGAACCTCGCGATGGGGTCCTTCGACCTCATCAGCTCGACCTCCCTCGAGTCCCTGTAGCGAGTGGGGTCGTCCGAGGTCGAGTGGGCTCCCATCCTGTATGTGACGGCCTCTATCAGCGTCGGACCTCCTCCGCTCCTGGCCTTCTCGAGCGCCATCCTCGTCGCGGCGTAGACGGCCATGACGTCGTTGCCGTCGACCCTGACTCCTTCGATGTTGTAGGCGGACGCCTTTATCGCGAGCGACTCCGTTGCGGTCTGCTGGGTTACGGGGAGGGATATGGCGTAGCCGTTGTTCCTGCAGAAGAAGACCGTCGGCGTCTTGAAGACGGCGGCGAAGTTGAGTGCGCTATGGAAGTCGTTGGTGGATGTCCCGCCGTCGCCGAAGTACGCTATCGTGGCGATGTCGTCGCCCCTAATCTTCGCGGCCAGTGCGGCTCCTACCGCGTGTGGGAGCTGGGTGCAGAGAGGCGACGAAGGAATCACGGTGTTTAGCGCGCGGCTTCCATAGTGTGAGGGCATCGACCTTCCCTTGGAGATGTCCTGTGAGCTCGCCATGAGCTGGGCTAGGATTGTGTCCAGGGCCATACCTCTCGCTATCATGACTCCCGAGGCCCTGTAGTCGGGGAAGATCCAATCACTCGGTCTGAGCGCCAGCGCACTCCCGACCTCGGCGGCTTCTTCACCTTCGCAGGGGACGTAGAAACCGATCCTCCCCTGCCTCTGAAGGTTCACCGCCTGAGAATCGAAGGTCCGCGTGAGAAGCATGAGCTCGTAGAAACGTCGCAGCTGAGATATTGGAATCTCTTCTCCTCTCTCCTGATCAACCGCGATGTTGGCCATCAACCTGCTAACACGGCCGGGAGACCGTAAAAGACTTATGACACAGATAGGATAAATATACCACTTATGACACAATTGCGACGCTTTTGCCACATACCACGAGCATCGTCGACAGGATAATCGAGAGCGACGGGGCGATAAGGAAGGACCTCGGCCGCGGACTGCTGAACATACGCGCCCTGGCGAGGTACATTCAGGGCGAGGCCACGCTGGACGGGGAAGAACTTTCAATAGAGGCCGTGATAGGAGCGATCCGACGGTACGACGTCGGGGCGCGGGTCGCCTTGCATGAGAGCACGGGCCAGCTCTTCAAGAAGCTGACCATGAGGAACAAGATAGTGGATCTGGCGATTCTCAACGACCCGGAGATAACGGCCGCGCTCGGCAGGTTCGCGTCGATGATCGACTACGGCATGGGTGAGACCTTCAGGCTCGTCTCAGGCGTGGAGTCGATACGCGTGGTCATCGACGAGAAGAACCTCGACAAGATGAAGAGCATCATCCCGAAGAAGAACATCCCGAAGATCGTTACGGGGCTCTCGGAGATAATCGTCTCGATGTCGCAGGTCGCCGACACGACCCCGGGCGTCGTCTCCACCGTCACCACCGAGCTCGCGATGAACGGAATAAACATGGTGGAGTTCATGAGCTGCGTCCCCGAGCTGATCATCGTGGTCGACGAAAGGGATGCCCTCAGGAGCTACGATGCCATCGAGAAACTGAGCAGGAATCCCGCCGGGGCGCACCCCAAGATTTAACACGGAGCGAAGAGCATCGGCGGACGGCGAAGCATGAGCAGGTCTCCTACTTTGTTTGACAACATCCGGAACGTGCTGTTGATTGTCCTTGTCTTCTTCGTGGCGATTCTCTTCTCTGGGTTCATCCTAGGCCCGATAATCACTCTCCTGTTCTTCCTCTTCCAATACTACTACAGGAAGTCGAAGGCTCTTGAGAAGCAGTTGGCCAACATGACCAGCGGGAGGACCGTGACGGAGATGGATGCCCCGTCCCCCTCTGCTGTTCCTCCGCCCCCCTCGACGGACGCCTGACACCCAGGTCATGCCGGCCTGAGGTCAAGGGTCATTACGAGAGCGTCCTCACCGTCCGGGTAGTACCTCCTGATGCGCCCTTGTTCTCTGAATGAGAACTGATGGTAGAGGGCTATGGCCGCCGAATTGGTCACCCGCACCTGTAGGGAGATCCTCTTGGTCTCTCCTCGGAGGTAACCGAGGACCGCCGTCATGAGCAACCGGCCTATCCCGCGTCTCCTGTGGGTCGCGGAGACCGCCAAGGAGAATATGAGACCGTACCTACCCGAAGACGCGGCGTAACCGAGGACGCTTGAATCATCTTCCGCCACCAGGAATCCCTGGGGTTCCGACACTAAGAGTTGAGAGAATATCTCTCGGTCGTACGGGTCAGGGAAGGTCTGTTCCTCGATCATCAGGACATCGTCCAGGTCTCCTTCCCTGCACCTCCTGATTCGGTACAACGGCTCGGATTCCAGCAACGTATCGCCGACGTAGCGACCAGATTGCCTGACATTAATGCTCTGGCCGCGCCGTTTGATTGGTCACTGCTACAGGGCGAGAGACAGGCCGCTATGGGGTCTTGGCAAACTCTGCGACGACAGCTCCGAGCAGCCTCGTCAGGTCGTCCCTCTTGATACGCACGCTCTTCGTCAGTAGGCCGATGTTGAAGTTGACGTACTCGTTCTCGAGGACGGACGAATCGAGGTAGGTCGGGAGGCCAAAGAGGTCCCCGAACGGGTGGACGGAGCCCGGCTCGCACCGCGTGGTAGAGAGAACCTCCTCCCTGGTTGCGAAGTGCAGCCTCTTCATCCCCGAGATCTCCTGTAGCTTCTTGATGTCGGCCTTGCGGTCGGCGGCTAGGTCGGCCAGCAGGTAGCGTCCGTCATCCGACTTTAGGACGAGGGCCTTCACCCCGGATTTGAGCTCGACCCCGCGGACCCGCGAGGCCTCCTCTGAGGTGTAGACCGCCTCGTGCTCGTAGAGCTGGTGCTCGACCCCCTCCTTCCTGAAGAGGTCCAGCAGCTTGCTCATCTCTTCTTCCATCGCGGCTCACCGGCGGCGCTCTGGCGGGCTAGTGGCCCGAGGTGGGACGGAGGTCATGGGTAGTCGGTCTTGTCGATTACTCGTCCTAGCGGTTCCCCGTCGAGATACCGGATCACGTTCTCGAACGCGTGTTCCTGCCCCAGCCCCAAGGCCTCTGGCACGGCGTCTGCGTTGTGGGGCGAGGCGAGGAAGTTCGGGAGGTCGAAGAACGGGAAGTCGAGTGAGAAGCTCTCGCCCTTCTGTGGGTACCTCCACCACACGTCGATGCCGGCCCTGAACCGGGGGTGCGCCTTCAGGTGGGCGTACAGGGCATCCTGTGCGATGATGCCGCCGCGGGCGACGTTGACGAGGATGCAGTCCTCCTTCATGAGGCCGAGCCGCTGGGCTGTGATAAGATGTCTTGTCTTGAGGTTCAGGGGGAGCGCAATCACGACGACATCTGACTGCTTCAGGAGGTCGTCGAGGTGGTCCATCCCCCAGACCGCATCGAAGTTCTCGACGGGCCGCCCCGAGGTGTTTATGCCCATGGTCCTCATGTTGAAGCCTTTGGCCGCCCGGGCAACAGACTGGCCTATCCCTCCTGTCCCGATTATCCCAATCGTCTTACCCCTGAGGAACATCCCGTCTGCCGGATGGTCAAGTGTGCCGCCCCGCACGAGTCCGTGGTTGCGGACCAGGTTCCTCCCGAAGTAGAGGATCATCGCGAAGACGTGCTCAGCTATCGGTTCCCCGAACGCGCCCCCGTTGGAGCAGACGACGACGTGAGCAGGTACGGCGGAGAAATCAATGAAATCGACCCCGGCCGACATCGATTGGAGCACCTTCAGATTCGGCAGAGCCTCGAAGAGCCCCGTCGTCACCCTCGGGCTGCTCTGCAGGACGAGGACCTCGACCTCCTCCTTCTCGTGGTCGTTCAGCCTGTCGAGTTGCATGAGGGCGTACCGGCCCCTGCCCGCTCCATCCACCTTTTTCGCGAGATCGTCCGGGACATCCATGTCCGTAGCCACAATCTTCTTTCTCTCAGCCACGCTCATTTCCCCTTCTCTGTTCTATTTATCCGTGGCTTGGTGTCCGAGGAGATACGGACTCTCTCCAGTCCATGTCAGACCTCCTCTGGAGGCTTGGACTTCCCGAAGAGCACCGGGAGCGATGCTGAGGCGGCCACGTAGGCAACGACTCCTATCACGAACGGCAGGTAGAGGAGCCCGGCCCCAAGGAGCTCCCCACCGACGAACGTCCCCACCGTCGCACCCACGCCCCACGCCGTGAAGGCGATTGCCGTTGTGGTCGCCCTCTCTCTCTCTTCCACGACGCCCATCGTGTAGGAGAGCAGCATCGCCCAGCCCATAGCCTCGAGCACGCTTCGCACCACGAAGAGGCCGGCCGCTCCCTCGAAGGTACCTGCGAAGGGCATTACCGCCAAGAAGACGGTGGCGCTGATTCCGGAGATCGCGCTCGAGACCAGTATCCCCCTCCTTCTCACGAGTCGGGGTATCAGAGGTATCGCGATTATGGAGGCGGCGTTCGCCAGCCCGATCCACAGGCCGACCTCGTCCTCGGAGACTCCGAACCTGAGCGCGAACCAAGTGGGCAGGAGTTGGATGAGGACCCCGAGCCCGACGCCGGTCAGCGCGAAGACGACCGAGAATCTCATTATCCGCCCCCACGACGTCACGGGAAGCCTGATTCGCACCCAATCCAAGCGCCTCTTGGCCACGTAGGGCAGGATGTCAGGGATGATGCCACCGTCCTTCCCTGGGACCCTCGTCTCCTCGTAGAGCAGGAGTGGCACTATCGAGACCACCATCATCCCGGCCATCAGAAAGTAGGACTCAGAGTGGGCGGCCATCGAACCCTCATGGAAGATGTACTCGATCGTGCTCGGGAGGACGCTCAGTACCGCCCCTATGCTGAGGGCCAGCGTCCAGACTCCCTGGGTAATCCCGAAGAAGGTCGTCCTCTTCCTGGCCGAGGTGGAGTTCGCGACAAGGGGGATGAACGCCGGGTTGACGATGGCGAAGGCGAAACCTCCTGCGAAGCCAATCCCTCCAAGGGCGCCTGCGAAGATCAGCCACGCAGGGTTCAGCGTCAGTCCGAATATCGCGAAGGAGAAGAACGGTATCAGGCTCCCGATGACGACGAACCATTTCCTCCCGTAGCGGTCGGCGAGATACCCGAACGGTATCAGGCCTGCGGTGTTGGCGAGCGCGCTCGCGGCGTAGATGAACCCTATGACGGAGGGGTCGTAGCCGATCTCTGCGAGGTAGACCAGTGGTACGACGTTCATGTAGCCGACAGGGATGGAGTTGATGAGGAGGTAGGACATGAGCAGCTTCCCATCCCGCGTGAGCAGCCTGTCTTCCACGCTCCTCGCAGACAGATTTGTGCTAATATGGGCTTGTGCTCGACGGGCCTCGCCGGGCCGCGTCCGCTGGTTGGTACCCGGGATTCCTAGCGGCCGTCAGTCCATCTTCAGCATCTTCCTGGTAAGCCCCCCGTACGCCCTCATCCAGTCGAGCAATATCGAGACGTCGAAGCCGATGCAGTAGTCCACGACGCCGAGGTCCGAGTACCGCTTGAGGGTCTTCTCGAATCCAGCCGGTCCCGACGTGTAGTTGGAGCCCAGCTCGGCTCGCGGATGCTTGTCGTACTTCAGCGAGAGCTTGATCGTGTGCTCCTCCGCCTCGCACACCTTGGGGTTGGAGAACTCGCCGGCCAACCCGATCGACATCGCGTAGTCGCACGGGCCGAACTGTATCATGTCGACGTCCGTCATGTTAAGGACGTCCTCGAGCTTGTCGTAGAGGGGCTTCTTCTCTATCATGACGGCTATGACCACGTCCTTCGCATACTCGACGAACCTCTTGCTCCCGTTCTCGATGGAGTACCCTTCAATCCTGTGCATCCAGCAGCCGTTCATGCCCTCAGGCTCGGGTCTGACCGCCTTGAGGGCGCCTTGGACCTCCTCGGTGGTCCTGAAGTCGGCGAACATCACGTTCTGGAAGCCCGCCCCTATCGCCCTCTGGGCAAGGAAGTAGCTAGGGACCGGGTCGATCTTAATCATCGTCGACATGTCGTAGAGCTCGGACGCTCTGGCTAGGTTCTCGAGAGCGTAGAGGTCGAACGGCGCGTAGACGCTGCTGAACTCGACGTAGTCCATCATCTCCGAGTTCCCGACGACCTCCATGATCCCGGGCCACGAGCTATGGATGTGGGTTCCCAGCGTCGGCTTCCCCTGCCTGAGGAGCTCCCTGAGCTTGTTCCGCCTTAGGATTGGTGCCATGATTCTGCGGGAAGAGCCAAGTTTGCGTTATAAGCCTTGGAAGCGCCTTTCCGCGTTTAAGTACCCGCGGCCGCCCTCTGGATGCGAATGGACATCCGCAGATACGACGGAAAGACCGTTCTGGTTACAGGGGCAGGTTACGGCATCGGGCGCGCCATCGCGCTTCGCTTCACAAGGGAGGGGGCGAGGGTCGGCGTGCTTGACGTGGATCTCGAGACCGCCGGCGAGACCGTGGGATTGATAGCGTCTGCTGGCGGCGTCGCGCACGCGGTCCGGGCGGACGTCTCAAAGTCTGAGGAGGTGAAGAAAGCCGTCGACGAGGTCGCCTCGACGCTCGGGCCGATCGACGTCCTCGTAAACAACGCCGGGATCAGGTACGTCAGGAAGGTCCTCGAGATGACGGACGAGGAGTGGAACAAGACCATCGCGATAAACCTGACCGGGATGTTCTATCTTACCAAAGCCGTCGCGCCCCAAATGCTGGCGAGGGGCGGCGGCAAGATCGTCAACGTGGGGTCGATGAGCGGGCTCATCGGGCAGCTCGGTCGGGCGGCCTACGGCGCCTCGAAGGGCGGGGTGCTGCAACTGACTCGTTCGCTCGCCGTGGAGTTGGGCCCGACGATAAACGTGAACGCGATCGCACCCGGCTACATCGCCGGGACGGCCATGATGAGAGAAGTGGACAAGGACACCAAGAACGTCGAATGGATGGTCGCCAGCACCCTCGCCCGACGGGCTGGCACTCCCGAGGACGTGGCCGGGGCCGCGGCGTTCCTGGCCTCCGACGACGCGTCCTTCATCACCGGCGCGACGCTCCTCGTCGACGGTGGCTTCAGCGCGGCAAGGTTCAGGGCCTGAGAAAGCCCTGACTGCGGGCGCGGGGCTCGGACCGCGTCATCATTCGGCCTTCAGCGCCCTCCGTGCAGCGAGATAGCCGAGGACCGTGAGCGCAGCGGCGACGAAGATGAGGTAGAGCATGTCGCCGGCGAAGGAGGAGAGCTGGCTGCTCGAGAGCGTCCCGTTCACGATCAACAGTCTCGCCGCCTCGTTCGTCGTGGAGATGGGGTTCACCGATGCTATCGCCTTGAGCCAGTCTGGGAAGGACGTGGAGGGGAAGAGGGCGTTGGACATGAAGATCAGCGGGAGCGTGAGGAAGTTGACGATGGCGACCAGGGAGTCGATGGACCTGACGGAGAGGGCGAGGGCGGTGAAGACGCAGGACAGCCCGAATCCGAGGAGCGCGAACGCGGCGAAGATCCCGATGAAGTTCAAGGGTCCGAACCCGCTCGGCAGGACGAGGCCGTCAGGGATGACCAGGGCTATGAGGAAGGTCAGTAGGGCCAGGGCCATGACCTTGACTAGGTTCTGCACCACCCCCGAGAAGTAGATCGCCGCCCTCGGTATCGGCGAGGTCAGTAGCGTGTTCAGGTAGCCCAGCTGCCTGTCGAGGACGAGGTCGATACCCCCGAACGCCATGTTGAAGACCAGTATGAGGCAAATCACTCCGGCCGTAAGATAGGTGATGTACGTCGGGGCGCCCCCGAAGGCGTTCTGGAGGATGGACTGCTTGATCTGTGCTATCACCGACGCTGGGAGAGTCCCGGAGAGTCCGGCCGTGAAGAGGTTCGTCGGATTGAAGGAGTTGCCGAAGAGCACCAGGTAGAATATCGAGGTGAAGAGCCCGGGCAGCACTGCGGCGGGGTTTCTCACCCACTTCTTGAGGGCCCTGGCGGAGAGCGCGATTGTCTCGTCGATCATTCCTCTCTACCTCGCTCTCTCCATCATGACGTTCTGCAGGAACGAGTCGCTCTCCGATGCGTCCTCGTCTCGCATCGACTTGCCCGTCACCTCGAGGAAGACCTGGTCGAGCGTCGGCTTCGTGAAGGATATCTCCTTGATCTGCACATTCTTCTTGACGATACCCTCGACGATCACCGGCAGGGCCCTCTCGGTCTTCGGAAGCTTGATCCTGTAGGTCTGATCCGTCTTGGTGACGTCGGACACGTCGGGTATCCCTCTGAAGAACTCTGTCAGGTCGCCGGCGTTCTCGCTGAGCTCCAGGGTGAGGATGTCGCCCCCGACTTTCTCCTTGAGCGTCGACGGCGAGCCCGAGATCTTAATCACTCCCTTGTCGATGATGGCGATCCTGTTGCAGAGGGAGTCGGCCTCCTCAAGGTAGTGCGTGGTCATGAAGACCGTGAGTCCGCGTTCTCGGTTGAGCTTGCCGATGTAGTCCCACATCTTCTTTCTCGTCTGGATGTCGAGGCCGAGGGTGGGCTCGTCAAGGAAGAGGACCTTCGGCATGTGCACGAGGCCCATCGCGAGCTGCAACCGCCTCCTCATTCCGCCCGAATAGGTCCTCACCTTCCTGTCTGCCGCCTGCTCTAGGTCGACCAGCTTTAGCAGCTCCTGCGTCCTCTTGCGAGCGTCGTTCCCGCTCACGTGATGAAGCCTCGCCGTGAGCATCAGGTTCTCGACCCCCTTCAGCTCGTCGTCGGCGGTGAGCTCCTGAGGCACGACGCCGATGCTGTCCCTGATGGCCCCCGGCTCCTTGCTCACGTCGTGGCCGGCGACGCTAGCCCTTCCTTCGGTGATCGAGGCTAGCGTGTTGAGCATCTTGATCGTTGTAGTCTTCCCCGCCCCGTTGGGGCCGAGGAACCCGAAGATCTCGCCCTCCTCGACCGAGAACGAGATGTGGTCGACCGCTTTCACCTTCCCCTTGTAGATCTTTGTCAAGCCCTCTGCCTCGATTATCTTGGTCATGCTGAATGGGAGGGCTGAGCGGGTTCGGGTTAAAAACACGGCACACCGTGAGTAATCACGCGATGTGAGTCTTCGCAGTGCTTTGCGGGTGCTCGGTTAATAGGCCGCGGGTGACTCGCCCTCCGGGTTGAAGACTTCCCATGCGGTCCTCTTCGGAGACGGCAGGCACAGGATGGCCGAGATGCACCCGTCCACGGTCGACCTAGTGGTCACCTCGCCGCCGTATCCGATGATCGAGATGTGGGACGAGACGTTCTCGCATCAGAGTGCCCCCATCGGCGAGCGCCTCCGGGAGGGCGATGGTGATGCGGCCTTCGAGCTGATGCACAGGGAACTGGACCCGGTCTGGAAAGAGGTTCACCGGCTGCTCCGCTCAGGCGGGATCGCCTGCATCAACATAGGCGACGCGACGAGGACGATAGGGGGCTCGTTTAGGGTCTTTCCGAACCACGCCAGGGTCCTGATGGCATGCCTCGGCCTGGGGTTCGAGGTCCTTCCCGAGATTCTCTGGCGGAAGGAGTCTAACAAACCAACGAAGTTCATGGGCTCAGGGATGCTCCCGGGAGCGGCGTACGTGACTCAGGAGCACGAGTACATCCTCATCCTGCGGAAGGGGGGAAAGCGGCCCTCAGGCTCCCTCGCCCGGCGGCTGGCTCGGCAGAGGAGCGCTTTCTTCTGGGAGGAGCGCAACGCCTGGTTCAGCGACATCTGGGAGGGCCTTCAGGGGGACAGACAGCCTCTCAGGGTGAAGGGCGCGCGGGACAGGAGCGCGTCGTATCCCTTCGAGCTTGCCTACCGGCTGATTTCGATGTTCTCAGTCCAGAACGACCTCGTGGTGGACCCCTTTCTGGGGACGGGGACCACGATTGTCGCCGCCATGGCCGCAGGGCGGGACAGCGTCGGGATAGAGCTTGACCCCCGCTTCAAGAGGCACGTCGAGGGTAGGGTGATGGGCGCAGTGACAGCTTCGAACTCGTTCAACCAGAGGAGGGTCTCGGACCACCTGGCCTTCGTCAAGAAGATGCGGAAGGACGGCAGGGAGTTGAAGCACACGAACATGCACTACGGTTTCCCGGTCATGACGGGGCAGGAGGAGCGGGCGCGCATCCCCGTCCTGAAGAGCGTGGAGATGAAGGCCGACGGCCTCTTCGAGGCCCGCTACCGATGAACGCGTCATGACTGACGGCCACGGTCAGGCCTAGAGGTCCTCTCGTTTCCTGATCGAATCGCCGGCTGCGTTCAAGATCGCGGTCAGGACCGCGTAGGTGTAGGCCACGGAGACCGCCACCAGGACCGCCGCTAGCGGGACGAGGGGCCGGCCGAGCAGGTCCAGCAAGAACCCGGCGCTGACGACCAGACCCATGACGGGCGCGACCAGGGCCAGGTTGATCGCCGTCTGGTAGAGGAATCGCCTGATGTCGGTCAGGTCCTGTCCCTGGGACGAGAGAATCTCGTCGGTCGTGCTCTGCCCATACCTTGACGCGAAGTACATGCCTCCGCCCATGGTTATGGCCGCGACCTCCAGCGCGCCCGGGAGGGAGAGCAGTATGCCGAGGAGCGAGCCTTCCTGCCCGATCTCGCTGAAGATGAGCGGAACCCCTACTGCGACCGTGACCGGGGTGAGGACGAGCAGCAGCGGCATGACCCTGGCCCGATAAATCTGCCTGACGTAGTGTCGCAGGTCGAGGTCGGACGTCTTTATGATCCAGAGCCTCTCCTTCTCCAGCCACCTTGTCGCCGTCCCGGCCCCGAACGAGCCGATGATGAAGAGGATGAACAGGAAGGAAGTAGGCGAGGACTGGAAGACCCCCGACAGAGAGTAGATGACCATGAAGCCTGAGAGGAACAGGGCGTTGATCAGGAGCGCCCTCCGTTCCTTCGTCCTGACCATAACCAGCCCCTCCTTCTGTCTGACGACCGACCAGACCGACCTTCCGGCCGTGTCCAGCCGGGTGGTCACCTTCCCCAGTTCGTCCCTCGCGCCATCGGAGTCCATGACCTGCAGGACTTCGTAGAAGTGGTTCTTCGACATCCGGAAGCCGAGAAGGAGGAAGGCGGCGAACCACGCAAAGAGAAGCAGCAGGTCGAGAGCCTGAATAGCGCCGAAGGCCCTCCCGTCGACCAGCCCCACGCTGAGCCCGGCGGCGAGCCCGCTCGGAAGGACCTGTGTCAGCGCGCCGAGGAAAGGCGGGGCTCTCGGGATCAGGAGGGTTATCGGCACCAGGCTCAGCGCAACTATGAGTGTGACCATCACGTTCCTGAGAAGCCGGACCCTGGGGGCTATGCTGGACCCCAGTGAGAGGGTGATGTCGGCGCTCAGGAGGAGCCCCATCACGAGGAATGTCAACGTCACAGCGCCGGCGAGGGCCGCATCGAAGAGCGATGTCCCGTAGGAGAGCGAGAGCCTGAAGTAAAGAGCCAGCACCGGAGGAAACGAGAGGAGCACCGTCGTGAACGAATTCATCAGCACCTTGGCTGCGTAGACCTCGCGCGGCCGCACCGGGGAGGTGAAGACGTAGTCCACGTCCGCCGACCGGACCGGCAACCCGCTCCCATTGAACCCGCTCTGAATCAGGCCGACGAGGAAGAGCGCGAGCAGGAGGCTCAGGCCGACGTCGGAGAGGCCGGTAGTACCCAGGCTGAACCTGTTGGAGAACGAGAGGAAGGTGGACCCCACGAAGAGCACGGCGACCACGGAGAATCCCTCCCCGAGGAGAATCGCGGCCGCGGCCGCCCTGGTGAACCTGCCCTTGATCCAGTAGCGGATCAGAATGGCTATCGTCTTCCAAGGATCCAGAAACCCCACTCCCGTGCCCCCTCAGATGGATTCCTCTGTCAGCTTCAGGAAGACCTCGTCGAGCCTCGCGTCCTTGTTTGTATCCGCCATCCTCCTGAGCGTCTGGAGGTCCCCGACCGCGATTATCGAGCCCTTGTCGATTATGGCGATTTTCGTCGCATAGTCCTGGACTATCTCGAGGTTGTGCGTGGAGAGGAGCACCGTCTTGCCTAGCTTTCCCTGCGAGAGGATCCAGCCGTTCACGAAGATCTGGGTCTTCGGGTCGAGCGCGGTGAGCGGCTCGTCCAGGACCATCACCTGGGGGTCGTGTATGGCGGCTGCTATGAGCGCGACCTTCTGCTTCATCCCCTTCGAGAGGCTGCCGAGAAGGGCGTCAGACTTCTCTTCGAGCGAAAACGTCTTGAGCGACTCCCCGATCTTTTTCTCGAGTGGCGCGTCCTCGACCGACCGGATCTTCCCGACGAACCTCAGGAACTCGCTCACGGTTAGGCCCGTGTAGAGCGATGGGTTCTCCGGCAGGTACCCTACCGCCTTCTTCGCCTTCTCCGGGTCCTTCACTATGTCGTAGCCTCCCACGGTGACGGACCCGCTCGTGGGCCTGAGTATGCCGACCACGATCTTCATCAGGGTGCTCTTCCCGGCACCGTTGGGTCCCAGCAGTCCGATTACCTCCCCGGCGCGCACCTCGAGCGAGACGCCTTTCAGCGCGACGAGCTTGTCGTACGTCTTGGTGAGGTTCTCTATGACTATGCCGTCCATAATGACCCGGTCCCCGTCGCCGCGACCATCCGCCCTATGAAGTTAACAGCCGTCCGCCTACAGCTCGAACGTGATTGCGAGGTTGTCGGGGTCCCTGACCGTCAGGCTCCGCTCCCCCCGTTTGAACTCCGGGAACCTCTTGGAGACAGCGTCGAGGTCGGTGGCGCTCGGGAGCGCGATCCTGAACTCCTCCAGGCCCGCATCTCCCTGCCTGTGAGGGGGCCCTCCCTTGCTTTGCCACGTGTTGAGCCCGAGGTGGTGGTGATACCCGCCTACGGAGAGGAACGCCGCTCCTATCTCGGGGAAGTACATCGTGATATCGAATCCGAGTCTCGAGCGGTAGAACTCCACCGACTTCTCCAGGTCTGTGACCCGGAGGTGCATGTGTCCCATCCTCGCACCGTTCGGGAACGGGACGGGGTCGGTCCTCTCTCCCTTCGTGAGCTCCCTGAGCAGCGAGTCGATGTCGAGCGGACCGTTCATTGACGCGAACCTCTGGTAGCCTCCCGCGCCCCTTGACATCTCTTCCCAGTTCGGCCACGCGCTCCGGGGCCGGTCCGCGTAGAACTCTATCCCGTTGCGCTCCGTGTCGTGTAGGTAGATAGCCTCGCTGAAGCTGTGATCGGCGAACCCCTCGTATGCGACCCCCGAGTTCCCGACTGCAAGGAACGTCGACGCGAGGTCCCTCCTCTCCGGAACAAGGACGGCGTAGTGGTATAGCCCGGCCGAGTCATGCAGGGGTCTCGTCGCCGCCGGGTCGGCTTTGAGAATCAAGAGTGGTTCGGCGTTCTGCTTGAACCCAAGCTCGACGAGCTCGAGGCCGTCTGGGCCTGCGCCCCGCCTCTTGATCTGGAGTCTTATGTCGTTCTTGTAGAAGTCGAGTGCTGCGCCCAGTTCCCGGACCCTGAGAGTGGGCGGACCTAGATTCAGGGCGCTCGCTAGCTTGAATGGGACCCGCCGCTGTGCGTGCAGGGATTCTGGGGCCTCAGCCCCGGCCCGATGCGTATCCTGCCTAACCTCGTTCAGAGTCATGCGCTTAACGAGAGTTAATATTGGGAGCCCAATATAAATATATCGCACGTCCAATATGTTTATATTTTGAGGGTGCCAGTCATCTCACGGGGCTCGAGAGTGGAAAAGGAAGATTGCGCAGACTCCGGCATGTGCGACATGAGGGGGATGCTTTCGTTCATGATACTCTGGATGCTCTCGAGCCGGCCGATGAACGGGCAGATGCTAGCCGGCGAGATAGGGAAGCGCAGGGGCGACAAGCCGAACCCCGGTACGATCTACCCAGCCCTGAAGGAGCTCGCCAACCGCAACCTGATCAAGGGTCACGCGGAGGGCCGGACCATCGTCTACGAACTCACGGAGACGGGTCGCTCGCGCCTCGCGAGATCGCTGGAGTACTTCGAGCGGGTCTTCGGGGAGATCCTCCAGGTGCAGGCCGGCAGCCGGGCCATCAAGGTCTAGCGCCGCGGCCCGCGAATCGTTTTATACCGCAAGGACCCGATTTTGCCCGTTGCCAAAGGTGGAGGTTCAGCTTGACATCGGCGAGAACCAGTACCAACCAATGAAGTTCGTCGAGGTGGTGCAGTTCTGCGAAGAGCAGGGATTCAAGACCGCTTGGCTCGGTGACCACTTCTTCCCGTGGTATCACTCTGCAGGCGGGTCGCCCTTCGTCTGGAGCACCCTCGGGGTCGCCCTAGATCGGACGAAGACGATCAAGATCGGCCCCCTCGTCACCACGCCGATCGGGGCGCGCTACCATCCGGGGATCATCGCACAGGCGAGCGCGACGCTCGACAACATGTATCCGGGCAGGTTCCTCCTTGGCGTCGGGACCGGTGAGGCCCTCAACGAGAGGCCCTTCTGGAACGGCAGGTGGCCCGAGTGGGAGGAGAGGATGGAGAGGCTGGTCGAGGGGGTGGAGCTGATACGCAAGCTGTGGTTCTCGAAGAAGCCGTTCAACTTCAAGGGGAAGTACTACTCCGCGGACTTCTATTTCATGTACACCAAGCCGAAGACGCAGATACCGATCTACTTCTCGGCGATTGGGAAGAGGGCCGCGTACTACGCAGGAAGGTGCGCCGACACCCTGGTCACGATCTCGCCCCGGAATGACCTCGATAGGCTGGAGAAGGTCATCATGCCGGCCTACAGGAAGGGGATCAAGGAGGCCGGCAAGAAGAAGGGGCGGCTGCACGTCCACGTCGGGTTCACGTTCGACAGTCGCAGCGAGCACAGGAAGAAGGAGTGGAGGTCGCTGGGCTGGCTCAGGAAGGATTCCTGGAGCATCAAGGACCCCGTCGCAGTCGAGATGGCGGGCAAGAAGGTCACCGACGAGGAGATGGAGACGGGCATGTTCTTCTGCAAGGACTGGTCCGACCTCGTGCGGATCCTGCAGTCCTACGCCGACGCAGGGGCCAACGAAATCTGCCTCTCGACCGGCGCCGAGAAGGATCTCATCAAGGAGGTCCGAGAGAACGTGCTCTCGGTCTTCTGAGGAGATGGTGGGAGTTGAGAGCTAGCGACTGCGACACCCCCGCCCTCCTCCTCGACATGGACGCCGCGGAGCGGAACATCGAAAAGATGGCCTCCTACTTCCGCGGGAAGAAGGCGACCCTGAGGCCGCACGCGAAGGTCCACAAGTCTCCCTTCCTCGCCCAGAAGCTAATCGACGCCGGAGCCAAGGGCATCACCGTCGCCAAGGTGAGCGAGGCCGAGGTGATGGCGAGGGGCGGGATCCACGACATACTAATAGCGAACGAAGTGGTCGGAGAGTACAAGGTGAAGAGGCTCGCCAGAGTCGCGAAGCTCTGCAAGCTCGCGTTGATCGTCGATACGGTGCATAACGCACGACAGATCTCGGAGCACGCATCTCAGGAAGGGTCGCGGGTCACGGTTCTCGTCGACGTGAACCTGAGCGGCGCCGAGAAGGGCGTGCTCGACAGGACGGGGGTAGTGCCGGCTGACGCGCTGGCCCTGGCCCGAGAAGTCTCCAAGATGAGTAACCTGGAGTTCGGCGGCCTGATGGGCTACGAGGGCTCCCTCTCAGCCTTCCCCGACGCTGCGACCAAGGTCGTCGCGTGCAAGAAGGCCCTCGGCGTCCTGATGGAGACGGCCCGGACGATCACTAACTCGGGGCTGGAGGTCCGTACGGTCAGCAGCAGCGGGACCATGTCCTACAAGACGGCCGCTGAGTTCCCGGGCGTGACGGAGGTGCAGGCCGGAGGCTACCTCTTCATGGACATAGGGTACCGGAACGCGGGAGTGGACTTTGAGACCTCGCTCACGCTTCTTACCACCGTGGTCAGCAATCCCAGGCCGGACAAGCTGATAGTCGATGCGGGATACAAGGCGATAAGCGCCGAGTCAGGACTGCCCGGAGTCAAGGGCAGGCCCGACCTCGAGGTGACCTCCCTGAACGCCGAGCACGGCCACCTAGCCGTCAAGGGGGGTTTTGCCGGGCCGAGCACCTCGGTCGAGGACAAGCTGGAGCTGCTGCCGACGCACGCGGACACGACGACCTGCCTCCACGACGAGTACGTCCTGCTGCGGGGAGGAGAGGTCGAGAGCTGGCTGCCGATCGCCGGCCGCGGCAAGCTCCAGTGACGACCCATCAGTCCGACCGGGGCTTAATCTCGTCAAGTATCTGGTAGATGGACGATATGTCGTAGTCGTCGCGCCCCATCTCGCTGGCCTTTGAGATGTACCGCTGGGCGAGCTCGGCTAGGGACATCGACGAGCCCTCCTGCTCGGCGCTGGCGAGGACTATCGAGAGGTCCTTCTTGAGGTTCCTGACGAGGGCGCCGCCCTTGAACTCCCCGGACTCGAGCACGGAGACGAAGTGGCGGAACGGAGGGGAGTCGCCCCAGCTGGTCGATATCACGTTCTGCAGGTCTTCCAGCTTGACACCGAGCTTCTGGGACCAGAGATATGCCTCCGCCACGGCGACGAAGTAGACGCCCACGAGCGCTTGGTTGAAGAGTTTCATCTTCATCCCCGAGCCCGACCCACCCAGGTAGAAGACTCGCTTCCCCATCTTGCCGAGGACGCCCTCACACCTCTTGAACGCGGAGCGGTCGCCGCCTACCATTATGGAGAGGGTTCCTGCTCCTGCCCCCTCAGGTCCCCCGCTCACAGGGGCGTCCAGCAGATGGAACCCGCGCTCCTTCAGCGCAGACGCGACCTTCATGGTGACTGCTAGGTCTATGGTGCTGGTATCGATGACGACGCTCCCGGGGGCGAGTCCGTGGACCAGACCCTTCGCTCCGAGGACCGTCTCTTCGACGCCTTTCGAGTCTGAGAGGGAGAGAACGACGACTTCGCATGTCCTCGCCATATCTTCCGGGGAAGCGGCTGCGACCGCTCCGGACCTTAGCAGCTCCTCGACTGCCGGCCGGCTCCGGTTGTAGACTACGACCTCGTACCCACCCTTGAGGAGGTTCTTCGACATCTTGCTCCCCATTACACCCAAGCCGATGAAACCTATCCTAGAAACCAATCCTCGGGTTGTGCGGCGATAACGTCCTAAAGCGTTTCGGCGCTGCGGGCCGGCGGCGAATTAATATCCGGCCGAGTCGTCAGATTCACCGTTGGCCAATTTCAGGTTGGCGATAGAGACGACCCTCTTCGCACATCTCCCTCTCGGCGAGGCGCTGCAGAAGTCCTCGGAGTGCGGGTTCGGGATGGTCGAGGTGGGCCTGTCCCACTTCGACGCCTGCGCCGCGAGAACGGCCGATGTCGAGGGCCTCGATGAGTTACTCACGCTTAACGGTCTCGGCGTCGCGGCGCTCTTCGCGCTTCCGGGGTGGGATCCACTCAAGCGGACAAAGTCGAGCCTTGGGATCTCTTCCCCGGACGAGGCCCGGCGCGAAAGGGCCGTCGGGCAGATGAGGCACGCGCTCGGCGTCGCGCGAAGACTGGGGTGCAAGTCCCTCGCCTCGGAGCTCAGCGGGGACATGGACGACCCTCGGGCCTCTCGAAGGTCCTTCGTCAAGTCAATCGGCGAGCTCCTACCGGAGCTCCACGACGACGGCGTGAGGATATTCTTCGAGGCTCACCCGGGAGATTTCGTCGAGGACTCCTTCGACGCCGTGGACCTGCTCCGCTCGTTCAGGTCGCGGCACGTCGGGTACAACTACTGCGTGCCGCACACCTTCAACCTCGGGCACAGACCAAGGGACATCGTGCGAAACGCGAAGGGACTTCTGGGGTACGCGCACTTCGCGGATACGCTGATGCCCAGCCGGATCTTCTTCTCGCCCACGCATCCGCCCAAGGTGAAACCGCACCTCCACATGATTCCAGGCCAAGGAGACGTGGACATGGGGGAGGTCATCTCGAGCTTGGCCGACGTGGGGTTCGACGGCTATCTCGCGGCCCAGCCCTTCTCGAACTCGGACGAACCGGTCAAGGCCGCCAAGAGAACGAGGGCGTCAATGGTCCGCATGATCGCCGGCCTCGACAAGGGATCGAGGGCCGGCCGTTGAAGGTCAGGACGTTCGACCTCTCAGACTACCCCGGGGTCGTCGAGGTCTGGTCCGAGGCGGGGCTCGAGTTCAGGCCCGGGGACAGCGAAGAGAAGATCAGAGTGAAGATTCAGCGGGATCCGGAGTTCTTCCTGGTGGCAGAGGACCGGGGGAGAATAGTCGGGAGCGTCATGGGAGCCTGGGACGGGAGGAGGGGGTGGATCTACCATCTCGGAGTGCTCCCCGTATATCAGAGAAAGATGGTGGCGACCAAGCTGGTCAGGGAGCTCGAGTCAAGAATGAGGGAGGGGGCGTCCTGAAGGTCAACGCGCTCATCTTCGGATGGAACAGCGCCTCGATCGAGTTCTTCTCGAAGAGCGGATATCTCGTCGCCGACATGAAGGAAGCGCAGAAATCCCTCGTCGCAGGGAAGAGATGACCCGACAGGTCGGTCTACCTCGGGACCGGCGCGTCTTCTCTGATGAGATCTTCCGACTTGAGGTCGTTCCACAGATCTCTGGGTATCTTGAACCCCAGCGCGCTCGCATTGTCCTCCACCTCGCGAGGGGACCTGCAGCCGGGTATCGTGGACGTCACGACCGGGTTCGCCAGGATGAACTGAAGCGCGGCCGCACGCAGGGGCGTCGAATGCACGTCACAGGCCTCCTTGATCTTCCGGGCCTTCTTCAGAAGCTCGGGAGGCGCGTCCTCGTAGTTGTACTTGGAGTTGGCAGAAAGGTCGGATGCGAGTATCCCGCTGTTGAAGGGGGCGCCGATGATCACGCCGATCTGGTGGTCGTCGCAGTAAGGGAGGAACTCCTCGAGCGCCCCCTGCTCGAGCAGAGTGTACCTTCCGGCGATAAGGAAACAGTCGAGGTCGGCTTTCTTTGCTAGCTTGAGTGCGGTCTCGTAGCTGTTCAGCCCCGCCCCTATCGCCTTCGTGGCGCCTGCCTCCTTGAGCTTCGCTATTGCAGGCTGGGACTCTCGGAGGGCCTGGGGGATGTCGTCGTCGCAGTCGTGGATGAGCAGGATGTCGACGCTCTTCAGGCGGAGACGCTCGAGGCTGGACTGGAAGGAGTCCATTATGCCCTTCGTGCTGAAGTCGAAGACGGCCTCGAGCTTCGGCGCGCCCTTCCAGCCGACCGGCTCCGAGGACGGAACGAGGACCCTTCCCACCTTGGTGGATATCGTGAACAGCTTCCTGTCGATTCCCGTGAGCGCCTCTCCAACCCTCCGCTCGCTCGTCCCCCGTCCGTAGAGGGGAGCGGTATCGACGTGGTTGATACCGATATCGAGCGCCTTCCGGACCGTCGCGACCGCCACATCGTCCGGCACGGGCTCGTACATGTAGCCCAGAGCGCCTCCGCCGAGCCCAACCCTGCTAATCTCGAGCTTCGTCCCTCCGACTCGGGCCCTACCAAAACCCTTCATGACGGAGAGCGATTACGGCGCAGAATAGATAGAGTTTTCCGGGGAATCCTTGCGGAACGTCGGTCTAGTCTGAACCATGGACAAGATTTATACCGTTCTCGCGCCCAATTTACCTTGATGCTGAAGGAAGAAAAAGCGAAGCTCAAACAGCGGCTGACGCCCGAAGAGTACAACGTCTGCGTCAACAAGGGGACTGAGATGCCGTTCTCCGGCGAGTACTGGGACAGCCACGAGCAGGGCATCTACCACTGCGTGATCTGCGGCAACCCTCTGTTCAGCTCCGAGACCAAGTTCGACTCGGGCACGGGCTGGCCGAGCTTCTGGGAGCCGATTGCGAAAGAGTCCGTCAAGGAAGAGTCAGACAACTCCCTCTTCATGAAGAGGACCGAGGTCGAGTGCGCCAAGTGTGGATCCCACCTCGGGCACGTCTTCAGCGACGGTCCGAAGCCGACCGGACTCAGGTACTGCATGAACTCGGTCTCTCTGAACCGCACCGAGGGCTAGCCCGCCGCTCCTGCAGCGGAAAAGCTGATAGCCTGAGCCCCTCCTGGACCTCCCATGGAGTACGCTAGACTCGGACAGACAGGGCTCAAGGTCTCTCGCATCTGCCTGGGTTGCATGACCTTCGGGAACCAGTCTCCCTGGATGGTGGACGGGGAAGGCGCGAAGGCTGTGCTGAGGCGCGCCTGGGACTTGGGGATAACGTTCTACGACACCGCCGACGTCTATTCCAAGGGAAGATCGGAGGAGATCCTCGGAGAGTTCCTCAAGGGGGGCCGCGAGGACGCGGTCGTAGCCACCAAGGTCTACAACCCGATGGGCGAGGGTCCCAACAGGCAGGGCCTCTCCAGCAAGCACCTTCACGACGGGCTCGACGAGTCGCTCCGCAGGCTCGGGATGGACTACGTGGACCTGTACCAGACGCACCGCTGGGACTATGACACGCCAATCGAGGAGACCCTCTCGGTCCTGAGCGAGCTCGTCGCGTCCGGGAGGGTCAGATACATCGGGGCGTCGAGCATGTGGGCGTGGCAGTTCGCCAAGGCGCTGTACACGAGCGAAATCGGAGGCTACGCGCGCTTCGTCAGCATGCAGAACCTCTACAACCTGATCTACCGAGAGGAGGAAAGGGAGATGAACCCGCTCTGCGCCTCGGAGGGGGTAGCCCTGATTCCGTGGAGCCCCACGGCCGCTGGGATTCTTTCCGGGAAGTACTTCGAGGGAGGCAGGATAGCCACGAAGGATACGGACAGTGCGAGGGTCTCACCCGGGTCCATGGCGCACGGTAGGTATGTCGGTAGGCCTGCCAGCGACGAGATCGTCCGCAGGACCGTCGAGGTTGCCGGCAACAAAGGTGCGACCCCGACGCAGGTTGCGATCGCGTGGCTTCTCCACAAGGGTGTGACAGCGCCGATCGTCGGTACAACCAAAGTGGAGCATCTCGAGGAGTTCGTGGGATCGCTCAGCGTGAAGATCTCCGCCGAAGAGGCGAAGTACCTGGAGGAGCCCTACGTCCCCATGAACATCTCGGGGCACGTCTGAAATGAAGATGCCGCGTCCCGACAGCGAAGACAGGGCCTTCTTCCTGTCCGTGCTTCCGAAAGACCCCGGGATACACGTCCGACCGATGTTCGGGAACGACGCTGCCTTCGTGAACGGGAATATGTTCGCCGGGCTCTTCGGAAAGGAGCTCTTCGTCCGGCTTTCGACCGAGGACCAGGCGGAGCTCCTGGCCGAGGAGGGGGCGTCGAGATTCGCTCCGATGGAAGGGAGGCCCATGAGCAGCTACATTGTGGTGCCGGGCGCATGGAGGGCGAGCCCGAAGAAGGTCGGCGCGTGGGTGGCGAGGTCGTTCGCGTGGTCGTCGGGACTACCGCCGAAGGCGTCCAAGAAGACGAGGGGCTAGCGCGTCGGGGACGGGCAGTCGGTCCCAGTCACATGCCCTTCCTGAACTCTTTGACCTCGCCGGTAATCGCGTCCAGTATCAGGAAAGCGGTATCCGAGAACATGGCCTTGGGCTTCTTGTACTCGACATCGAATCTCCAGACTCCCTGCATCTCCTCCAGCTTTGCGGACGTGACATCGAAGTCTTCCGCGCCTACCGCTGTCCGGAGCTGTTCAGCTACCCTCTTCTTGGCGTCGGCAAAGCTCAGTGTGGGCAACTACCAGGGCTTCCGTTCGAATTCATCTTTCGGCACGATATAAGGTTGAGCAGAGAGCTAGGGCGCTCGTGCGTCTATCCCGGGGGGCGGTCCGGTATTTGCCCTGGAGAGGAGCTCTTCCAGCCAGAGCTGGTGGTACTTGCGCATGTTGTTCGGTCTGAGCGCCGCGCTCAGCCGGGCCATCAGGCCATTCTGGGACTCCTCCGTCAGGACGTAGCACCCCGGCGGCCTCCTCTCGATCAGCCACGCGTGGTACACGTCGATTCCGGCGGAGCGCGCGCTCCAGGCAAGACGCTCGCGCGGGACGAACTCCTCCACCTTCGAGTCCAGGGTCACGCCGAACGTCTTCCAGCGGAACCGCTACCCGGGCACGAGGTCCTGACCCCCGCCCTCTATGCTCACGTTCTGTGAGTTGGGATACCAGGTCGGCCACAGCTTGGCGCGGACGAGCCAGGGCCAGACGCTCTCCGGTGAGACTGGCATCTCCATCTCGTTGCGGACGTGGACAGCGGTCCTCTCAGGGTTGTAGCGCTCCGGCCACCGAATCAAGGCACTCTTGAGTGCAAGGGAGCCCCGCCTCCATTAAACCCTTCGCGGCCCTTGGAGCCGCGGCGCCCTCGTTCGGTTTAATACCGGCCCCGCACGAATCAAGGTCGTGCTAGCCTCTTCTCTCTCGGGGAAGGTCATCATCACTGCGGCGGTCACCGGCGCAGTGCACACGCCGACGATGAGCCCGTACCTGCCGATCACGCCCGAGCAGATAGCCGACGAGGCCGTGAAGTCGGCCGAGGCCGGTGCTGCTATCGTGCACATCCACGTGAGAGATCCCTCTAACGGAAAGCCGACCTCAGACCTCGAGCTGTTCCGCAGGGTCCTGGCCGAGATTAAGAGGAGGTCGGACGTCGTCGTCAACACGACGACCGGGGGCGGCTTCGGGATG
Organism: Candidatus Gagatemarchaeum stordalenia; assembly: GCA_003164815.1. GTDB lineage: Archaea > Thermoproteota > Nitrososphaeria > Nitrososphaerales > Gagatemarchaeaceae > Gagatemarchaeum > Gagatemarchaeum stordalenia. The sequence goes on from PLUF01000041.1 coordinate 44,353, forward strand.
ACCGCCCAGGAGAGGCTCGCCGTGGTCCCGGAGTTCAGACCCGAGATGGCCTCGTTCAACATGGGCTCGATGAACTTCGGCCTCTATCCCTACCTCTCGAAGGCGAGGGAGTGGAAGTTCGCGTGGGAGGAGCCCTACATCAGGGCGACGAAGGACTACATCTTCAAGAACACGTTCGCGGACATGGAAATCTTCTGCAGGACGATGCGGGAGCACGGAACCAAGCCGGAGCTCGAATGCTACGACGTCTCCCACATCTACAACGCGGCTAGGCTGCTCTCCGAGGGGACACTGGAGGGGCCCGTCCACATGCAGTTCGTCCTGGGGATAACGGGAGGGATCGGCTCATCCATGGAAGACCTCTTGATGATGAAGCAGACGGCGGACAGGCTGCTCGGCGCCGACCGTTACACCTGGTCGGTTGCGGCCGCTGGAAGGCACCAGTTCGGCTCCTGCCTAGCCGCTGCCGGGCTTGGCGGCCACACGAGGGTCGGTCTGGAGGACAACCTCTACATGAGCAAGGGCGTCTACGCGCGCACCAACGCCGAGCAGGTCTCCAAAATCAGGACGATGGTGCAGGAGACGACTGGGAGGGAGGCCGCCAGCCCGGACGAGGTCCGGACGGCGCTCGGCCTGAAGGGAATAGGCGCCGTGGGCTTCTAGGCCGCGAGAGAGCCCGGGCCAAGGAATTTAACAGGTCGGCGTCGAGAGAATTCAGATGAAAGCACTAGTCCTCAACAGGTTGGCTCCGGTCGAGGACGGCCCCCCGAATACCACGAGTTTGACGACCCGATGGTGGGACCTGGCGAGGTCCTGCTCAAGGTCTCCGCATGCGAGTCTGCCATTCGAACCTCCACCTCGTGGAGGTCGCCTGCATCCCGCCCGCTTCGGGTACGAGCCTCTGGCCGCACGAGCGGCAGAAGACCGTGCTCTGTACTATCTCTGCCCCGCAGGACGGGCAGCTGGCCAAAACCGCTGGGAGCAGGTCGCTTTCCGTAGATAAACTGGGGGGTCCGTCTAATCGGTGGGTGGTCCGGCGAGGGTGTGGGACAAAACTCACAGGG